>JBFHRB010000100.1:0-11454 GCA_041591915.1 Nitriliruptorales bacterium
GAGTTGCTTGGCGGACGTGTGCGTGATCGGCCGCAAACGGGTTCCGGAGCCTCCGGCCAGAACCAGTGCCTTCATCGTGTCGTTCCTTGGGTCATCAGGTCGTCGCGTCAGGGCCGGCGACGACCACCACGGAGGCGCCCTCGGGGGGGTCGGTGTCCGCCGGGAAGGGGAGGCGCGGGGCACCGAGCGTCGCCGCGACCCAGAGGGCGGCATCCTCGTGCCCGGGCACGACGTAGACCCTAGTGACCTCGGCGCCGTCGACCGGGCCCCGTCCCGCGGACCGCACGTCGAAGCCGCTCCACCGGAGGGTGCGGACGACGAGGTCCGCGGCGCGTCCTTCGCCTGCGGTCCAGACCACGACGCGCGACGCCGCCCGCTCCTCCGGGGTGCCGCGCGGGGCGAGGGGCTCGCCGGTGCGGATCGACGCGAAGATCGACCGGACTCCCGGGCCGTAGCCGACGACGAAGCTCTTGCCCCGGATCGTCTGCAGGTAGCTCGGGACGGCCGCCATGGGGACCTCGCCGCTGACGAGCTCGCGCAGCTCGAGCGCGAGGTCGACGGCCGTTCGGGCATCGAGACCCTCGTCGGTCGTGATCTTCTCACCGACGACCTCTGCCGTGCGGAGCAGCTTCGCCGGGTCGAGCAGCATCCTGGTGTCGACGAGCCGCCGCAGGACCGCCCGCAGGAACTTCTGCTGGCGCTCGATCCGCTCGAAGTCGCCGCGATCGCCCGACCGGGAGCGGACGTACGCGAGTGCCTCCCGCGAGCCCATCTCCTGGCAGCCAGCGTCGAGCCGCGCTCCCGATCGGAGGTCGGTGAGTGGCTCCTCCAGGCAGATCGTGACGGTCTCGAGGGTCTCGATCACCGAGATGAATCCGGGGATGGAGACCTCGACGTAGTGGTGGATGGGGATGCCCGTGTTGGTCTGCACGACCTCCACGACGCTGTCGGGACCTCCGTCGAACACCTCGGTCAGCTTCGGCGTGCTCTCACCCTCCAGCACGTAGAGGTCGCGCGGGAACGAGACGATGCTGGCGCCCGACCGGTCGCCGAGGATCGACACGAGGAGCACCGTGTCGGACCGCTGCCCGTCGACCTCGCCCGGGAGCCCGAGGGTGTACTCCGTGAGTTGGCGCTCCGTCAGGCCGTCGCGGGAGTCCGACCCGACGATCAGGATGTTGAGCGGCTCGCCCTCGGCCTGCTCGGTCAGCGGTCGGACGGGCACACGAGTGACACCCTCGTCCGCGACGCGGTAGACGCGGTACGCGTAGATCACGGCAGCCGCGACCACCCCGACGAGGAGCGCCAGTGCGACGAGCACGACGGCCCGACGGCGCGACCGGCGCCGCGGCATCACCGGCGCCGGCGAGCCGGTCACTGGCCCGCGGACCAGTCGCTGCCGACCACGACGAGGACGTCCACGTCGAGGTCGATCGAGGGCACGACCCGCAACTCCGCACCCGGCACGAACTCCGCCACGAGTTCGGCCTTCGGGCGGTTCTCCTCGGTGAAGGTGACGACCACGTTGGTGTACTCGAAGCTGTCGGCGTTGCCGACCTCGAGCACGCGGAATCCGCGGGCCTCGATGAACGATCCGAACTGCGCCGCGAGCCCCTCGGACCCGACGCCGTTGAGGACCGCCAGGCTGACGTCGCTGGCAACGAGTTCATCCGGCTGGGTCAACCCGACGTCTGGCAGTGAGGTGCCGTCTCGCAGCGACTGGAACAGGGCCTCCGCCTGTTCGGGGTACGCGTAGATGTACGGCGCCTTCCAGAAGCCCGGCACCATGCGCATCTCGACGTCCTCGAGGCCGATCGTCTTGAGCGCGTTGGCGAGACGCAGCATGTCGGTGGCGCTGAGGTCCTTGTCGGTCGTGATCGAGTCCGCGACGACGTCGATCAGGTTCTTGAGCTTCACCGGGTTCAGCAACGTCCCGGCGCTGGTCACCTTGTCCATGGCCTGGCCGATGAAGTACTGCTGGCGGGCGATCCGTCCGAAGTCGTCGCGCCCGAAGCTGTCGACCGTTCGGCGAGCACGGACGAACCCGGCCGCCTGGTAGCCGTCGAGGAGGCTGCAGCCGGCAGGCAGGTCCACGGCGGCGTAGACGTCCTCCATCGCACTCTCGAGGCAGACCTCGACCCCACCGATCGCATCCGTCAGCTGGACGAACCCGGCGATGTCCACCTCGACGTAGTGGTCGATGGCGACGCCGGTGTAGCCCTGCACGGTCTGGGCCAGCAGGTTCGGACCGCCGAGGTTGTGGACGCCGTTGATCTTGGCGACCCCCTCCCCCGGCACGTCGACGCGAAGGTCCCGCGGGAACGACACGACGACCGCGCGAGGCCGGGCGGGGGCGACCTGGACGAGCATGATCGTGTCGGTGCGGTTGCCGTCCACCTCCTCGGTCCCAAGGCGGAGGAGCTCCTCCTCGGACAGGCCTTCACGGGAGTCCGTGCCGACGATGAGGACGTTCAGGGTGTCGGGCGTCGGCTCGACGAGTTGGGCGTCGGTCTGGGCGTCCTTGGCCAGGGCCGGCAGGTCGATCCGATCGATCTGCGAATCCGCGTAGCGCCAGAGGAAGAGGATCGTCGCGAGGGCGACCAGCGCGCCGGCGACGAGCACGATCCCGACGATCCGCGCGGCGCGACGCCACCCGCCACGCGGAGCGCGGCGAGCGGAGGTGAAGAGCGGGCTACGAGGTCCCGTCACGAGGGCAGCATCCCGGTTCGACGGAGCGCGGACGGTCCACTGAGGGGAACGGGCGACGCAGCGGCGGAGGCTAGCATCCGGCGCTTCGTCCATTCCCTGGCTGGAGGCCTCGCGGTGCAGCTCGGCATGTCTCGTCCCGCACCCGCGGACGACGTCGCGGCAGCGCTCACGGTGAGCGCCCGCGACCTCGGCCACCGCCCCGCCCTGACGGTGTTGTCCGAGGTGGGTCGCGAGGAGCAGTCGTTCGTGTCGCTGCACCAGTGGGCGGCCAAGGGCGCGCATCTCCTGCAGCTCGACCACGACCTCGGCCCGGGCGACCGGGTGCTCGTCGCCGGGCCGACGGGGTGGCTGCCGTTCGCCGTGTGCCTGGCCGTGTGGTGGTGCGGCGGCCACGTCGTCGACACGGCGCCGTTCGAGCTGGCCGTGGTGCACGAGTCCGTTGCCGAACCCGGTGGCCCCGCCACCTACCGCTACGGGCACCACCCGGACGGTACGGCGGACGAGGGTCAGTCCTGGGCGACGGAGGTCCAGGCGTTCCCGGACCAGCCACCCCCGGCCACCGCTGACGGCGCACTCCCCGCGCTCACGGTGGGTGCGCGACGCTGGACGCAGGCGGACCTGTTGACGACCGAGCACGGGCACGGCCGCCTCGGCGTCGCGACGAGCGACGCTGCGGTGTGGCTGCCGGCCGCGGCGGCAGCCCTCCGCTCGGGCCGCAACACCGTCCTGCTCCGGGGCGTCCCACGGGATGTGGCCGACGGCGAGGGCGTGGGCACCTGGCTCACGTGACCACACCCCACGGCACGGACCCACCGCCCGGACCTACGCTCCGCCCGCACCAGCAGCACCCGAGCCGCACGACGACCGGCGCACCCGTTGGCCGAGCGCAAGCCCCCCCAGCTGCCCGCGCCACTGGCGCGGCTGTTCGCGCTGCTCGGCCTGCCGATCACGACGGTCACCTCGTACTGGCGCCAGGAGCACCGCAGCGTCTGGCGTGGGCTCGCCGCACTCGTCGTCGCGGCCCTCGCCGACCTGGCCGCGGGCCTGACACTCGGTTCCGCGGACGGCCAGATCGAGTCCCTGCCGGGGCTGCTCGTCCTCATCCCGGCCGCGATCGCGATGCGAGGAGCGACGTTCGGGGCGTTCGGTGCGCGCCTGGGGACGGCGATCCACACGGGCCTCTTCGAGATGTCGCTGGAACGTGGCGGCTACCTGTGGCGCCAGGTCCAGGCCGTCGGCGTCCTCACCGTCGCCACGTCCATCGAGGCGGCCGTCCTCGCCAAGCTGTTCAGCGCCGCCCTCGGGATCCCCGCCGCCCCGCTGTGGGACCTCGTCGTCGTCTCCGTCGCGGGTGGGGCACTCGCCTCGCTGCTGCTGCTGTTCGTGACGCTCACGCTGGCACGCGCCGCCTACACACGTGGGTGGGACATGGACGACGTCGGCGCACCCGCGATCACGGCAACGGGCGACCTCGTCACCATCCCCGCGCTGCTCATCGCCGCCTCCCTGACCCAGATACGGATCCTGACCGTCGCCCTCGCCGTGCTCTCGTTCGTCGCTGGCATCGCGCTGGTCGTGTTCGGATGGCGGCACGAGCGGGCGGACATCCGGTCGATCGTGCGCGAGTCCACCCTGATCCTCTCGGGTGCTGCGGCCGTCAGTGTCCTCGCCGGCATCGTGATCGGCTCGCGCGAGGACGTGTTCCTGGCGACGCCGACGCTGCTCGTCCTCTTCCCGCCGTTCGTCGCCCTGTTCGGATCGCTCGGGGGCATCCTCTCCAGCCGCCTCACGTCGAAGCTGCACCTCGGCCTCATCGAGCCGCGACGGATGCCGGGGCGGGACGCCGTGCTCGACTTCTCCGTCACGTTCCTGTTGGCGTTCGTCATCTACATCTTCGTCGGGGTGATCACCTGGGCAGCGGCGCTGGCCTTCGGCTTCGCACCGCCGCCGCTCTGGCAGCTGACACTCGTCACGCTGCTCGGCGGGATGCTGGGCAGCGTCTTCCTCGCCGTCACCGCCTACACGGCCGCGACGGCCACCTACCGGTTCGGACTCGACCCGGACAACCACGCCATACCTATCGTGACATCCACCATGGACTTCCTCGGGATGCTCTGTCTCGTGGCGGCCCTGGCAATCGTGGGAGTGAGCTGACCCATGCGTGAACGACGAAGGACCGTCAAGGAACTGCTGGTCGGGGCCAAGGACGCCGCCGAGCTGATGGTCGACCTCGCGTACGCCGCCATCTTCTTCGGTGACGACGACCTCGCCGAGGAGGTCCTCGAGCTGGAGCGGAAGGTCGACGAGGCGCTCGTCGAGCTCCGGACGGTCTGCATGCTCGCCGCCCGTACGGTCGACGACGCCGAGTCACTCGCGGGCGTGCTGTCCCTCGCGGTGTCCATCGAGGGCATCGCGGACGCGGCCGAGGACATCGCCCGGGTCGTGCTGAAGGACCTGGGCGTCCCCCGCGAGCTGCGGGACGACCTCCGGCACGCGGCCGAGGTCGTCGCGCGGGTCAAGATCCGCGATGACAACGAGCTGACGGGCAAGCCGCTGTCGGACCTGGCCCTGCCGGCGAACACCGGCATGTGGGTCATCGCCGTCCGGCGCGACGTCGACTGGCTGTTCGAGCTCGACGGGGACGAGGTGCTCCGGCGTGGGGACGTCCTCTTCCTGCAGGGACCACCGGAAGGTGTCGACCGGGCACGTGAGCTCGCCGGCGGCACGCCGCACGAGTTCCCGCCCCCACCACCGGCCAAGGCGCTGTCGAACCTCGACCGCGCGGTCGACCTGATGATCGAGCTCAAGAACGCGAGCGAGGTGGCCGTCGGCCTCGCGTACTCCGCGATCCTCCTGCGCGACCGGAGCCTGGCCACCGAGGTGAGCCGGATCGAGGACCGCAGCGACGACCTCAACCACCAGCTCGAGGGCTGGGTCCTCCGGGCGGCCGCGGAGATGGAGGACCCGGAGGAGCTGCGGGGCCTGCTGCACATGGCCGCCGCCTCGGAGCGCATCGTCGACTCGGCCCAGTCCATGACCCGCCTCGCCGAGAGCGACGATCCGCCCCACCCGATCATCGCCCAGGCGCTGTCGGAGGCCGATGAGATCGTGTGCGAGGCCCTGGTCGCCGCGGGTTCGGAGGTCGACGGTCGGACGCTGTCGGAGCTGCAGATCCACACGCGCACCGGCATGGAGGTCCTGGCGATCGAGCGCAACGACCGCTGGATCTACCGACCGCGCTCGTCTCGCCAGGTCCAGGCCGAGGACCGACTGCTCGCGATCGGACCCGAGGAGGGCGCCCCGATGCTGCGCAGCCTTGCGGGCGACGATCGGCCCGAGGGCGAGGAGGGCGAGTGGTACGAGCCCGAGGAGCCCCAGGACTGACCGTCCGCCTCAGGCCAGCCGGTCGAGGACGCCCTGGTAGTCACGCCTGTACTTGCCGAAGCGCGGCTTGTGCAGGACGGACAGGGTTGCGCGCGGGCCGTCGAGCCCAGGACCTCGGTCGCGTCCCGCCTGGCCGATCCCCGGCCAGTCCAGGGGCAGGTCGCGCCACGACTCCGTGACGGGGACGAGGTAGGCGGCCGTCCCGTCCGGGAGGTCGAGGTCGGCCTTCAGCCCGCCCTCCAGGAGGAGCTGCCGGTGGACGTGTTGCAGCGCCACCACGGCAGCCTCGGTCTGGTGGGTCTTGAGGCCGTACAGCTCGAGGTCGGGGACGTCGAAGCGCGCCGCGCCGTGGGTGCGCACCCACCACGTTCCCTCGCCCTCGATCCGCGCGACGATCGCGTCCGCCTGCTCGACGGCCCCGACGGCCAGCCGGTTCATCCACGCCTCGTCGCGGTCCTGCATCGCACTCAGGTCGCGCAGCCCGCGGACCCGCCCACGCAGCTGGCGTGCCAGGGCCTGCAGCAGCTGGGCCTGCCGGCGCATGCCGGGCTTCAGGCCATCGCCACCGATGTACATCTCGGTTCGGAGCAGGGGCGCGCCGTCGTGGTCGTCGTCGACCCGGCGGATGACGCCCTTCTGCATCCGACCGCCCCAGTGGACCTCCTGCGCCGACGCCGCGTCGCCACGGACGGGGGCGGCGCGGTCGATGTCCCCGGCGCGCTTGGCGAGCTTGACGACCTCGCCGACGTGCTCGACGGGTTCGTCGAGCAGCAGTGCCACACGCGACGTGTACTGGTCGGCCACCTCAGCCGACCCCGAGTTCGCGCGCGATCAGCATGCGTTGCACCTCCGAGGTCCCCTCGCCGACCTCGAGGATCTTGGCGTCCTGGTAGAAGCGGCCGACGCGGTACTCCGTCATGAACCCGTAGCCCCCGAAGACCTGGCACGCCTGGCGCGCCGCCTCGACCGCTCGCTCGGAGGAGTAGAGCTTGGCGATGCAGGCCTCCTTCTTGTAGGGAAGGCCCTCGTTCTTCCGCCAGGCGGCGTCGTAGTACATCCAGCGGGCCGTCTGGGCCGCGACCTCGAGGTCGGCGACCTTGAACGCGACTGCCTGCTGCTTGGCGATCGGCTTGCCGAAGGCCTCGCGATCGTTGGCGTAGCGCACGCATTCGTCCACGCACCCCTGGATGAGGCCGACCGCCAGTGCGCTGATGGCGATGCGTCCGTCGTCGAGTGTTGCCAGGAACTGCCGGAACCCGGCTCCGCGCTCGCCGAGCGTGTTCTCGAGGGGGACGCGCACGTCCTCCATGGTGATCTCGTGCGTGTCCGACCCGTGCCAGCCGACCTTGCGGTAGGCCGGCTGGACCGTGAAGCCGGGCGTGTCGATCGGCACGATGATCGACGTCATCTCGTTCTCGCCGGTCCACGCGGTGAGCGTGCAGACCGAGGTGATCTCGGTCCCGACGTTGGTGATGAAGACCTTCGAGCCGTTGATGACCCAGTCACCGCCGTCCTCGACGGCGCGGGTCTTCGTGCTGCCCCAGACGTCCGAGCCGCCGCCGGGCTCGGTCAGGCCGAAGGCACCGAGGCGCTCGCCACGACACAGCTCGGGCAGCCAGCGCTGTTTCTGGTCCTCCGACCCGAACTCGGCGATGGGCGTGGCGCCGAGGCCGACCGCGGCCTCGAGCGTGATGCCGAGCGACTGGTCGACGCGGCCGATCTCCTCGATCGCCAGGCACAGCGTCAAGAGGTCGCCGCCCATGCCGTCGTACTCGACCGGGAACGGCACCCCGAACAGTCCGAGCTCGCCCATCTGCCGCACGATGTCGACCGGGAAGGTCTTGGTCGCGTTGAACTCGTCGGCCACCGGGGCGATGACCTCGTCGGCGAACCGCTTCACGACGCTGCGGAACTCCTGCTGCTCCGCGCTGAGCTGGAAGGAGATGCTCATGACACCCGGCTCCAAGGTCGGTACGTCTGACGTGTCGGTTCTTTCCGCCCGAGGTTCAGCGGCCAGAGAGGCGAGACGGCCACCGACCGGCGGTGGAGAAGCGAGCCGCAGAGCTCGCTCGGCCTTATGGTAGTGGCGCTCAACTGGAGCTCGCCGCCCCATCATGCAGACCCTGGCCCCGCGCACACGGCGCGACCATCGGATCGCCGTCGAACGGTCGATCCGGCGGATGCGCTGGCTCGGCCTGCCCATCACGCTGCTCCTCGTCGTGCTCTTCCGCGCGCCCGAGAGCGTCGAGCTGGCGATCGGGCAGGTCCCCTTCGGCCTCGGGCTCGCCGGCGTCCTGGTGGCGACGAACGTCCTCTCGTGGCGGGCCGAGACGCGCCACCCCGCGTCGCTGCGTGCGGTGGGCATGGCGGAGCTCGCGATCGACACGGCCGTCGTGCTGTCGGTCCTGGCCGTGTTCGGGGCGGACCCCACGTCGCGGTTCTGGCCGCTGCTCGTGGTCCCGATCCTCGAAGGCGCGTTCCGACACGGCACCGCTGGCGCGATGTGGGTCTGGGGCGTCTCGACGGCCGGCCACGTCGCCCTGGAGGCCTGGCGACTGGCCGGGCGCGCGAACCCCGGGAGCTTCGTCTCCTCCTGGGTGTACGCCGCCGGCATCCTGTTCATCGTCGCCACGACCGCGGGCTCCCTCGCCGGCCGGCTGCGCCGCGAGCGCGACCGATCGGAGGCGCTGGCCGAGCGATTGGGCCACCTCGCCGAGGTCGGGACCAAGCTCACGATGGGCACGAGCCTCGACGAGGTCCTGAGCGAGGTCCTCGACACGACGCTCGCACTGACCGGGGCGACGGCAGGCGGCACGTACGTCTACGAAGGCGCGGACGACTGGACGCTGGTACACGCCCGCGGGACGCGGGAGACGGACCTCGGTGCACGTGAGCACGTCCCGGCGTACACGCGCCTGGTCGGCGCGTTGACCGGCCCGTCGATCATCGAACTGCACGGCCAGCTGGCCGAGCGGGCGAAGATGGTCGTCCCCGGCACGACGGATGTCCTCGCCATCCCCCTGCGCGAGGGCGACGAGCTGCTCGGCCTGATCCTGGCGACGGACCGCCGGGGCGTGCTGTCGGACCCCACGCCCGCGGATCGCCAGACCATCTCGCTCCTCGCGCTCCAGGCCTCGGCCGCCGTTGCGAACGTCCGCCAGCACGAGCACGAGTCGCAGGCGATCCGCGAACTCCAGGCCATCGACGAGATGAAGGACGAGTTCGTCGGCGTGTTGACCCATGAACTCCGGTCGCCGATGACGGCGATGGCCGGGTATGCCGACCTCCTGCAGACTCGCTGGCCAGAGTTGACCGACGAGCAGCGCGACCAGTTCCTCGCCGCCATGCACCGCGGGACGCTTCGGCTGGCGCGGCTCGTCGAGGACGTGCTCGACGCGAGCCGGGCCGAGCACACGGACCTCCCGCTGCGCCCGCGGAACATCGACGTCGGGGAGGTCCTCACCCAGGTCGCACGCGAGGAGCTCGCGACGGCCGAGAGCCACACGCTGGAGCTCAACATCGAGGAAGGCCTCCCCGAGGCGCACCTCGACGAGGACCGCGTCCGGCAGATCTTCCACAACCTCGTCAGCAACGCCGTCAAGTACTCCCCCGAGGGCGGCCGCGTCCGCATCACCCTGCACCAGGAGGTCGACCAGGTCCGCGTCGACGTGCAGGACGACGGGCTCGGCATCCCGACCGAGCTCCAGCCCCATCTGTTTCAGAAGTTCACGCGGCTGCCGACTGGACGCAGGATCAAGGGGACGGGCCTCGGCCTGTACCTGACCCGGGTACTGGCCGAAGCGATGGGGGGCAGGGTCGGCGTCCACTCGGAGGCCGGGCTCGGCTCCACGTTCAGCGTCTGGTTCCCGCTACGACAGCGTGCCGCGACACGCGAGCGAGAGACCAACGAGATTCCGAGCGAGACCAACGGCTGAGCGGCAGGAGCTGCCGCCCTACTCCGCACGCCGCCGCGACGTCGAGGTGAGCGTCCGACGGGTGCGCTGGCTCGCGATCCCGTTCGCCTTCCTCCAGTTCGCCCTCTTCACGCCCTCGGCCGGCGGACCCCTGCCCTTCCCTCGCTGGCCGGTGGCCTTCGGCGTCGCGGCGGTGCTCCTCGCGACGAACCTGGTGTCGATGCGCATGACGCGCGGCAACGACGCGGAGGCACTTCGACGCTGGGGCGTCGTCGCCACGGCTCTGGACACCACGTGCGTCGTCGTCGTGATGGTCCTCTTCGGGTTCGACGAGGACACGCGCATGTGGCCGCTCGCCACCTTCCCGATCATCGAAGGGGCGATGCGCGAGCAGTTCCGCGGGTCGATGGGAACGTGGGTCTACGCGGCCGGGGCCTACACGATCGAGCAGGTCCTGCGCCTTCCGACCCGCGAGGACCCCGCGGCCTGGATCGGCGCCATCCCCTGGGGTGTCGGCATCCTCCTCTTCGTCGCGATGGGCGTCGGCATCCTGGCCTCACGCCTCGACGTGGCCATGCGGCGGCTCGTCGACGAGACGGACCGACTGCGCAGCCTCGCCAGCCTGGGGGCCAACATCACCGCGGAGCGCCGAACCTCGGGGGTCTTCGACGGGATCATCGCCGCGGGTATGCAGCTCATGGGCGTCGACGCGGGGTTCGTGCTCGAGTTGCGAGCCGGCGACAAGTGGGTCCGGCGCTCCTCCCTCGGGCCCGACGCCGACGACGGGACCGAGCTCGTGTCCGAGCAGCTCTCCGAACTCGCTGGCACGCTGGAGGGCCCGACCGCGGTCGACCCCCACGGCGTCCTGCTCGACGTGTGTCGCTCGGTCGACCAGGAAGCCCGCCAGGTGATCGTGATGCCGATCCGGCGCGGCATCGCCCTCATCGGCCTGGTCGGCCTGGTCTCACGCGACCCCGAACGGATCCTGCTGTCCGAGGAGTACGACACCCTGCGCCTCCTCGGGACGCAGGCGACCGTGGCCATCGAGAACGCGCACCTCGCGGAGACCGAGGAACGCACGATCCGGGAGCTCCGCGAGCTCGACGAGATCAAGGACGACTTCCTCGGCATCCTGACCCACGAGCTGCGTACGCCCATGACGGCGATCGCCGGGTTCGCCGACATCCTCGAGCGCCACGGCGACTCCCTGCCCCCCGAGAAGCGGGCCGAGTTCCTGCGGACCATCAAGCGGAACACGACCCACCTGACCACGCTCATGGACGAGGTGCTCGACGCGACCAAGTCCGAGCGCACCGAGCTCCAGTACAGCCTGGTGCCCGTCCAGATCTCCGACACCATCATCGCGGTCGCCGAACAGACCGTGCTCGCCTCGGACGACCATCGGCTCGACCTGCAGATCGAGCCGGACCTCCCACTCGCGCTGGCA
>JBFHRB010000101.1:0-11373 GCA_041591915.1 Nitriliruptorales bacterium
ACCGTCGCCCGGCTCGACGTCGACGCCGAGCGGGCCGTCGTCGTGACCGCACCCGGAGATCGTCGCGACGAGGACATCCGCGAGATCGCACGACTGGTCGCCGGCCACTTCGACCGCTACGTGCTGAAGGCCGATGACAACCGGCGGGGCCGCGGCGAGGACGAGGTCCCGGCGCTGCAGCGCGAGGTGCTGCTCGCCGAAGGGGTCGCCGAGGACGCCATCACGATCATCCCGGACGAGCGGGAAGCCGTCGACCACGCGCTCCGCTCGGCGGGAGCCGGCGACCTCGTCCTGGTCTTCGGCGACGAGATCACCCGGACGTGGAAGCAGATCATCCACTTCGACTCGGGGACCGAGCCACAGCGCGGCGAGCCCGCTCCCCCCGCCGTGAGCCTCGTCGAGGACGAGAGCCCGCTCGAGGCCAGCCTGCTCGACGAGTCACGGATCGTCCGCGACGAACGAGGTGTGCGACTCGTCTTCGAGTCGGAGGACTGAGGTGCACCTCGACGTCACGGACAGCCGACGGCTGACCGGCCCGAACCTGCTGCTGCACGGTGCCGGGGCGGTCATCGAGGTCGTGGTCGACGGCGTGGGCCTCGACGAGACCGTCGAGCGCTGGCGACACCACGTCACCGACCTCTGCGCACGCGTCGGCCTCCCCGCGCCACGCTTCGGGGTCCGGCCGCACCCCGGGGGCGCCGCCCTCGCGTTCTCCGCCCCGATCGACGTCCTCTACGCCGCGACCGACATCAACGACCTCGCCTGGCAGGCGACGGTCGCCGACGTCATGGGTGGCGGGCTGCCCGGCGTCGAAGGGCGGGTCGAGGCCCTGCGGGAGGAGCTCGCGAAGGAGGCGAACCCCGCACTGCTGGCCCTCGCGGAGGCCGCGGAGGAGCGCGGTGTCCCCCTGCTGTGGGACGACGAGGAGGTCTCGCTCGGCCTCGGGCGAGCAGCCAAGACGTGGGCGTGGGGCGACCTCCCGTCCCCCGACGACGTCGAGTGGGATGCCCGTCAGGCCGTACCGGTCGTCCTCGTGACCGGCACCAACGGGAAGTCCACGACCGTGCGCATGCTCGCGCGCGTGTTGCGGGCCGCCGGCATCGCTGCGGGCCTCACGTCGACCGACGGCATCCACGTCGGCGACGAGGTCGTGGACCGCGGGGACTACTCGGGGCCCGGTGGTGCCCGCACCCTGCTGCGGCACGCCGGCGTCGAAGCGGCCGTGCTCGAGGTGGCCCGTGGCGGCATGCTCCGACGTGGCCTGCCCGTCGAGCGGGCGGATGTCGCCATCGTGACCAACATCGCGGACGACCACCTCGGCGAGTACGGGATCGAGACCCTCGACGATCTCGCCGAGGCCAAGCTCCTGCTCGGGCGGGCGATCCACGACGATGGCCTGCTCATCCTCAACGCCGACGACCCGATGCTGGTCGCGCACGCCCCGGACGACGTCCCGCTGGGTTGGACGAGCCTGCGGTCGTCGAACCCCGTGGTCGCGGAGCACGTCGAGGCGGGAGGCACGGCCTGGGTCGTCCGCGACGGCGAGGTCGTGGAGCGGACATCGGCGGGCGACCTCGGGGTCGTCGCGGTCGCGGACGTCCCGGCGACCCTGGGCGGCGCGGCCCGGCACAACGTGGCCAACGTGCTCGGCGTCGTCGGGGCCGCACGCCGACTCGGCCTCGAACCGGCGACGATCGCCGCGGGCCTGCGCGCCTTCCGTGGCGACGGAGACGACAACCCGGGTCGCGCCAACGTCTTCGACCTCGACGGTGCCCGCATCGTCGTCGACTTCGCGCACAACCCGGCCGGCATGGCGGCGATCGCCGAGACGGCGGGCCGGATGCCGGCGAAACGGCGCCTCGTGATGTTCGGCCAGGCCGGCGATCGCAGCGACGCCTCGATCCGCGACCTCGTCGACACCGTCTGGGCCACGGCACCCGATCGCATCGTTGCGATGGACGTCCCCAACTACCTCCGGGGCCGCCAGCCGGGCGAGATACCCCGGCTCATCGCCGAGCACCTCGGCGGCCTCGGCGCACCACCGGACGTCCTGGAAACGGCCCCCTCCCCGCTCGAAGGCGTGAGGCAGGCCCTGGCGTGGGCGGAGGCGGGCGACCTCCTCCTGCTCATGGTGCTCGACGAGCGCCAGCAGGCCCTCGACCTGCTCCGCAAGGCCGGCGCGACGCCCGCCTGACCCGCAGGGATGCACGGGCCCGGCGGCGAACACCTCTGGTGACCGCCACGCCGGCGATCCCGGCGTGCGACGACCTGAGGAACGCCGCGTGCACACCGCCAGGCGCAGCGCCGCCACGACCCCTGCCGCCATCACGCTGGCGGCCGTCCTCGCACTCGCACTCGCCTTCGCCACCCCGAGCGTCCTGACCCGCGAGGACGCGCGCCGCCAGCAGCTCGCCGAGCGCAGCGACGCCGACTACTTCGAGACCTGGTTCGCGTCCGCGAGCGGCGCCTGCGCCGGCACGCCCGTCGGGGCGAACTGCGTCGACAACAGCGGGATGCTCCACGCCGACGTCCTGCGCCCCAGGGGCTACGACCTCAGCGACGCCAACCCCACGCCGGTCATCCTGACCGTCAGCCCCTACCTCAACCACAACGGCTCGACCACGGACGTGGACCCGTTCAACACCGGTGTGAACGCGCGCTTCTTCGACTTCCTCGACCTGTCAGGGGCGCTGGAGCAGGACTACACCTACGTGATGGTGGACCTGCCCGGCAACGGCGGGTCGTCCGGCTGCAACGACTGGGGCGGCATCCGCGAGCAGACGGCCGTCAGGGACGCCGTCGAGTGGGCCGCGTCCCAGCCCTGGTCCACGGGCAAGGTCGCGCTCCTCGGCAAGTCCTACGACGGCTGGACCGGCCTCATGGGCATCGCCCAGCAGCCGGAGGGGCTCGCCGCGGTCGTCTCGATGGAGCCGGTCTTCGCGGGCTACAACTACCTCTACAACAACGGCGTGCGGAAGTGCCTGAACTCCCCGGCGACGATCGCTCTCTTCCAGGCGATCGATGCCAAGCCCGGCAGCGTCAACGACGACCCCCAGTACCACCTCTTCTCCGCCCCGCAGGTCTGGTGCTACGGCGTCAACCTCGCCGGCTCGCAGACCGACACCCCCGATTCGATCTACTGGGCCGAGCGAAACCTGCTGCCGCCCAGCGACGGCCAGACCACGCCGCTGTTCCTGACACAGGGCTTCCTCGAGACCAACACGCTCCCGGACCTCGCCTTCAAGTACTGGAACGGGATGGCCGGCGAGGGTCACCGCGCGTGGTTCGGCCAGTTCGACCACGACCGCGGCTGGGACCGCAGCGGCGAGCGATACCTCACCGGTCGCGACACCTTCATCGACGAGGCCATGCGCTTCCTCGACCTCCACCTCAAGGGCATCCAGCCCGAGGTCGCGGACCCGACGATCGCCGTCCAGGACAACCTCGGCCGCTACCGGGGCGAGGAGCAGTGGCCCCCGGCCGACATGCGGCGCTTCATCACCGACCTCAACGTCGGCAGCTACGTCGATGACGGCGGCTTCCGCGAGAACGCACCCAACGGCGATGCGCTCTGGTCCGTCTCGGCCCCCCTGGCCCACGACGTGTGGCTCTCCGGCGAGCCGACCATCGACCTGACCGTCTTCGCCGAGCGGCCTCACTCCAACATCGCCGTCAACGTCTACGACATCGGCCCCGCTGGCACGACGCTCGTCTCGCGGGCCGTCTCACTCGTCCGCGGTCTCGGCGGCCAGGAGCTGTCGCTCGACCTGTACGGCAACGACTGGGTGTTCGAGGCCGGTCATCGCCTCGGGGTCTCGATCTCGAGCTCGAACGCGAACATGTTCACGCACGTCCACACCCGCGGGAACGTGCGCGTCCTCGAAGCGTCGATCGCGCTGCCCTTCCTGACCGTCGAGCGCACCGACTTCCTCGACGGCGAGTCCTCGCCGCGGCTCGAGGCCTGGCGCAACCGCAGCTTCTTCGTCCCCGACGCCTCCAGCGAGATCGGGTTCGACCTGCCCGGCCCACTTGCCCCGCACGGCGACTGACCCCGAGGTGCGGGCCCGGTCCGCCCTGCTCCTACCCTGCGGCCAGCACGGGCCTGTAGCTCAAGGGTTAGAGCACCCGACTCATAATCGGTTGGTTCTGGGTTCGAGCCCCAGCAGGCCCACGACGGAAGCAGCGACACAACGACGGAGGGCGGGCCCGCAGGCCCGCCCTCCGTGGTGTCCGCCGGCCGTGAGGGGGGACTCGGCCGGCGTCCGGCGTCAGCCGACGAGCTGTGCGAGGACCTCGTCGGAGATCGCAGCGGAGCCACCGAGCGCGACGACGTTCTTCGCGCCGAGGCGCTTGATCTCGTCGAGGACCACCTGCGGCACGTCACCCGTGCTCGGCACGATCAGGATCGGGCCGTCGGTCAGGACACCACCGGCGACAGCGTCGACCTGGTTGTCCGAGCGGGCCACGTAGACCGTGTTGGAGCCCTCAGGGAACTGCGACTTCGAGATCGCGACGGCGGTCTCGAAGCGCGTCGCCCCGGCCAGACGCGAGCTGGACTTCGAACCGAGCTCCTCGCTGAACAGGTAGACGGTGAAGTCCGGCGTGGTGCCGCTGAGGTTGCCGACGGCGTACGCGTAGTAGGACTTGCCCTCGGCGAGCGCGAGGTCGGCCTGGAACACCTCGCTGGTGGTGCCGGCCGCGACGATGTCCACGTCGTAGGTGGCCGCGGGGACCTCGGTCGTGCCGCCGTCGGGGTTGCTGACACCGCCGAAGACGATGCCGCCGTTCGCGCGGATGTCGACCGTGGGGGCGTTGGCCGTGTGGCGCGCGTTCAGGCGGGCCTTGTTGTCGCCGGTCGGCGACACGTCGTTCACGAACGCGGTCAGGACCGGCGTCCCGCTGCCGTCGTAGTGGGCGACGAGGTCGATGTCGAGCCCGGCGGCCGGGACCTCGACGGTCTGGGTGATCACGGCGTCCGTCGCCGGGTCGCCGCCCTCGGGCACGACCTTGATCTCGTAGCTGCCAGCGGGGAACGGGATCGCGTCCGTGCGGGTGTTCGGCGCGAAGCTGGGCAGGGCCTTGCCGCCGTCGACGTACACGTCGACCGTCAGGCCGGGTACGCCGTGGACGACCTGGACGTCGGAGGTGTCACCGACGCCGGAGGCGGGCAGGACGAGGAGGCTGGCGAGCAGTGCGCCGACCACCCCGATGAGGATGCTGATGCGCTTCATGGGTTCTCTCCCTGTTGGCGAGTCGGCGGCGGGCCGGCTCTTGGGAGGAGTCCGTTGCTGCGTGGGCGGCTGGTTCGGTTGGTGTGCAGTTTCGGTAGAGCTTCTCGCGGCGGGCGAACACCGCCCATCCAGTCGGCCGTGTCAACGTCCGGGCGGCCCGAGCCCTGGATCCGACGCGTGGCGAACCGTTCGGGGGCCTCGGAGCGACAGAGAGGGTGAGCGCCCCGAAAGGCCCGGTCGTGCGACCCACCGCGAGCGAACTGCACCGCCTGTCAGCCCCGGACCAGCCTCGGCTGGCCGCAGGCCCGGCGCCGCCCCGTCCGGCCCTGCCGCGGCGACTGCTGCGCACGCTCGCGCGTACCCCGGCGATGGTCTGGTGGGGGGTCAAGCAGCTGCGCCGCCCGCGGATCCTGCTGGCGGCGGCCATCTGGGCCGGGATGGTGTTCGCGGGCTATGAGGCGGCAGGGATCGTCTTCGGCTTCGTCATCCTCAGCCCGATCGAGCGGCTGTTCAGGCGTCACGACTACGCCGTGGCTCGCCCCGAGCTGGGCACGGACCTGCTGCACGCCATCCTCAGCGGGCCGCTGCTGGCCGTGTTCGTCATCGTGCCGTTCCTGCTGACCATGGGGCTGTTCGGATGGGTCCCGTCGACGGGGTTCCACGAGATGGTGCGGTCCCAGCCGCCGTTGCTGCTCGGCATCGAGGCGCTCCTCATCTCCGACTTCTTCGGCTACTGGGGCCACCGGGCGGCCCACCAGATCCCGCTCGGCTGGCGGTTCCACAAGATCCACCACTCGAGCCAGCGGCTGGACTGGATCTCCGGCGTGCGCCTGCACCCGGGCGAGGCGCTCGTGGCGGGGTTCATCCAGTTCGCGCCGGTGTACGCGCTCGGCTTCGAGGGCATCGAGCTCATGGGGGCCGCCGGGATCCTCGGCCTGTGGGGTGCCTTCCAGCACGCCAACGTCGACTGGCGGCTGAGGCCGATCCAGCGCCTGATCACGACCCCGGAGTTCCACCACTGGCACCACAGTGACCAGGTGGAGTCGTGGGACAAGAACTTCGCCGGGCTGCTCCCCATCTGGGACCAGCTGTTCGGGACCTACCACGTGCCGGGGGATGCGCGGCCCCGGACCTACGGGGTCAGCGAGCCGATCCCGGCGACCTACTGGGGCCAGCTCACCCACCCGTTCCGGCGCACGCGCAGGACGCTCCCGCCCCCCACCGGCGCACCGCTCCCGCCACCTCCGCCGGGGCCACCCACCGGGAGCCCGCTGCCCGCTCCAGCACGCGCGCTGGCAGCCCGGCCCGCGCCGGGACGCCCCGTGCCAGCGGCGAGGGGACGGCCCGTCCCATCCCCCGTCTGACCTACGTTCACCCCCAGGAGGGACACGACGCAGCTGCCGCCCCCACCGACGACTCCCCCGCCGCCCCCTGCGGCGGACGTCGACCTGCTCGCCCGGGTGCGCGGGGGCGACCGCGACGCCCTTCGTGAGCTCTACGACCGCCACGCCGGGTGGCTGTCGCTGCGGCTCGCCCGACGCTGCCCGGACCCCGAACTCGTCGACCAGGCGCTGCAGGACACCTTCGTGGCCGTCTGGCGCACCGCGAAGCGGTACCGCGGAGCGGGCGACGTCGGGGCGTGGCTGTGGGGCATCGCCATCCGCCGGCTCATCGACCTCCTGCGCAAGGAGGGCCGCCGCGCGCGACCGAACCCGCACCGCGCCGAGCCGTTGCCGTCAGCCGAGGAGCAGGCGCTCGCCGGCTTCGAGCACGGCGACCTCGGGGACGCGTTCCGGCGACTGTCCCCCGAGCTCCAGCTCGTCCTGCAGGCGGTCGCGATCGATGGCCTCACCACCAAGGAGGCCGCGGCGCTGCTCGACATCCCGCGCGGCACCGTCAAGACCCGGCTGATGCGCGCGCGGCAGCTGCTGCGTGACCACCTCGCCGCTGGAGGCGCGCCATGACCTGGCACCTCGACCCACCGATGGCCGCCGCCTACGCGGCCGGCACGATCGCGCCCGCCGAGGTCGCGAGCATCGACGCCCACTCCCGGCGGTGTCCGGCATGCCGGGCGACCCTGACGGACGCGGCCCAGCGTGGGCGGCTGGACGAGGTGTGGATCGGTGTCACGGCCACGCTCGACGCCCCGCGGCGGTCGGTGCCCGAACGCCTGGCCCTGCGCCTGGGCCTGCCCGAGCACGTGGGTCGACTCATGGCCGCGACACCGGCGCTGCGGCGCTCGTGGTTCCTCGCGATCCTCGTCGCCGTCTTCTTCGCGCTGTCCGCCTCCAACGACGGCACCAGCGCCGCGGAGGACGCCATCACGTTGTTCCTCGTCCTCGCGCCGATCGTCCCCGTCGCCGGCGTCGCCCTGGCCTTCGGGCCCGGCGTCGACCCGGTGCACGAGGTGGCGGTGGCCGCACCCATCGACGGCTTCCGCCTGCTCATGCTGCGGTCGCTCGCCGTCGTGGCCACTGCGCTCGCGATCCTCCTGCCGGCTTCCCTGCTGCTGCCCGAGGTCGGGCTGCTCACGTTCGGCTGGCTGATCCCGGCCCTGGCCCTGACGGCGCTGACGCTCGCCGCCTCGAGGCGGTGGGCGCCACGACGTGCCGCCGGGGTCGTCGCCGCAGCCTGGGTGGTCCTCGCCGGCATCACCTCGCAACCCGAGGCGAGCGCCGGCGTGCTCTTCAGCCCGGGCGGCCAGCTCCTGCTCGCCCTCCTCGGCCTCGCCGCGGCCGCTTCGATCGTCCGCGGCCGACGGGCCTACGACCGGCTCGGAGGCCACGGATGACCGCGTCCGTCAGGGTCAACCAGCTCGGGGTCCGGTTCGGCCGTCGAGAGGCCGTGCGCGGCGTCACGCTGCACCGCGATGGCGGGCTGACGGCGCTCGTCGGTCGCAACGGCAGCGGCAAGACGACCCTGCTCCGCTGCCTCGCGACGGTCCTGCATGCAGACGCCGGCACCGTTCGCGTCGACACGCTCGACCCGCGGCAGCCACACGAGCAGACACGGATGCGAGAGCGCCTGGGCTACGTGCCGCAGGACCCTCGCCCACCCCTGCGCATGACGGCGTTCGAGTTCGTCGACTACGTGGCGGTCCTCAAGGGCTTCCACGAGGAGCACGCCCGGCACCGTGAGGTCGCCCGTGTGCTCGAGCTCGTCGACCTCACCGGCCGCGCCGACGCCCGTATCCGCGAGCTGTCCGGGGGCATGCGGCGCCGGGCCGCCGTGGCCCAGGCACTGCTCGGGCGGCCCTCGCTGGTCGTGCTCGACGAACCGGCGACGGGCCTGGACCCCGAGCAGCGCGCGCAACTCCGGGGCGTCCTCCGCGCCGCCACCGACCACGCGACCGTCGTCCTCGCGACCCACCTCGGCAACGATCTCGCCTCGTGGTGTGACTCGGTGGTCGTGATGGACGACGGCCGGAGCCTGTTCGACGGCACCCCCGGCCAACTGCGGGCCATCGCCGACTCGCCCGACGCATCGCTCGAGGACGGCTACCTCGCGCTCCTGGCACGTCGGCACGCGGCCTGAACGGTCACCAGATGCGGCCGTGCCCGGCCGCGGTCGCACGCTGCCTGCGCGGACTCGGCGTACGCTCCGCGGGCCGATGACGACGACCACGCTGCGCGGCGACGACGCGCTCGACCGAGCCTCCGCGGCCCTCGCGGCGGTCGACGACGTGATGGCTGGTCTCGTTGATCGGCACGGGCCCATGCGGCTGGGCGCCCGCCGGCCGAGCCACTTCGAGGCGCTCGCCCGCTCCATCGTGTTCCAGCAGCTCAGCGGCAAGGCCGCGGCCACGATCTGGGGCAGGCTGGCGGATCGGGCCGGCGGGCGGGTGACCGCCGAGACGCTGCTGCCGCTCGCCGACGAGGAGCTCCGTGCCGCCGGGCTCTCGCGTGCCAAGGCGGCCGCCCTGCGCGATCTCGCGACGCGTGTGGAGTCCGGCGAGCTGCGCCTCGCCGCCGTCGCGCGGCGAGGCGACGACGCGGTGGTCGAGGCCCTGACGACCGTCCGCGGCATCGGCCCCTGGACCGCGCAGATGTTCCTGATGTTCCAGTTGCGGCGGGCGGACGTGTGGCCGACCGGGGACCTCGGGGTCCGCAACGGCTACGCCCGCGCCTACCGACTCCGCCAGCCGCCCACGCCCGAGGAGCTGGCGACCCACGGCGAGCGGTTCCGGCCCTACCGCAGCGTCGCCGCGTGGTACTGCTGGCGGGTGCTCGACACGGAGACACCGTGAGCGACACCGGCCGCAAGCCGCTGCTCGCGTCCTCGGCCGGATCCTCGCAGGACGCCTACGGGCCGACCGAGTGGGGGCTGCTCGCCGGCATCGCGCTGATCTGGGGCAGCTCGTTCGTGTTCATGGCGTACGGGCTCGACGCGTTCCGGCCGGGCGTCGTGACGCTCGCCCGCGTCGGACTGGGATTCGCGACGCTCTCGCTCGTCCCCCGGGCGCGCAGGCCCCTCGACCCCGAGGACCGCCTCCGCGTCGCGTTCCTCGGGATCATCTGGATCGGGATCCCGCTCACGATCTTCCCGATCGCCCAGCAGTGGATCGACTCCGCGGTGGCCGGGATGCTCAACGGCGGCGTCCCGATCACCACCGCCGCGTGGACGACGCTGCTCCTGCGCAAGGCACCGGGGCCACGTCAGCTCGTCGGGATCGCGATCGGGTTCGTCGGGATCGTGCTCATCTCGCTGCCCAGCCTGCAGGGCGCATCGACGACCGCGCTCGGAGCCGGCCTCGTGATCGTGGCGATCGTGCTGTACGGGCTCTCGGCCTCGATGGCCGTCCCGCTGCAGCAGCGCTACGGCGCGCTGCCCGTCCTGTGGCGCGCCCAGGCGGCTGCCCTCGTCATCGTCGTGCCGTTCGGGCTCTGGCACGTCCCGGGCTCGACGTGGGCGTGGACGAGCGCGCTCGCCATGCTGCCGCTCGGCATCCTCGGCACGGCCCTCGCGTTCGTCGCGATGGTCACGCTCGTCGGCCGCGTCGGCGGGCCGCGTGGCGCGATCGCGATCTACTTCGTGCCGATCGTCGCCATCGCCCTCGGCGTGATCCTGCGTGACGAGACCGTCGCCCCCATCGCCCTCGTCGGCACCGCCCTCGTCCTCCTCGGCGCGTGGCTGGCCAGCCGCCGCGAGACCTGACCACCCATCACTGTGTGGTCATCTGTTGCCGTGTGGACCTCCGCACGACAAGAGGGCAACAGCGGTCCACACCCCTAGCCCTCGTCGAGGAGGAGCTCCACCTTCGCACGCTTGGCGTCGAGGCCGCCCTCGTGGCCCGGGCGGTGGTCGAGCTTCATCACGACGCTGACCCGCGGCGCGTGCTCGGCGACGTGGTCGATGCAGCGCTTCACGACGGCCATGACCTCGTCCCACTCCCCCTCGACGTTGGTGAACATCGCGTTGGTCTCGTTGGGCAGGCCGCTGTCGCGCACGATGCGGACGCAGCCGGCGACGAGCTCGCTCACGCCGTCGCCGACGCCGAGCGGGGTGACCGAGAACGCGACCAGCACGGCGAGACCTCCGGTGGGGGGTACGGTCCGGCGATCCTGCCACGTCGAGGACCCCGCCCGTGCCGAGCGCCCCCCGCCTCATGGCCTGGGTGCTCGGGCTGCTCGCGTTGCTGGGCGGCTGCGCACCGGGCCAGGACGGCACCGTCGTCGTGCTCGCCGCGTCCTCCCTCGAGCCCGTGCTCGAGGACCTGATCGCGGCGTCCGGCATCGATGCCGTGGTCAGCGCCGCCGGCTCCCAGGTGCTGCGCGCCCAGGTCGAGGCCCGCGCGCCCGCCGACCTGGTCCTGCTGGCCGATCCCGACATCGCCCAGGAGCTCGCCGCCGCGGGCCTCGCGCCCGCCCCGGCGACGATCGCGACCTCACGGCTCGCCATCCTCGCGCGCCCGGGGACCGACATCCGCGGTCCCGAGGACCTCGCCCGCCCCGGCCTCCGCGTCGTGATCGCCGACCGTGACGTGCCGCTCGGCCGCTACACGCGCGCGGCGTTCGAGCAGTGGAGCGCCAGCGGGCTTCTCACGAGCGACCAGCTGGCCGCTGTCGACGACACCATCGTCTCGCTCGAGGACAGCGCCGCACTCGTCCGCGCGAAGGTCACCAGCGGGGCCGCGGACGCCGCC
>JBFHRB010000102.1:0-11318 GCA_041591915.1 Nitriliruptorales bacterium
CGTTCGCGACCGCGTCGACGTCGCAGCCGTCCGCCCGGAACGGCGCATCGAGTTCGACCTCGCACAGTCCGTCCCGTTCATCGGCGCCGGTACCGACCTCCTCGGTCAGCCCCGGGCGGTCCCGGCCTCGGACGGCGACGTCACCCGCCCCGCCGTCGACGGGTCCGGCGTCACGGTCGCGGTCGTCGACACGGGCATCTGGGCCGATCACCCCGACCTTCGCGACCGGGTCATCGCCGCCCTGGACTTCGAGCTCGCCTACGCCGCCGAGCTGTTGATGACCCCCGAGCAGCTCGACGACTTCGCCGCGGCCATGGGCCCGCTCGCCGGCCCCACCGACGACGTCGGCCACGGCACCCACGTCGCGGGCATCGTCGCGGGCACCGGTGCCGCCGCGCAGGGCAAGGCCAACGACAACGCCGGCGTCGCCCCGGGCGCCGCGATCGTCGACCTCCGCATCTCGCCACAGGCCCACACCTCGGACAACAACGTCGGCTGGGAGCGCAACGCGCTGGCCGCCTACGACTGGCTGGTGCGCCACCACGCGGACGAGGCCTTCGGGCCGTCGGGCATCCGCGTGGTCAACAACAGCTGGGGCGTCGGTCCGTCGACGATCGACGGTGAGGACCTCGACTACGAACCCATGGCCGCGGCGCTCACTGCCCTGTTCGAGGACGACGTCGTCGTGGTCTTCTCCGCCGGGAACTCCGGTCAGGGGGACTGGGTCACCGAGGAGGTCGTCCCCACCGGCCACCCGACCGTCATCACCGTCGCCGCAGGGTGCCACCCCGGAGCGGACTCGAGCGGCTGCAAGCCGGCCGAGCCTGACGCCGCCATCGGCTCGTTCTCGAGCTGGGGACCTGCCGTCGACATCACCGCGCCCGGCGTCGACATCCTGAGCGCCGTCAACGCCTCCAGCGGCAAGGTCCTCGGATCGCTGGGTGGCGACTACGACGGCGGCAGCACGGCCGCGACGGCGAACAACCGGCTCTGGTACGCGAACTTCTCTGGCACCTCGATGTCCGGACCGCACATCGCCGGGGTCGTCGCCCTGATGCTCGAGGTCAGCCCGACCCTGACGCCCTACGAGGCGCGCTACCTGCTCACGGCGACCGCCCGAGACCTGCTCTGGCCCGGCCGCGACCCCCGCGCCGGCTGGGGGATGGTCGACGTCACGGGGGTGCTCGACGCGGCGGCGCTGCACGCCGCGGGTGCTGATGTCAGCGAGCTGTTCCCGGCGCACGACGACGCGACGACGCGCTGACCAGGCGCGGGAGGCCTCAGCCGGCCGCCACGAGCGCCGCGCGCCGGTAGGCGCCGGGTCGGACGCCCATCACCCGCAGGAACGCGTTGCTGAACCCGGCCTCCGTCGCGTAGCCCACGTGTCGCGCAGCGGCCGCGACCGAGGCGTCCCCGCTCGCCAACAGCTGCGAGGCGACGTGCACGCGCCAGCGCGTCAGGTACTCCGAGGGCGACTCGCCGACGGCGCGCTTGAAGCGCTCGAAGAACGCTGAACGGGACAGGCCTGCGGTCGCCGCGAGCTGTTCGACGGACCACGGCTCGTCCGGGCGTTCGTGGATGAGGGCGATCGCCCGGCGGAGGTCGGGGTCCTTCAGCGCGCCGAGCCAACCGCCCTGGCCCGGCTCGAGGCCGTCGATGTAGGCCCGGAGGACGTGGACGAGGAGCGCGTCGGTGAGCCGGGCGATGAGGGTCTCGCTCCCCGTCGTGGGTGCACGGACCTCGCTGGCGATGAGGTCGACGAGCGTCGTGACGCGAGCGAGGACCTCGGGGGCCAGGTCGCGGACGACGATCATCCGGGGGAGGAGCGAGAACACGGGGTGCGCGGCGGCGGCGTCGAAGTCGATCGTCCCGCAGATGAGGCGCGTCTCGGGCCCGCCACCCTCGACGACCAGGTCGCCCATGCCGTGCTCGTCCACGGTGGTCAGCGTGCCGATGGGTCGCGCCGGCGTGTCGGGGGCGTCGAGGATCAGGTGGTCGTCACCGAACGGGAAGACGACGAGATCGCCGGCGGACAACTCGTGCGCGGGGCCATCGTCAGCGAGTCGGGCGACGAGCGAGCCCTCGAGGACGGCGTGGAAGATGCCAGACGCGGTCCGACCCGACGCGACCCCGAAGGGCGCGGCGAGCGCAGCGCGCGAGAACACCGAGCCGCGCATGCGCACGGAGTCGAGGACGCCGGAGAGGGCATCGGCCACGCGCGAACACCTCCGTTCGAAGTGTCGGACGATTCAATATGAAAGACGTACTAGAGCATATCGGCAGGTTCGACACCTGGCCATACGCTCATCGGCGTACACCGAGACGAGGAGACACCACGATGGGCAAGGTCTGGGCAGCAACGGTCGCGAACTTCTTCCTGCCGGGACTCGGCTACCTGATCGCGGGGGTCAAGCGGCCCCTCGCGGTCCTGTGGCTCATCGGCGTCGTCGGCCTGACCTACGTCGAGTTCGGCATCCGTGAGCCCGAGCCGACGCTGTACGCGATCATGTTCGCGAGCGTGCTGATCATGAACGTCGCCTTCGCGGTCGACGCCCACCAGCTCGCCAAGGAGCAGGCCGGTGCCGGGCACGGCGCGGCCCTCCGCGCCTGACCCTCGACCCCCATCGACGACCGCGCGTAGGGTCGCCGAGTTGCGGCCCCGCGAGCACGGGTCCGGGGCGGGCGGGCGACGCGGAGACAGGAGCACGGAGATGCCGAACTACATGCTGGTCTACAAGGGTGACGCCACGGACATGTCGGCGATGACCCCGGAACAGACGCAGGAGGAGATGGCGCTCTGGGGCGCCTGGTACGAGAAGCAGGGGCCGGCGATCGTCGACGGGGGCGCACCCTTCGCGGCGAACACGACGGTGCGCGCTGACGATGGCTCGGAGGGCCCGGCCCCGCTGACGGGCTACACGGTCGTTCAGGCGGACAGCCTCGAGGCTGCCGTCGCGATGACGGACGGCCACCCGTTCATCCGCGAGGCGGGCAACTACGCCATCGACGTCTACGAGTGCGTCGACATGAGCCCGCCGGAGTGAGCTGAAGGGCTCGCTGGCCTCAGTACTGCGGGATCGACGGGTCCACCCGGTCGCGCCAGGCCATCAGGCCACCGTTGAGGTGCCACGCGTCGTCGAATCCGGCGTCGCGGAGCTGGCGGACGGCCTGGGCGCCCCGGAAGCCGGACCGGCAGTGCACGACGATGTGCGCCCCGCGGTCCAGCTCGCCGAGCCGCCCGTCGAGCTGCCCGAGGGGGATGAGCGTCCCGTCGAGGGTGGCGATGCTCGTCTCGGACTCCTCGCGCACGTCGAGGAGCACGAACTCCGCGTCGGAATCGCGCAGTCGCTTCAGCTCGTCGGCGGTGATGTCCCAGGGGCTCTGGCCCGGCGCCTGCACCCCACCGAGCTTCTCGAGGGCCTGCGATGCCGCGTCCTCGCCGGCACGGATGACGACGGTTGCCGCCTGCCGGGGGTCCTCCGTGGGCACCACCTCGATGGAGGCGTCGCTGCCGAGGAGCGCGGCGACGTCGGTGCCCAGGGCGTCGCGAGCGGAGGCCGCGACCTCGTCCGGCTCGCCGAGCCGGCGATCGAGCACGCGGACCTCGACCGTCGACGTGTCGAACTGGGCCGTGAACGCGCCGTCGTCGCCGACCGCCTGCAGCAGGCCGAGGCCCATCCGCAGCGCGTCACGGAACTGCGTCGCGAGGTCGTCGGTCGTCCGCTTCCGGAGGACCGTGAGGCCCGCCTCGTTGACGCCGTAGTCGACGTCATGTCCGACGAGCAGGACGCCCGGGCCCTTGGGCACGTGGCGGTAGTCCGCGACGTCGAGCACCAGGCCCTCGACGAGGCCGCGCTGGATGAAGCGGTGGAAGACGTCGATCAGCGGCCCGAGGTCGCCGAGGTCGCCGGAGGCCGGGAACCGGACGGTGATGCGTGCCGGGTTCATGCGTCCTCCGAGGTCCGGCCGCCGGCCGCCACGCCGACGGTCGTCGCGGCTGCGTTCATCCGCGCCTCGCACGAGTGCGCGGCCTCGACGAACAGCTGCGCCTCCTCGATCCGGCGCGCAGCCGTCGCCTTGTCTCCCGTCGGGGTCGGGTCCTCGTGGAGGTCGAGGAGGTAGCGGCCGAACTTGCCCTTGGCGAAGCGGTCGAAGAACTTCTCGGTGTCGTAGAAGCGCGTCTTCCACTCACCGACGATGTCGTCGGGCTCCTCGGTCACGTCGATGTACTCGGTGCGCACCAGGGCCCTGGCCGCGGCGAGCATCGCCAGGTAGGCGTGCCGCTCCGCGGCGGCCGGGTCGTCGTCGTCGTCGAGCGCGACCTGCGCGTCGAAGACCTCCGCCTCGGCCTTCATGACCTCGATGCCGAACAGCGACACGACCTCGCCGGCGCACTCGCCCACACCCAGGTCGCCCAGCGAGTACTGGCGGGCGTCCGAGAAGTCGACGTAGAAGGAGTTGTCGACCGCGAAGTCCGGCACGTCCATGAACGGCTCGATGAGCTCGCGCATGCCACGCTTGCCCAGCCGCTGCGTCCACGCCTGGAAGCTCTCGCCGTCCTCACGACCGGCGACGTACGCCTCGGTGAGGGCGTCCACGACCTTCGGGGCGTTCTTCGACGGGACGGCCCCGACGGCCTTGCCGTACGCGGCCGCGTTCTCGGCCTTCTGTCCGCCGAGCACGACCTGGAAGTGCGGGACCCGCCGGCCGTCGACCCCTCGGGAGTTGCCGTAGAAGCCGATGTCGGCGATGTGGTGCTGGGCGCAGGAGTTGAAGCAGCCGCTCACCTTGATGCTCAGCCCGTCGACGGCGTCGTCACGCTGGGGCTTCTCGCGCGTGAGCTTCGTGATGAGCTCACCGGCGAGGCCGCGGCTGGACGCGATGCCGAGCTTGCAGGTGTCGGTGCCGGGGCAGGCGGTCACGTCGCTGATCGTGTTGGCCGCCGGACGGCCGAGCCCGACCTCGTCGAGCGCGGCGTACAACGCGGGCAGGTCCGCGCCGGACACGAACCTCAGGACGAGGTTCTGGTCGACCGTCGTGCGGACGTTGTCGCCCACGTAGCGGCGGGCGATGTCGGCGAGCCCGCGGGCCTGGTCCGACGTCAGGTCGCCCAGCGGGAGGTGGACGGTGACGACGTGGTAGCCGTCCTGGCGCTGCGTCGCGACGTTGCTCGACAGCCATGCGTCGAAGCCCTCGGGGCGCGGCGCGCCGTTGAGCTCCGCGGGGTCGCGAACGGCGGGCCCGGCCGTGACGGGCAGGTCCTCCTCGACGAGTGCCGTGTGGCGCGGGTCGGGCGGGATCGTCTTCTTCTCCTCCTCGACGAGCCGCCGGAACTCCTCGATCCCGACCTTGGCGACGAGGAACTTCATGCGGGCACGGTTGCGGTTCTTCTTCTCGCCGAGTCGCGCGAAGACCCGGGCGACGGCCTGGATCTCGATGAGGAACTCCTCGACCGGCGTGAACTCGCTGAGCACCTCCGCCTGGTGGGGGACCGTCCCGAGGCCGCCACCGACGACCACCTTGAAGCCCTTGCGGCCGTCGACGACCTTGGCGATGTAGCCGGCATCGTGGAGCTGGACCAGCCCGCATGCCTCGGTCTCGCAGCCGCTGAACGCGGGCTTGAACTTGCGGCCGAAGTCCTGCACGTCCGGGTGGCCGAGCAGGAAGAGCATCAGCGCCTTGGCGTACGGCGAGACGTCGAAGGACTCGGTGTGGCACACGCCGGCGAGCGGGCAGGCCGTGACGTTGCGGATCGAGTTGCCGCAGGCCTCGCGGGTCGTGACGCCGACCGCAGCGAGGCGACGCATCAGGTCCGGCGTGTCCTCGATGTGGATGAAGTGGAGCTGGATGTCCTGGCGCGTCGTGACGTGGAGGATCTCGTCCGAGTACTCCTCGGCGAGGTCGGCCATGACCTCGAGCTGCTCCGGCGAGAAGCCGCCGTACGGCAGCTTGATGCGCTGCATGCCCGGTGCGTCCCAGACCGTGTCGACGCCCTTGGTCGGCTTGTCCTCGAACGCGAGCTCGCGCGTCGCGTAGCCGTCGAAGCGCTGGCCGTTGTCGTAGCGCTGCCCGTAGACGCCGCGCCGCAGGCGCGTCTCGGCGAAGGCCTTCTCGTCGAGCTTGCCCTGTTTGCGGAGCTCGATCTGGGCCTCGAAGTCGTCGATCTCCTGCGCCCATTCGGCCGTCATCTGGCCGTCGAGCCGTTCCTGCCAGCTGGTGGCGGTCATGGAGCCTCACTCAGTTGCTGGGTACCGGCAGCCACAAGGGTCAGCGACGGAGGCTGGGGCGACCACCCGTCGCGTGGAAACCGTGCGATGCCGGGAGTCGCCGGTGTTCCCGCGCCTCCATCGTGTCAGGTCGGGCGGCGCGTGGCCAAGACGGTGACGGCTGCCGTGGGGGTCGAGCTGGCGTACCGTCGACCGTGACGCGGGAGGCCGAGATGCCGATGCCCCGATGGTTCACGAAGGTGACGAAGCACGTCTTCAACCCCCGCGAGCTCAAGAAGGGGCATCGGCCCGTGCTCACGCACGTCGGTCGGGTCTCGGGAGAGACCTACCGCACGCCGCTGGATGCGCACGCCGTGGACGGCGGGTACGTCTTCGTCCTGGTCTACGGCGCCGAGTCCGACTGGTGCCGCAACATCCTGGCCGCGGGTCGGGCGACGCTGACCGTCGACGGCCGCGACGTCGAGCTCACGGCACCGCGGGTCATCGACGGGGAGGCCGCGTGGCAGCAGCTCCCGTCGACGGTGAAGCCACCGCCGCGGATGCTGAACATCGACGAGTACCTGCGGATGGACCACATCGCCTGACTCGCTACCTTGCGCGACCTTCGGCCGTTCCGCGAGGGACGCGGACGACGAGCTCGGGAGTGACGGCAACGGTGATGGACATCCAGCAGCTCCGGCAGGTCGCCCTGGGACTCCTCGCCGCATCGATCCTCGGTGCCTGCGCAGCGCCTGCTGGCACGGAGGCCGGGGCCGCACTCAGCGATCCCACCACCGAGTCCAGCACGTCGCCGGACGTGGACCCGTCGCCCACGGCCGAGGCGTCGCCGACCGGGGAACCGACACCGGAGCCCTCGCCGACCGATGCCGCCGAGGTGGCCGAGGGCGAGGGCGTCCCCGAGATCGTCCGCGGCGTGTACTCGCACGCCTTCTCGTTCTGGGACGACCGGTGGCCCCAGCTCGTCGAGCTCGTCGAGACGACCGAGCTCAACGCGATCGTGGTCGACGTCAAGGACGAGGCCGGGATCCTGCTGTGGGACATCGACCACCCGCTCGCCGAGGCCGGCGGCGGGGGCAAGTGGCGCCAGACCTACGACGAACTGCCCGAGCGCCTGCAGATGCTCAAGGACGCCGGTGGGTGGGCCATCGCGCGCGTCGCCTGTTTCAAGGACACCAGGGTCGCGCAGGCCCGGCCGGACCTCGCCGTGCAGAACGCGTCGGGCGGCGCGTGGCGGGCGCGCAAGGACTTCTCCTGGTTGAACCCGTACCAGGACGAGGCCCAGCAGTGGTGCATCGACGTCGGCCTCGCTGCCCTCGAGATCGGCTTCGACGAGGTCCAGTACGACTACATCCGGTTCCCCAACGGCGGTGACGGTGACACCACCAACATCCGCCTGCCGGGCGTGCCGGAGGACCGGCCACGTGACGAGTGGCGCCACAGCGACCAGATCGTCGACTTCCTCGCCAACGCCTCGGAGCAGATCCACGCCGCCGGCGGGTACGTCTCGGCGGACCTGTTCGGGCTGGTGACCTACGACTGGCGCTGGGACGCCGGCGGGACGGGGCAGGTGCTCGAGCGCATCGCCGAGCACGTCGACGTGATCTCGCTGATGGTCTACCCGTCGCACTACAACGCCGGGAACTACGGCCTCCGCCCGCACCCGATCCTCTACCCGTACGAGACGGTGTGGAACGCGATGCAGGAGGCCCAGATGCGCACGCAGGGCCTGCACGCGAAGCTGCGGCCCTGGCTCGAGGACTTCAACGCCCCCTGGACCGGGTACTCGGTCCACTCGCCCGAGCACGTGAAGGCCCAGATCCAGGCGGCCTACGACAACGGCATCGAGGGATGGCTGCTCTGGAACGCGGGCAACCGCTACACCGAGTCGATCTTCGAGCTCGGCGAGGCGAAGAGCCACGCCGACCCGGACTTCCGCCCGCCGGCGCGGACGGCCAACCCCGATGCGGCGCCGGGCGAGGAGGAGCAGGTCTGGCCAGGGATGCCGCCGTGCGACCCCTATCCCGGTCGCCTGCTGATCGGCGAGGGCAACCTCGCCGGCTCGGTCCCGCCGGAGCCGGCGCTGCCGTTCGACGACCCCCGCCTGTGCGCCGGGGTGCCGGACGGTGAGGAGGCCACGCTGACGTGGCAGGAGCGGGTGGCGGGGGCGACCGAGCCCGGCGACGGAGACGTCGAGCCGCAGTCGGAAGGCCAGGGCACCGGGGACGACGCGTGAGCCACACCGTCGCGCTCCTGCTGTTCGAGGGCTGCGACGTGATGGACGTCACCGGCCCGTACGAGGTGCTGCTGACGGCCAACCGGCTGCGCGCGCGCGACGGCGGTGAGGGCCTGTTCGACGTGCGTACCGTGTCGGTCGACGGAGCGCCCGTGACGGCGTACGGCGGCCTCGGCCTCGTCCCGTCCCATGGTCCGCTCGCCGACCACCCGCACCTGGACCTGCTGGTCGTGCCCGGCCTGATCGACATCGACGCCGGGGTCGGCGACCCCGCACTCGTGGGTGCGATCGCGGACGCCGCGGACCGGGCCGACGTCATCGGCTCGGTCTGCACCGGTGCGTTCCTGCTCGAGGCGGCCGGACTGCTCGGGGAGCGGCAGGCCACCACGCACTGGGAGGACGTACCGCTCCTCCTCGAGCGTCGAGCCGACGGCGGTTCGGACGCCCCGGTCCGTGACGACGTGCGGTGGGTCGATGCGGGCGACGTGGTGACGGCGGGCGGCCTGACGGACGGCATCGCGATGGCGCTCCACCTCGTCGAGCGCTACGGCGATCGCGAGCTGGCCGAGCGCACCGCCCTTCAGCTCGACTTCCCGTGGACCGAGGACCGCTGAGCCGGGGCCCCCGCGCCCCCGAAGCTCAGCCGTGTCCGATGACGCCCTCGGCGACCAGGCGGTCCTTCGCGTCGAGGTAGGGCTCGCCGTGGTGGCGGAGCGCGATCGGGGCCCGGACGAGGTCCTTGGGGACGCCCATCGACCGGGCGAGGATCTGGGCGTAGGGACGCAACTCGCGGCACAGGTCGTTCACCGTGGCGATCAGGGCCTTGGCGCGGGAGGCGGTCAGGTGTCCGTGCTCCATGAACCACGCCCGTTCGCGCTCGAGCAGCGAGCACGCGTAGAGGTCGCAGACGGTGTCGAGGAGCTGGCGGACGTCGTCGTCCTCGCAGGCGTCGATCGCCGCGACGAACGCCTCGAGGACCGTCCGGTCCATGAACGCGCGCGCGGCGAGCAGGACGTGGTCCTGGCAGTGGTTGAACGCCTCGAACGCGCCGGTCTCGCGTGCCATGGCGCGCAGGCGCTGGGCGACCGATCGCAGGGTCTCGTCGGCACGCTTCGCGAACAGCTTCACGTGGAGGCTCCGGTCGCGCAGCCCCGCGTCCTCGGTCGACGGCACCGCGTCGCTGATCGACTGCATGAGCTGGCGGGCGAACGTCCACTCGGCGACCTGGTCGACCACCTGCTCCGCGGCCAGTCGCATGAAGCCGACCGTGTCGAGGGCCTCGACCTCCTGCTTGAAGTTCGTCAGGAGGGACTTGGCCACGAGCTGCAGCAGGACGGTGTTGTCGCCCTCGAACGTGGTGAACACGTCCATGTCGGACTTCAGCTGCCCGAGCCGGTTCTCGGACAGGTAGCCGAAGCCGCCACACGCCTCGCGCGCGGCCTGGATCGAGTCCGTCGCGTGCCAGGTCGACAGCGCCTTCGTGCCGGCCGCGAGCATCTCGAGGCGGCGGCGCTCCTCGTCGCCGGCGTCCGGGTTGCCGAAGACCCGCGCGAACTCCTCGACCAGCCCCTGCTGGGCGAAGTGCATCGCGAACGTCGTCGCGATGCGCGGGAACAGGCGCCGCTGGTGCGACAGGTAGTCGATCAGCAGCGTCTCGTTGGTGGGCTCGTCGGGCGGCGCGAACTGCCGGCGCGTGTAGGCGTGGCGCGTCGCGATGGTCAGGGCGAGCTTGGCCGCGCTGACCCCGGCCCCGCTCACGGCGACACGCCCCTGCACGAGCGTGCCGAGCATCGTGAAGAACCGACGCGTCTCGTTCTCGATGGGGCTCGAGTACGCGCCATCGGGCGCCACGTCGCCGAACCGGTTGAGCAGGTTCTCGCGCGGGACCCGTACGTGGTTGAACGCGATGCGGCCGTTGTCCACGCCGTTGAGGCCGAGCTTGTGGCCGTTGTCCTCGATCCGGACACCGTGGCGGACCTTGCCCCGATCGTCACGGATCGGCACGAGCACGGCGTGGATGCCGTGGTCCTCGAGCTCGCCGTCGGGCCCCGACGGGGTGATGAGCCGCGCGAACACGGCGGCCATCGTCGCGTGTGCGGCGGCGTTGCCGATGTAGTCCTTCCACGCGGTGCGGTCGGGCGTGTGGACCTCGAACTCCTGGTGAGCCGGGTCGTAGGTCGCGGTCGTCTGCAGCGACTGCACGTCGGACCCGTGGCCGGTCTCGGTCATCGCGAAGCAGCCGGGCAGGGAGAAGTCGATGATCCCGCGCAGGTAGGCCTCGTGGTGTCGCTCGGTGCCGAGGTGCTGGACGGCGCCGCCGAAGAGCCCGAAGTGGACGCCGACCTTCACCTGCAGCGAGACGTCGCCGTACGACAGCTCCTCGAACCCGGTGACGAAGGAGGCCACGTCATCCGAGCCGCCGTGCCCGACCGGGAAGCCGCGGGCGACCACGTCGGTCCCGGCCAGTGCCGCGACCTGCCGACGGATCCGTTCGCGATGCTCGTCCTTGGGCATCTCCGTGACCGGCGCGAACTCGTCCCGCCGGAGGAAGCCGCGGGCGAGGTCGCGCGCGTCGGCACGGGGGCCACGCATCAGCGACCACAGGCGGCTCTGTGTCTCGGCGGTGACGAGGGCGAGCTTGCCCTCCGGATCCAGGACGCGGTCGTCGGTCGGGAGGTCGTCGCCACGGTCGGTCGTCGGAGCCTCGGCCATGCACTGCTCCTGTCGTCGCAGGTGGCCAGCGTTGCAGACCTCGCGCCCCTCAGTCGCCGATACGGACGACGTCCACCTCCACGGACAGCTCGTGGCTCTCGCCCTCGGTGAAGATGATCCCCTTCAGCGGGGCGATGTCGGAGTAG
>JBFHRB010000103.1:0-11168 GCA_041591915.1 Nitriliruptorales bacterium
CTCGCGGGCGTGCTCTTCGCGATCGCGCCGCCCTTCGAACAGGTCGCGACCTACGACGAGACCGCCTTCCTCGGCGAGGACGCGGGCGCGATCAAGGGCGGGTTCCTGCTCGCGGACGGCTGGCCGGACGACGACTTCTCACGCACGATCGCCGTCGTCGTGGAGAGCACGGACGGCCCGCTCGACGAGGCCGACGAGCGCTGGATCGCCGACCTCGCGGCCTGGGTCGAGGGGCCGGACGCACCCGAGGCGCTGGACATGGCCACGACCTACGTCGACGACGAGCGCGCCCGCGACTTCCTGCTGTCCGCCGACGGCGAGGCCACCTTCGTCGTCATCGGCATGGCCGTCCCCCCGTTCACGCCCCCCGCCAACGAGGGCGTCGCCGAGCTGCGTGCCCACATCGCCTCGACCGCCATCCCGGCCGGCACCGACGTCTACGTCACCGGCACGGGCGGCGTCGCCGCCGACGAGTCGCAGGCCATCGATGACGGCGTCAACCGCACACACGCCATCACGCTGCTGCTCGTCGTGCTGATCCTCCTGTGGGTGTACCGCTCCCCCGTCGCACCGCTCGTGCCGCTGCTGACGATCGGCGTGGCCTTCGTCGTCTCCCTGTCGACGGTGTCGCTGCTCGCGCAGGCCGGCATGCAGGTCGCCTCGCTCTACGAGCAGTTCTCGATCGTCATCGTCTTCGGCGCGGGCACCGACTACTGCCTGTTCGTCGTGTCCCGCTACCACGAGGAGCTCAAGCTCGGCGAGGAGCGCGGCTACCGCCCCAACCGGGCCCTGCGTCGTCGCACGACCGTCGCCACGATGCTCGTCCTCGGCGGCGTGATCGGCTCCTCCGCGGGCACCACCATCGCCGGGTTCCTGTCGATGTCCGTCGCCGAGTTCGGCCTGTTCCGCAACATGGGCCCCGCCATGGCCGTCGCGGTGGCCATCACGCTCGCCGCGGCGCTCACGTTCACCCCCGCGCTGCTGCGGGTCTTCGGCCGCAACCTGTTCTGGCCGCACCTGCCGATCAAGGGCGACCACGGCGCCACCGAGCCGCTCGTCGAGCTCCGCGCCGACGAGCTCGACCTCCCCCACGACCCGCTCGAGCTCCTCGAGGGACACGAGTCGCACGGCGCCGACGGGTCGGCCGCGGAGGACGAGCCCGAGGCGGTGCGCGCATGAAGCTCGACGACACGAGCATCTGGGCCCGCATCTCGCGGCTGGTCGTCACCCGTCCCGTCTGGGTGCTCGGCCTCGCACTCCTGCTCATCCTGCCGCCGCTGCTGGCCCTGCCGTCCATGCGGCTCTCCCACGACACCCTCGCCGAGCTCCCGCCGGAGACCGAGTCGGTCCGGGGCTTCGAGGTCCTGAGCGAGCACTTCCCGACGGGCGAGGTCGCGCCCCTCATCCTCGTCATCGAGGACGAGGATTCGATCTGGGAGCCGGCCAACTTCCGGGCACTGGCGGACCTCTCCCGCAACCTCAAGCGCCTCGACATGGTCGCCACCGTGCGCAGCGTCGCGATGCCGACCGATGGCGAGCGCCCCGACGTCTCCGAGCTCGAGGGCGACGCGGCGGCAGCGGCCGAGTTCCCCGAGCGACTCCGCGAGGCCGCCAACGGTGCGAGCCGCATCGAGGACGGCGTCGCCCAGGTGCGCGACGGGCTGCTGCAGATCCAGGCGCGACTCCCCGAGCTCGACGAGGGCCTCGACGACGCCGGCGACGGCACGACCGCGCTCCTCGACGGCGTCCGCGCGCTGCGCGACGGCCTGGGGGAGCTGCAGGCCGGCGTTCGCGAGCTCGAGGCCGGCCTGGTCGAGGCACGCGACGGCGCCGCCACGCTGCGCGACGAGATCGCCGTCCCCACCGACGACGCCATCCGCGAGGCCTGGGACGCGCTCAGCGACTTCACGGTCGGGGTCACCGACCCCGAGTACCAGCGTGCCGCCGAGAACGTCGGCGAGGCGTACGGGCGCATCACGGGCGAGCACCCCGTGACCGGCGAGCCCGTCCAGGCCGGCTACGGCGGCCTCGCCGCCTCGCTCGACGACCTCGCGACCGGGCTGGACGCCGCCGTGGCCGGCACTGGCCAGCTCGCGGCCGGCACGACCCAGCTCGACCAGGGCCTCGCCCAGGTCGAGGACGGCCTCGTGCAGCTCCGCGACGGCCTCGTCGAGGCCGGACCGGGCATCGCCCGCCTGCGGGACGGCGTCTCCCAGCTCGTCGACGGCACCGCGCAGCTGCAGGACGGCTCGTCGCAGCTGGCCGACGGACTCGCGGCCGGCGCGATCCAGGTCGAGGAGGCCGGCCTGACCGACCTCGTGCTCGGCGGCGACGGCAGCCCGTTCGTGCTCACCGCCGGGATGATCGAGGCCGTGCCACAGCTCCGCGAGGACCTCGGGTTCTTCGTGGCCGACGACGACACGCGCACGCGCATCTTCATCGGGCTGAAGGCCTCGCCGTTCGAGCAGAGCTCGATCGAGGGCGTGAGTGAGATCGAGGAGCTCACCCGCTTCTCGCTGCAGGGCAGCGACCTCGACGACGCGACGGTCGCCGCGACCGGTGTGTCCGCCTTCTTCAACGACGTCGACGAGGCCGCGTCCGCGGACTTCCTGATCGTGGTCATCGCGGTGGTGCTGAGCGTCTTCGCGGTCCTCGTGCTGCTGCTGCGCGCGCTCGTCGCGCCGCTCTACATGGTCATCACGGTCCTCATGAGCTACGGCGCCGCGCTCGGCGTCACCACGATCGTGTTCCAGAACCTGCTCGGACAGAAGGGCCTGGCCTGGTGGCTTCCGGCGTTCCTGTACGTGCTGCTCGTCGCCCTGGGCGCCGACTACAACATCTACCTCATGAGCCGTGTCCGCGAGGAGGCCGAGACCAAGGAGACGGTCGCGGCCGTCGCCGAGGGCGTGCGCCTGACCGGCGGCGTCATCACGTCGGCCGGCCTCATCCTGGCCGGCACGTTCGCCGCGATGATGGCAGCGCCGATGACGTCGCTGCAGCAGATGGGCTTCGCGACGACGGTGGGCATCCTGCTCGACACCTTCGTGGTCCGCACGTTCCTCGTGCCCTCGATCGCCACGCTCCTCGGCCGGGCGAACTGGTGGCCCAGCGCCCGGGCCCAGCGCGCCTAGGCGGCGCCCATCACCCGCCGGGCCGTTCGGACGTCCGCGCGTGCCCGGAGGACCCCCGTCCGTGTCACACCCCCTGCGTACGGTGGGTGGTGACAGGAGGTGTTTGTCGTGGCTGAGGCGCCCGAGCACCACCAGGACCGTCCCGAGGGCGTCGCCGAGCAGGCGTCCCTCCCCTTCGGCGAGTCCACCCCCATCCCGTTCGAACTGACCGCCCGGGCCAGGCGCGTCGTCGACCCCGAGGGCCTGCCACGGCTCGAGGTCATCACCGACGGGCCACGCGCGCGCAGGACCTTCGCGCCGCCTTCGTCGCCGATCGTCGGCACCGCTGCACGCGAGGACGACGACGCCAGCGAGCAGATGCGCCGCGCCCGGGCACGGGCGTTGCGCCACGCCGGCGCCTCCATCAGCGACATCGCGGCCGCCGTCGGGGGCGACGAGCTCGACGTCCACGCCTGGGTCGACGACGTCCGCGTCGACACCTCGGGTCCGCGGCTGCGGCCCGTCCCGACGGCCGCGCTCAACCGCGAGGCGTCCGAGCGCCGCGCCGCCTGGGAGCAGGTCCGGCGTGGCGCCCGAGAGGCCGCGTCCGAGCGCCTCGATCGCGAGGACGGCCACTTCGCCGTGGGCCTCGCGCTCCTGGCCGGCGGGCTCGAGTGCGGTCCGCACACGGCGATCCTCGCCACCGGCGACCAGCACTACGCGAGGGCCGCCGTCCGGTGGCTGCTGGCCGAGACCGACCTCGAACCACGGGACCTCCGGATCGTGCTGCAGACCGGTCCCGACGTCGCCGCGGACGTCGCCGTGCATGCGTGGGCGGAGGCGCTGGGCATCGAGGCGGCGGAGATCCGCACGGCCATCTGGCGGCAGGCACCCGAGCGTGACGGCCAGCGAGCCCTCATCCGGCTGGGGTCGCCCGCGCTCTCGGCACGCCTCGCCGGCTGGCTCGACGCCTTCCTCGCCAGGGACTGAGCCACCGCCTGCCCTCGCCGTCGTCGGCATCGTGCCGCCGTAGGCTGTGTGCGATGATCGACTTCCTGCGTGTCGCCCCGTCCGGCGACGTCACCTCACGCGGCTTCACCCGGGTGCGTGCCGACCAGCGCGAGATCCTGCTCGTCCGCGTCGCCGACGGCACGGTGGCCGCCTTCAACCTCGCCTGCCCCCACCAGGGCCACTCCATGGGCCAGGGCGGCCTGTCCCCCGAGGGCGACATCGAGTGCCCCCACCACTTCTACTGCTACGACCCGACCACGGGCCAGAACACGTGGCCCGGCGACGAGGACGACCCTCGCCTGCCGCTGTTCGAGGTCCGCGAACACGACGGCTGGATCTGGGTCCGCCTGGGCGGCTGATCAGCTCTCGTCGAGGTACCCGGCGAGGCTGTCCGCGTACGACGGATGGCGCAGCTTCGCCAAGGCCTTGGCCTCGATCTGGCGGATGCGCTCTCGCGTCAGGCCGAGTTGCTGTCCGACCTGCTCGAGCGTCTGTGGCTCGCCGTCGACGAGCCCGAAGCGCTGCTCGATGACGAGCCGCTCGCGGTCGCCGAGCTCGTGCAGGACGCTGGCGAGGTGGCGCTGCAGCAGCAGGTGCGCGGCGACCTCGAGCGGCACCTCCGCGTGGTCGTCCTCGACCAGGTCGCCGAGGGACCCGTCCTCGCTCTCGCCGATCGGCGCATCGAGGCTGGCCGGGTCGATCTCGTAGCCGAGCAGCTCCTCGACACGCTCGGGGTCGAGCTCGACCGCCTCGGCGAGCTCCTCGATCGTCGGGTCGCGCCCGAGCTTGAGGACGAGCTGGCGCTGCACGCGACCGATCTTGTTCAGCGTCTCGACGAGGTGGACCGGGATCCGGATCGTGCGCGACTGGTCGGCGATCCCGCGGCTGATCATCTGCCGGATCCACCACGTGGCGTACGTCGAGAACTTGTAGCCCTTGGTGGGGTCGAACTTCTCGACCGCGCGGATGAGGCCGAGATTGCCCTCCTGCAGGAGGTCCGGGAACATCAGGCCACGGCCCACGTAGCGCTTGGCGATCGACACGACCAGACGGAGGTTGGCCTCGACCAGCCGCCGGGTCGCCGCGTTGCCGTCGCGGTGGACCTGCCGCAGCCGGACGCGATCCTCGAGCGGCAGCCGCGAACGATCCTCCAGCAGTCGCGCTGCGGCGCGCCCCGCCGCGATGCGCTTCGCGAGGTCGACCTCCTCGTCGGCCGTCAGGAGGTCGACCCTCCCGATCTCGTTGAGGTACAGCCGGACGGGGTCGACGGTCGACGTGACGTGGTGCGCCGCCTGGGCGGCCTCCGGGGACTCCCCCATGTCGACGACGACGATGCCGCGGCGCGCGAGCTGGCGTCGGACCTCGGCCGCCGTGGTGTCGCCGACGAGCAGCACGGCCTCGTCTATCTCCCTCGACGTGACGAAGCCCCGGTCCTCCGCGTGCTCGACGAGCTCCTGGAAGTGCTCGCTGCGGTGGACCGGGCGGTGATCGCGGAGGTCGACGACCGCGGCCGTGTCCCCACCCTCGTCGAGGGCCGGACCGGTTCCTGAACGGGTGCCCACTGCACGTCCCCGCCGATGCTACGCCGCTACGGCGTAGACCAGAGACTGTAACGCCGTCCGCGGTCGCGTGACGGCGGAACGCGGGCAAGCAACCACGAACGGCCACAAGGGACTACGGGCGTTGACCACCGGTCGGCCGGTCTCCCGGGGCCGACCGGCGGCTACTCCGGGACCTCGGAGAGCTCGCGCCGCTGCTGCTCGAGCTGCATCAGGCGCCGGAAGAGCTCGCGGTGACGCGCCGGGTCCGTCGTCTCGTTGACGGCCTGCAGCTCGGACTTCACCCACGCGACCTCCTGCTCGACGCGCGCGACGAGCAGCCGGTTGACCAGCGTCGCCGCGTGCGCGGGATCCGGCTCGACCTCCCCATCCTCGAGCGCGATGCCGCGCACGAGGGCGCGTGCGTCGTCGTCCGCCGCCTGCTCGAGGACCGCCTCGAGCGCGGTCCCGGGCCCGCCAGCGTCGCGCAGCGCCCGGAAGACCGCGCGCGCCTTCGGGTGGGTGAAGTCGTCCTCGGTGACCTGGTACCAGGCGTCGGGCAGCAGGTCGGGTCGCTGCAGCGCGAGGCGCAACACGTCGCGCTCGAGCGACGCGCGTCGCGCCGCCGGGTTGAGTCCGGCGCCGGGCCGGCGCGACGTCGACGGGCGCGCGGCCTGGACCGGCCCCACACCGGCGCGACCGCCGATGTGGCCCGATCCCGTCCCGGCCACCTCGACGCCAGCGGCCCGCAGGCTCTGGGCCACGACGTCGAGGGCGAGTCCCACGACGTCGGCCACGTAGTGCTTGGCGTACTCGCGGCGCAGGACCGGGTCGACGACGTCCGCGAGCACCGGGGCCGCGGACGAGACCGCGGCAGCACGCCCCTCGGGCGTCGTGAGGTCGTGCGCCTGCACGGCGCGCTCGAGCACGAACGGCGCAACGGGTGGTGCCTCCTCGACGAGCTTGGCCAGGTGGTCCGCACCACCGTCGCGGACCACGTCGGCCGGATCCTTGCCGGCGGGCATGATCAGGACACGCACGTCCACGTCATGCTCCTTGGCGATCCGCCACGCCCGCTCCGCCGCCTTGGCGCCGGCCTCGTCCGAGTCGAAGGCGAGCACGACGCGCTGGGCGTAGCGCGAGAGCAGCTTGAAGTGGTCCTCGCCGACCGCGGTCCCACACGTGGCTGCGGCGTTGGTGTAGCCGGCCTGGTGCAGGGCCATCACGTCGGTGTAGCCCTCGCAGATCAGCACCTCACCCGAGCGGACGACGTCGGCCCGGGCCCAGGACATGCCGTACAGGACCTTGTGCTTGCGGTAGATCGGCGTCTCGGGGGTGTTGAGGTACTTCGGGGGTGTGTGCTCGCCGTAGTCGAGGTCGGGCAGGATCCGGCCCCCGAACCCGATCGGGTCACCGTTGAGGTCGAGGACCGGGAACATCAACCTCCCGCGGAAGCGGTCCCGGACGCCTCCCCGGTCGTTGCGCGCGACGAGGCCGCTCTTCACGAGCTCGTCCTGGCCGAATCGCTGGGCCAGGAGGTGCTTGGCCAGCGCCTCCCAGTCGAGCGGCGCGAACCCGATCTTGAACTGGTCGGCCTCGTCCCGCCCGAAGCCACGGGACTTGAGGTACTCCCGCGCGACCGCACCCGCCTCGGCGTACAGCTGCTGTTGGAAGAACTCGAGTGCCGCGTGGTGTGCGGCCACCAGCCGGCTCCGCTCGCCGATCGCCTTCCGCTGACCCGCCGACAGCTCCTCGTAGTGGAGCTCGTAGCCGACGCGGCGGGCCACCTGCTCGACGGCCTCGACGAACGTGAGCCCCTCGATCTTCTGCAGGAAGTCGTAGACGTCGCCGCCCTCGCCACACCCGAAGCAGTGGTAGAGGCCCCGCGCCGGGTCGACGGTGAACGACGGTGTCTTCTCGCCGTGGAACGGACACAGGCCCTTGAGCCGCGCGCCGGCCTTCTTGAGGCTGGTGTGGTCGCCGACGATCTGGGCGACGTCGACCATGTCGCGGAGGGACTCGATGTCCTCCTTGACGATGCGTCCGGCCACCGACCTGCCTGCCCACGGGTGTCGCCGCACGGTAGCGCCCGGTCGCGACAGGTCCTGCTCGCGCGGACGGGCACGACCCCCCGCAACTAGCCTCGCCCCACGACCTTCCCGGGGACGACCGTGAGCGAACCGATCCGCTACGACATCGACCTGTCCCTGCACGTCCACCACCTGGCCCGGGTGACCCTGCACGTCCCGGCCGACGTGTCACCCGGCGCACGGATCGTGCTCCCCGCCTGGACCCCCGGGTCGTACGTCATCCGCGACTACGTCCACCACCTGCAGTGGATCCGCGCGTACGACGCCGACGGGGCCGAGCTCCGGCTGACCCCCGACGGGCGCACGGCCTGGTTCCTGCCCGACGCCGCGAGGGGCCCGGTGCGCGTCGAGCTCGAGGTCTACGGCCACGAGCTGACGGTCCGCACGAACCACATCGACGACCACCACGCCCTCATCATCCCGCCGGCCACCCTGCCCATGGTCGAGGCCGCCCGAGACCGCGAGCACCGCGTCCGGCTGCAGGCCCCGGCCGGATGGGACACGTGGGGCCTGCTGCCGGAGGAGGACGGGACGTACGTCGCCGAGGACTTCCTCCACCTCGTCGACAGCGCCTTCGAGGCCGGCACCCACCCCCAGACCACCTGGGAGGTCGCCGCCGTCCCGCACCGCTTCGTGTGGACGGCCCATGGCGGCACGCCCGACCTCGGCCGCGTGGCGGAGGACGGCCGCAGGATCGGCGAGGCCGCGGTCGCGCTCTTCGACGGCGACCTGCCCAGCCCGTCGTACACCTTCCTGTGCGCCGGCTGGGACGCGGGCGGCGGAGGCCTCGAGCATCGCGACGGATCCGTGCTGGCCATGCCCGTGCGCACCTTCCAGGACGACGACCGCTACCGGACGTTCCAGTCGCTCATGGCGCACGAGTACCTGCACCTGTGGAACGTCAAGCGCCTCACGCCCGAGGCGCTCGTCGACCCGGACTTCGAGAACCCGGCCCACTCGCCGTCGCTGTGGGTCGCCGAGGGTTGGACGTCCTACTACGACGAGCTGATCCCCACGCGTGCGGGCCTGTGGGACGTCCCGACGTACCTCAAGAAGCTGGCCGGGCGCATCGACCACCGGCTCGACACCGTCGGCCGTCGCTACCAGTCGCTGCGCGAGGCGAGCCACCAGGCCTGGACGAAGTTCTACGTCCGGGACGAGAACAGCGACAACGCCGGCATCTCCTACTACTCCCACGGTGGTCTGGTCGCCTGGATGTTCGACCTGCTGATCCGGCGGGCTCGGCCGGACTCCGACGGGCTCGACGAGGCCTTCCGGCTCCTGTGGGAGCGCTTCGGCAACTCCGACAAGGGCTACCGCGAGGCCGACGTCGAGGCGGCGGTGTCCGAGGCGGCCGGGACCGACCTCGGCGAATGGTTCGATCGCCACGTCGGTGGGCGGGAGGACCCGCCGTTCGAGGAGCTCGTCGGGGCGGTCGGGCTCGCACTCACCACGGACGCGGAGAACGGCACGGCCGCGTGGCTGGGGGCCACCACCAGCGACCGCAACGGACACGTGGCGCTGACGTCCGTCGTCCGCGACGGCCCCGCGTGGTCCGCCGGCGTCACGGGCGGCGACACGCTCGTCGCGATCGACGGCGGCACGGTCGCGCCGGGCGACCTCGACAAGGCCCTCCGCGCGTACGCACCCGGCGACAACGTCGAGGTCGCGGTCACCCGCGGGCCGCGCCTGCTGACCCTGTCCGTGACGCTGGGCGAGGCCCGAGCCCGCGCGCGCCTCGTCGCGCAGGCCACCGCGACCGACACCGCCATCGGGGCGTTCGAGCGCTGGACCCAGCGGTCGTTCGAGGACGTCCCGACCAACGCTGCGGACTGACGTCTGGCCGGTCCAGGCTCAGAGCTTGCTTCGGACCTCGTCGAGCCGCTGGCGGATCCGGGCGAGCCGTGACGTCACGCGCTCCGCGTCCACGGGATCGGTCGTCGGCGCGGCCAGCCGTTCGGTGAGGACGCGCACCTCGAGGGTCAGGAGCTCGACCTCGAGCGCGAGGCCGCCGACCTGGTCGCTGGTCGACAGCGGGCGCGCCACGATCGCCTCGCTCAGCACCTTCAACGCACGCTCGTCAGCCTGCACGTAGGCGAGGTCGATGCACGCCGCCGCGAGGATCTCGTCGAGGTTCGGCAGGGCGCGGTCGAAGTCGTAGGTGGCCAGCACGTCCTCGAGGCGGCACAGCGCCTCGTCCCAGTCTCCGATGCCGACGCCCGACTTGCTCATGCCGTTGAGCGTACCCCTCCACCGCGCCGCGTTCCCGTGCCCACCCCTTGTTGCCATCCCGGCACTCCTCTAGCCTCGCTCGCCGGGGTACGTACGACTCAGCCACCCACCACGCTGCACAAGGAGCCCAGCCAGTGGCCAGCATCTCTGCCATCGAAGGCATCGGACCGAAGTACGCCACCAAGCTCCGCGAGTGCGGGGTCCGCACCTGCGAGGCCCTCCTCGAGCAGGGGGCGACCAAGAAGGGACGCAGCAAGCTCGCGGAGGCCACCGGCCTCGGTGACACCAGGATCCTCGAGTGGGTCAATCGTGCCGACCTGATGCGCATCAAGGGCGTCAGCTCGCAGTACTCGGACCTCCTCGAGGCTGCGGGCGTCGACACCGTGAAGGAGCTTCGTCGCCGCAACGCGGCCAACCTCGCCGAGGCGATGGTGAAGGCGAACAACCGCAAGAAGAACAAGCTCGTGCAGCGCACGCCGAGCGAGAAGGTCGTCCAGGGCTGGATCGACCAGGCCAAGGACCTCCCGCCCGTCGTGAAGTACTGACGGCACGGGCAACCCAGCGGACGGGGCCTGCGGGCCCCGTTCGTCGTGGACGGACCTCCCGTCGACCAGCGCCACCCCGCCGTACCCTGCGGCCATGGAGCGGATCCCCTCGCCGAAGGACCTGCGCGGCGCCGCGGCTGTCGCACAGTCGTTGTCGTACGTTGCCGGCCTCGCCGGCGTCATCGCCGGAGCGGTCCTCTACAACGAGGGCGAGGTCGCCTTCGCCATCGTCGTCTGGGTCCTGACCTTCGCTGCCGGCGCCATCCTCATGATCGCGGCCTTCCTCACGCGGGCGATCGCGGCGCTGCTCGGCCGTGTCGCGCGCATGGAGTCGGACCTCGCCGTGCTCGTCGGCGACCGCGCCCGTGATCGCGACCTCGGGCCGTCACCGGACCCGTGGGTGCGCCACCCGCCGCCCCTCTGACGCGGGCCCTCGCGGCGGCCCGCAACGCCCAGGACCATGGCGTGTGCGACGAACGCACGCACTATTTCGGTCAATACGGGCGATACAGGGCAGAACTGCGGCCGAACCGGCCGGTGGGCACACCGAGATGACTAGTTACCTTTAGTCATCTTGCTTACGTTCCGTTACTAGAGGTGACGCTCAGTCGTTTGACCGGGCGGAACACCGAGAAACGGACC
>JBFHRB010000104.1:0-11063 GCA_041591915.1 Nitriliruptorales bacterium
CCTCACGCTGACCGCCCGGCCCGGCGTCTTCGTCCCCCGCCCCGAGACCGAGGTGCTCGTCGACCTCGCCCGGGCGTGCATCGCCGACCTCCGACGCCACGACCCGGCCCGCGAGCTGACGGTCGTCGAGCCGTGCACGGGCACGGGTGCCATCGCGCTCGCGCTCGCCAGCGAGGTCGGTGGACTCCGCGTCATCGCCACCGAGCTGTCCGAGGACGCGCTCGCCCTCGCCAAGCACAACGCCGAGGCCACCGCCCTGGCGGAGGGTTCGGCGGTCACGATCGTCGGCGGCGACCTCCTCGACCCCGTCGATGCCGGGTTGCGAGGTCACGTCGACCTCCTCGTCAGCAACCCGCCCTACCTCGCGGACGCGGACCTCGCCGGCCTCGACCCCGAGGTCGTCGACCACGACCCGAGGGAGGCGCTCGTCGGAGGGCACGACGGGTACGAGGTCGTGCAGCGGCTCTGCAGGGCCGCGAGCGCCTGGCTGCGCAGCGACGGGCACCTGGTGCTCGAGATCGCCGACCATCGAGGCGACGACGCTGCCGCCGTGGCTTCGCATGCGGGGCTCGTGGATGTCACCATCCATCCCGACCTGACCCGCCGCGACCGCTTCGTCGTGGCGCGGCAGCCCCACCCGGCGACGGGACGCACTGGAGCTGACGAGGAGGAGCGCGCGTGAGCGAGGTCGTCGACGCGACTGCGGACCGCGAGGGCGCCGTGGCCCGCGCGGTCGACGCGCTGCGCGAGGGGGAGCTCGTCGTGCTGCCCACGGACACCGTGTACGGGGTCGCGGCCGATGCCTTCAACCCGGCCGCGACCGCGAAGGTCTTCGAGGCCAAGCGCCGGTCCCGGCGCTTCCCGCTGCCCGTGCTCGTCCGCAGCCCGAAGCAGCTCCTCGGGCTGATGACCTCCATCCCCGAGCAGGTCGAGCGGCTCATGGCCGCCTACTGGCCGGGCGCCCTCACCATCCTCGTGCCGGCCGAGCCCAGCCTCACCTGGGACCTCGGTGAGAACGAGGGCTCCGTCGCGGTCCGGATGCCCTTCGACGACGTGACACTCGACATCATCAGGGCCGTCGGGCCGCTGGCCGTCACGTCGGCCAACCTCAGCGGTCAGCCGCCGTCCACCGACGTCGAGGCGGCCCGGCGACACCTCGAGGACCGGGTCGCGGTCTACGTCGACGGCGGCCCGCGCCGCCACCAGCGGCCGTCGACGATCGTCGACCTCACGCGCCCCGGTGTCCACGTCATCCGCGCCGGCTCGATCAGCGGCGACCAGGTCCTCGCGGTCGCCCGAGGGGAGCTCGACGCCGCGGACGTGGCAGCGGCGGAGGCGGGGGAGGAGGACTGGCCCGACGCGACCCCGGTCGACGCGACCCGGGTCGACGCGGCGCCGGCAGCGGACGACGACGAGGACGAGGACGAGGACGACCGACCCGCCGAGGGCGACGACTCGTGAGCGCGGTCCCCGACCCCCGCCCGTTCGACGAGACGACCCAGGTCCTCGTCGTCTGCACGGCCAACATCGTGCGCAGCCCGTTCGGCGAGGCCGTGCTCCAGCACGAGGCGTCGCGGCGCCTCGACCCGTCCGTGCAGGTCTGGGTGCAGAGCGCCGGGGTGAACGGCCTGGTGGGCGAGCCCGCGGTCGAGGCGATGCGCGAGGAGGCGGCGGCCAGGGGCCTCAGCCTCGAGCGGCACCGGGCGCAGGCGGTCGAACGCCAGCTGGTCGAACGCATGGACCTCGTCCTGTGCATGACGGAGCGGCATCGCGCGAAGCTGGCCAAGGTCACGCCGTACGCCTCGCGGTACACCTTCACCCTCAAGGAGTTCGTCCGACTCCTCGAGGCGCTCAAGCCACTCGACCCCACGCTCACGCCCCGCGAGCGCGTCCGCCTGCTCGCTCGCGTCGCCCACGGCGCGCGTGCCTACGTCGCCCGCCCCGGCGACAAGGAGGACGTCACCGATCCCATCGGTGGCCCGCGTGAGGGCTACGCCGAGATCGCACGCGAGATCACCGCGCTGACCATGTTCGCGGCCGAGGGCCTGTTCGGGCCCGTTCGAAGGCCCCCGTCCGCCCCCGTCGATCCCCCGGAGAGCCTCTTCGACGACCCGCGATAGGCTCGCGGCGACTTCCCGCACACCGCCATCCTCCGCGTGGAGACCGCTCATGAGCACCTACTGGGGCCCCGACTTCGACGAACTCCAGAACACCGACCCGGACGTCGCCGGCTACCTGCTGACCGAGCTCGACCGCCAGCGGTCGAAGCTGCAGCTCATCGCGTCGGAGAACTTCGCCTCGCCCGCGGTGCTGGCCGCACAGGGGTCCGTCCTCACGAACAAGTACGCGGAGGGCTATCCCGGCAAGCGCTACTACGGCGGCTGCGAGGAGGCCGTCGACCCGGTCGAGCAGCTGGCCATCGACCGCGCGAAGCAGCTGTTCGGCGCCGATCACGCCAACGTCCAGCCGCACTCGGGCGCCTCCGCCAACATCGCGGCCTACTACGCGGCGGTCATGCCGGGCGAGAAGGTCCTGGCGATGTCGCTGCCGCATGGCGGCCACCTGACCCACGGGCACAAGGTCAACTTCAGCGGCAAGTGGTTCGACGTCGTGCCGTACGAGGTGCGGCAGGACACCGAGACCATCGACATGGACCTGGTGCGTGACCTCGCGAGGCAGCACCGGCCGAAGCTGATCATCGCCGGTTGGTCGGCCTACCCACGCGTCCTCGACTTCGAGGCGTTCCGCTCCATCGCCGACGAGGTCGGCGCGGTCCTGATGTGCGACGCCGCCCACTTCATCGGGCTCGTGGCCGGTGGCGCCCACCCCAGCCCCGTGCCCTACTGCGACATCGTCACGTTCACGACCCACAAGACCCTGCGTGGCCCCCGTGGCGCGATCATCCTCGCCAACGAGGAGTGGGGCACCAAGATCGACAAGGCGGTGTTCCCGGGCACCCAGGGTGGCCCGCTCGAGCACGTCATCGCCGCGAAGGCGGTCGCGCTGAAGGAGGCGATGGAGCCGTCCTTCAAGGAGTACGCGCAGCGGATCCTCGACGATGCCCGTGCGCTCGCCTCCGGCCTCGCCGACCAGGGGTTCCGCATCACGTCGGGCGGCACCGACACCCACCTCTTCCTCGCGGACGTCACCGAGCACGGCACCACGGGCGCCGAGGCCGAGTCCCGCTGCGACGAGGCGGGCATCGTGCTCAACAAGAACGCGATCCCGTTCGACAAGAACCCGCCGGCGGTCGCCAGCGGCATCCGTGCCGGCGCCTCGATGGTGGCCACGCAGGGGATGGGGCCCGAGCAGATGGGCGAGATCGCCCAGCTCATCGCGACCGCGATCACGGGCTCCGAGGACGACCGCAAGCAGGTCCGCGCACGCGTCGACGAGCTCGTCGAGCAGTACCCGGCCTACCCCCGCTGACACCCGGCGCGGGGGTGGCCGACCGGCCACCCTGCGCAAGGGTGATGGGTGACTGATGGGGGGAGCAGGCGTACCCTGCGCGGCTGGGGGGAACCCTGAGCGCTGGGGGCGCCGTTGCTCAACTTCATCATCGTCTTCGCCGTGGCCGCGTCGGTCACGGCGGTTGCGACCCCCTTCGCCGGCCGGTTCGCCTTCCGGGTGGGAGCGGTCGCCGTCCCGACGGCGCGCAAGGTCCACGACCGCCCGACCCCCCAGCTCGGCGGGGTCGCGATGCTCGCGGGCTACATCGCCGCGCTCGGGGTCGCGTTCCTGATCCCCGACTTCCGTGAGCTGTTCAGCCGGTCGTCGGAGCTGATGGGGCTGACGATCGGGGTGTTCGTCATCGTGCTCATCGGGTTCGTGGACGACACGCGCGGGCTGCCACCGACGGTCAAGCTGGCGGGCCAGATCGTCGCCGCGCTGGGGCCGCTGCTCTTCGGTATCCAGATCGTGTACGCGTGGGTGCCCGGGCTGGACGTGATCGTGCTGGCACCGGACCTCGGCTTCCCGCTCACGATCATCGCCATCGTGGCCATGGTGAACGCGGTCAACCTCATCGACGGCCTGGACGGCCTCGCGGCCGGGATCGTCGGTATCGCGGCGCTCGCCTTCTTCACCTTCACGTTCACCGCCGGGGACCGGGGCCTGTCCGAGGCCCTGCCCAGCGGCGCCCCGCTCATCGCGGCCACGCTGGCGGGGATGTGCGCCGGCTTCCTGCTGCACAACTTCCACCCGGCATCGATCTTCATGGGTGACACCGGCTCGATGATGCTCGGGCTGCTCCTCGCGTCCGCCGGCGTCTCCTACGTCGGTCGCACCACCGCCCCCAGCTACGCCGACTTCGCCGGGTCGATCCCGCTGGTCATCCCCGCCCTCATCCTCGCCGTCCCCTTCATGGACACGCTGTTCGCCGTCGCCCGGCGCATCGCGCGGGGCCAGAGCGTCAGCGAGGCGGACAAGGGCCACCTGCACCACCTGCTGATCGCCTTCGGGTACAGCCACCGGCGAGCCGTGCTGACGCTGTACTACTGGTCGGCCCTCCTCGGCTTCGCCGCGATCGGCCTCGCCGTGCTGCCGGCCAACGTCGCGCTCGGCATCCTCGGTGGCGCGGTCGTGGTCGGCGCCGGCATCACGGCGCAGGGCGTCCGCGCCGGCCGGCAGGCCCGGCGAGTGGGCGTCCCGGCCGAGGACGAGCTGGCCCGCAGGCGCAGCGGCTGAGCAACGCCCGCGCGCTCGTGTGCGGCCGTCGCGTGCGACATCCGAACGGGTCTCCGCTCCGATTGGTCGCCTCCCACCGCCTCCGCTAGCCTCCCGGCCGCATGGAGCACCCTGACCGTCGCGATCCCCTCTGGGCCGAGATGGACAAGGGCTGGACCATGTCGGTCGAGCTTCTCACCGCCGTTGCGGTGTGGGGAGGCCTCGGCTGGCTGCTGGACCGCTGGCTCGACACCGAGCCCTGGTTCGTCGCCACCGGCATCATCCTGGGCGGCGTCCTCGGGTTCTACCTCGTGGTCAAGCGTTCACAGCAGGGGACGACGTCCGCCGACGCGCCTACGGTCGCGGACGAGGACCAGCGGTCCTGAGGCTCCGCCGCCTCAGGGGCAGGCCGCACCCGCATCACCGCAAACCCGCCAAGCACCCACGGCACGGTGGCCACGCCGCCGCGCCGCTGACGCACGAGGGGCAACCACCCGTGGTCGACAGCGAGGTCACCATGGCCCGCGGCGCACTGCGCGCCGGCGCGGTCCTGCTGCCCGTTGCTGCCGTGCTCGCCCTCGGGCTCCGCGGGGTTGCCGGCGCCGTCACGGCTGCCGGGACGGTGCTGTTCATCAGCCTGATCTTCGCCGGCTCGGGCTACCTGCAGGCCTGGGCCGCACGCCAGGGGCTCGCCACGCTGCAACTCGCCGCACTCGGTGGGTTCGGCGTCCGGCTCGCCCTGTACGCCACGCTCATCGTCGCCCTCAGCCCGGTCGAGGCCATCGACGGCCACGTCCTGGCGATCACGGGGGCGGCGACGATCATCGCACTGCTCGCCTACGAGGTTCGTCTGGCGATGACCCACCCCGAGTTCTGGTGGGTCCGCGCCGGGGAGGAACACGCGTGAACACGCTGCTGCTCGCTGTCGAAGGTGGGGGCTTCCACGCCCCCAGCCTGCGCGAACTCTTCCTGTTCGACCCGTGGTTCGGGGAAGGCACGCTGTTCGCCTTCAACCGAACCGCGCTGCTGATGCTGCTCAGCGCGGTGATCGTGAGCGGGCTGCTCATCGTCGCGTTCGGCAACGCCAAGGTCGTCCCGGGCAAGCTCCAGGCGGCCATGGAGGTCATCGTCGAGTTCATCCGCGAGCAGATCGCGCGGCCGACGATGGGGAGCAAGGGCCTCAAGTACGTGCCGTTCCTCACGGCCCTGTTCCTGTTCATCTGGATGAACAACCTCTACGAGATCCTGCCGTTCGTGAACTACCCGACGACCTCGCGGATGGCCATCCCGGCCTTCCTCGCCATCGTCGTCTGGTCGACGTTCATCTTCGTCGGCATCAAGAACCAGGGCCTCGCCTACTTCAAGAACGCGATCATCCCGCCGGGCGTCCCGGGGCCGATCCTGCTCCTGGTCATCCCGATCGAGCTGGTCTCGACCTTCGTGGTGCGGCCCCTCACGCTGGCCGTTCGTCTCTTCGCGAACATGATGGCCGGCCACATCCTGCTGGCGATCATCTTCATCGCCGCCAACGCGTTCCTCGTCGACGTCCACGACCTGCCCAACGTCAGCTTCAACCTGAAGGGCTCGCCCGTCGGGTTGATCGCGCTGGCCGCCGGGCCCGCGCTCGTGGCCTTCGAGCTGCTGGTCGGCGTCCTGCAGGCCTACATCTTCACCATCCTCACGGGTGTCTACATCGGTAGCTCGATCGAGGCGCACCACTGATCCGCAACATGAAGACTCCCGCTGTCGGCGCCCGCCGGTAGCGGACTGAGACCCCAAACGCCCCGTCAGTGCGGGGGTAGTCATTAAGGAGACGACGAGACATGGAGACCATCGGTAAGGGTCTGGTCTACGGCCTCGCTGCCATCGGCCCGGGCATCGGCATCGGCTTCCTGGTCGGGAAGGCGATCGAGTCGATGGCCCGTCAGCCCGAGGCGGCCGGCGACGTCCGGACCACGATGTTCCTGGGGATCGCCTTCGTCGAGGCGCTCGCGCTGTTCGGCTTCGTCCTCTCGTTCATCATCTGAGCGAGCTGGGCACCCACAGCCCGAGCCCCGAGAGAAGGGACGGAACATGTTGAGCTACCAGCTCATCCTCGCGGCCGAAGAGGTCGTCGACACGAATGACGTCATCCTGCCGGCTCCAGCCGAGCTGGTGTACGGCGCCATCTCGTTCGCGATCGTCTACGTGATCCTCGCGAAGTTCGCCTTCCCGAAGATGACCGAGGCGCTCGAGAACCGCGCCGCGGCCATCCAGGGGAAGATGGAGCAGGCAGACGCCGCGCTCGAGCAGGCCAAGGCCACCGAGGCGGACTACCAGGCCAAGATCGCTGATGCGAAGGGCGAAGCCAACCGCATCATCGAGGAGGCCAAGTCCACCGCGGAGGCACTGCGCCGCGACATCGTCGCCAAGGCCGAGGCCGAGGCGAGCAACATCGTGGCGCGGGCCCAGCAGGAGGTCACCGCAGAGCGCGATCGCGCGCTGCAGGAGCTCCGGGGCGAGGTCAGTCAGCTGTCCGTGCAGCTCGCGAGCAAGATCGTCGAGAAGGAGATCGACGCATCGACGCACGCCGAGCTCGTGAACAGCTACATCGACCGGCTCGCGAGCAACAACTGACGTGATCCCACCCCCGGCCGAACCGGCCGGGCGGGGTCATGAGGCAACGCGGACACGTCGCCGGCTCCGGCCGAACGACACCGCCGACCACACGAGGCTGTCATGAGTGGCAACCGATCCGATGCCTACGCCGAGGCGATCGTCGCGATCGCGACCGGCGAAGGTGCGCTCGAGGTCGTCGAGGACGAGTTCCTCACGATCGCGCGCGCGGTCGAGAACAACAACGAGCTGCGCGAGAAGCTGGTGGACATCCACCTGCCCGTGGCCGACAGGCTGAAGCTCGTCGACTCCGCGGTCCTCGCGACGGCGCACCCGGCGACGAAGACGGCCGTCTCGACGGTCGTCGCGGCGGGGCGCGCCGGCGACCTGGGCGACATCGCCCAGCGCGTCGCCGAGCTCGGTGCCTCCGCCCGCGGACGGGAGCTGGCCGAGGTCCGCGTCGCGGCGCCGCTCGACGACGCCACGCGGGACCGGCTGAAGTCGGCCCTCGAGCGCGCGACGGGCAAGCAGCTCGACATGAAGGTCCTCGTCGACGACTCGGTCGTCGGCGGTGTCCTCGCCAAGGTCGGTGACACGGTGATCGACGGCTCGATCTCCCGCCGCCTGTCCGACATCAAGGCCCGACTCGGCGCCTGAGCCACACCCCGCCGGCCGCACGGCCGCACACGACGACCAAGGGAAAACCCGATGTCTGACCTCACGATCCGCCCGGAGGACATCTCCTCCGCGATCAAGGACATCCTCGCCGACTACCAGCCCACCCAGGCTGCCGAGCAGGTCGGTCGCGTCCTCGAGACCGGCGACGGCATCGCCATGGTGTCCGGGCTGCCCGGCACGATGGCGAACGAGCTGCTCGACTTCGGTGAGGGCCTCTTCGGCCTCGCGATGAACCTCGACGAGCACAAGATCGGTGCTGCGATCTTCGGCGACACCTCGCGCGTCGAGGAGGGCGACACCGTCAAGCGCACCGGTCGCGTCCTCTCGGTGCCCGTCGGCGACGCCATGCTCGGCCGCGTGGTCGACCCCCTCGGTCGTCCGATCGACGGCAAGGGCCCGCTCGACGAGTCCAAGGTCGACGGCTTCCGTCCCCTCGAGGTCCAGGCCGCCGGCGTCGTCGACCGCCAGCCGGTCCACGAGCCGATGCAGACGGGCATCAAGGTCATCGACGTCATGACGCCGATCGGCCGTGGCCAGCGCGAGCTGATCATCGGCGACCGCCAGACGGGGAAGACGGCGATCGCGGTCGACACCATCATCAACCAGAAGCACACCGGCGTGAAGTGCATCTACGTCGCGATCGGGCAGAAGGGCTCGACCGTGGCGGAGGTCGTCAACCGCCTCGAGATGTTCGGCGCGATGGAGTACACGGTCGTCGTCTCCGCCCCGGCGTCGTCGCCTGCCCCGTTCCAGTTCATCGCCCCGTACGCGGGCGCGGCCATCGGCGCCAACTGGATGTACAAGGGCGAGCACTCGCTCATCATCTACGACGACCTGTCGAAGCAGGCGGACAGCTACCGCCAGCTGTCGCTGCTGCTGCGTCGTCCCCCGGGCCGTGAGGCGTACCCCGGTGACGTCTTCTACCTCCACAGCCGCCTGCTGGAGCGTGCCGCGAAGCTCAACGACGAGCTCGGCGCCGGGTCCATGACCGCGCTGCCCGTCGTCGAGACCAAGGCCAACGACGTGTCGGCCTACATCCCGACCAACGTCATCTCCATCACCGACGGCCAGATCTTCCTCGAGACGGACCTGTTCTTCCAGGGTGTCCGCCCCGCGATGAACGCCGGTATCTCGGTCTCGCGCGTGGGTGGCAACGCCCAGGTCCCGGCCATGAAGAAGGTGAGTGGCACCGTCCGGCTGGAGCTCGCCCAGTTCCGTGAGCTCGAGGCGTTCGCGCAGTTCGGGTCGGACCTCGACAAGGCATCCCAGCAGAAGATCGCCCGCGGTCAGCGGCTGGTCGAGGTGCTGAAGCAGCCGCAGTACCAGCCGATGCCCGTCGGCGAGCAGGTCGTCACCATCTGGGCCGTCACCAACGCCAAGATGGACGACGTGCCGGTCGCGGACATCAAGCGCTTCGAGGCCGACCTGATCGACTACATGCGCTCGCGCCACCAGGACATCATCGACCGGCTGGCCAGCGAGAAGCTGAGCGACGAGCTCGCCGGCGCGCTCGAGGCCGCGGTCGACGCCTTCAAGGAGACGTTCGAGCCCTCCGAGGTCGAGGTGGCACCCGACGAGGAGAAGAACGTCGGCTGGGACGTCATGGCGGCCAGCGACGAGGAGCACAGCATCGGTGAGGACTTCTCGGGCGGTTGATCGCCCGAGACCACATCGACCACGTACACGACCGACACCGGAGGTAGGCCTTGGCTGGGTCAGGACAGATCCGCCAGCTGCGGCGGCGCATCCGCTCCGTGAAGAACACGCAGAAGATCACGCGTGCCATGGAGATGATCGCGGCTTCGCGCATCCTCAAGGCGCAGGGTCGCGTGGAGGAGGCGCGTCCGTACGCTGAGCAGATCCTCGACGTGATCAAGGGCCTCGCGGTCAGCAACGAGGTGAAGGACCACCCGCTCCTCGCCGTCCGCGACAACCCGCAGACCGCCGCCGTCGTGCTCGTCACGTCCGACCGCGGCCTGGCGGGCGCCTACAACTCGAACGTCATCAAGCTGGCCGAGCGGGTCATCGCCCGCGAGGGCGAGCAGGGGCTCGACGTCAAGCTGTACCTCGTCGGTCGCAAGGGCGTCACCTACTTCACGTACCGCCGCCGCAACCCCGAGCGGTCGTGGACGGGCGTCAGCGACACGCCGGAGTTCACCGACGCGCAGTCCGTGGGCCGCGTGATCATGGACGACTACGCGTCCGGCAAGCTCGACCGCGTCTGGCTCGTCTACACCGACTTCAAGTCGTCGCTGATCCAGACGCCGAACGCCGCGAAGCTCCTGCCGGTGGACCCCGCCGAGCTCGAGGGCGGCAGCGCGATCCCGGCCGAGTTCATGTTCGAGCCCAGCCCGGGCGAGATCCTCGGCCTGCTGATCCCGCGCTACGTCGAGGCGAAGATCTTCGCCGGCATGCTCGAGTCGTCCGCCTCCGAGCACGCCGCCCGCCAGCGCGCGATGAAGAACGCGACCGACAACGCGGACGACGTGATCACCAAGCTCAGCCGGGTCATGAACGCGGCCCGCCAGGAGCAGATCACCACCGAGATCAGCGAGATCGTGGGTGGCGCGGAAGCGCTGTCCCAGGGCAAGTAGCCACCACCAGACTTCCAGGACCCGACAATGGGCCGCCGGACCGGCAGCCCGACGTAGGAGCACAGCACCATGGCGCAGAGCGACACCGGCCGCATCGTCCGTGTCATCGGCCCGGTCATCGACGTGGAGTTCCCTCCCGGTGACCTGCCCGAGATCAACAACGCGCTGACGTTCGAGCGCGCGACCGAGGACGGCAGCGACACGCTGACCGCCGAGGTCGCCCAGCACATCGGCGACCGCCGTGTGCGCGCCATCGTCATGCAGCCGACGGACGGCGTCGTCCGTGGCACGGAGGTGCAGGACACCGGCGGCCCGATCAGCGTGCCGGTCGGTCCGGGCACGCTCGGCCACATCTACAACGTCCTCGGCAAGCCGCTGGACGTGTCGGTCGACGAGATCACGCCGGACACCTACTGGCCGATCCACCGCGACCCGCCGCCGTTCGAGGAGCTCGAGCCGCAGACCAAGATGTTCGAGACGGGCATCAAGGTCATCGACCTCGTCGAGCCCTACGTGCAGGGCGGCAAGATC
>JBFHRB010000105.1:0-10964 GCA_041591915.1 Nitriliruptorales bacterium
CGTCGTCCTCGCCGACGGGGCGCAGGCCGTGCCGCACCTCCCGGTCGACGCGGCCGACCTCGACGTCGACTTCTACGCCTTCAGTGCTCACAAGATGCTCGGCCCGACCGGCATCGGCGTGCTGTTGGGCCGTCCCGAGGTGCTCGACCGCATGCCGCCGTTCCTGTCCGGCGGCGAGATGATCCTCGACGTCACGCTCGAGGGATCGACCTGGAACGAGCTGCCCTACAAGTTCGAGGCCGGCACCCCCAACATCGCCGAGGCGGCCGGACTGCACGCCGCCATCGACTACCTCGACACGCTGGGCATGAAGGCCGTGCGTGAGCACGAGATCGAGCTGACCACCCAGGCGCTCGCGGCGCTGGCAGACATCCCCTACGTGACCGTCCACGGCACGCAGGACGCCACGCGGCGGGGCGGGGTCATCAGCTTCACCGTCGACGGCGTCCACCCGCACGACATCGGGACGATCCTCGACCGCGAGGGCGTTGCCGTCCGTGTCGGGCACCACTGCGCCAAGCCGCTCGTGCGTTCGCTCGGCGCGGCAGCCACGGCAAGGGCGAGCTTCTACGTGTACAACGACACCGACGACATCCCGCCGCTCGTGACGGGGATCCAGAAGGCCAAGGAGTTCTTCGCGCGATGAGCCTCGAGGACCTGTACCAGGAGATCATCCTCGACCACTACCGGTCGCCCAAGAACCGGTCGTCGTCGCTGGAGCACGAGGACGTGCACGTCCACCACAGCAACCCGCTGTGCGGTGACGAGCTCGACCTGCGCGTGCACATCGACGACGGGAAGGTCGTCGGCATCGCGTTCGACGGCGAGGGCTGTTCGATCAGCCAGGCGTCCGCCTCGGCGATGACCGTCGCCGTCGAGGGCCGCGAGGCCGGCGACGCGCTGGACCTCGCCGAGGACTTCCGACTGATGATGCACGGCGAGGAGCCGCAGCGCGAGGAGGACCTCGGCGACGGGATCGCCTTCCAGGGCGTCGCGAAGTTCCCCGTCCGCGTGAAGTGCGCCCTCCTCGGCTGGATGGCGCTGAAGGACGCGGTCGAGACGTTCCAGTCCGGCGCGTCAGAGCACACCGTCACCCACGACGACGCGTGAGGCAACCATGAGTTCCGACCAGACCACCGCGCTCGATGTCGACCCCGAGGTCGCTCCCGAGCAGGCATCGACCGAGTCGGTTCCGCCGGCTGAGGACGCGGCGACGACCACGACGCCGTTCGGGGACATCGTCCTCGACGACGACGGCATGCCGAACGAGGACGACCTCCTCAACGCCATGCGTGCGATCGTCGACCCCGAGATCGGCTACAACGTCGTCGACCTCGGCCTCGTCTACGAGGTGACCAAGCCCGAGCAGGGCCGCGTCCACGTGCTGATGACGCTGACGTCGATGGGCTGCCCGCTCACCGACCTCATCCAGCAGCAGTGCCAGGTCGTGCTGGGCTCGCTGCCCGGCGTCGACCACGTCGAGGTCGAGTTCACCTTCTCGCCACCGTGGGACACCACGATGATCTCCGAGTGGGTCGCGGAGGAGCTCCGCGCCATGGGCATGAACGTCTGAGCTGTCCGGCGGCCTCCGAGCCGAAGACCAACGCGAACGGGGCGGGCCAGATGGCCCGCCCCGTCGGCGTTGCTCCGGAGGTGATCAGGCAGACGGGGCGCCGCCACCGGGGCCGGACGCGACGGTGATCGTGCCGCTGGCGATGACGATGCCCGCGTCGTCGGTGATGTCGTAGCCGAACGACGCGTCACCGAAGAACACCTCGAACGTGTGGCTGAAGGTCTCGCCACTGCGCAGGCCAGAGGCGGGCCCGGAGCCCGAGTCGAAGCCGGCGGCCTCCGAGCGGATCTGGAGGTAGGTGTCGGTCGTGTTCTCCCAGACGACCGTGGCGCCCGAGGCGATCGTCAGGTCGAGGTCGGTCCCGGCCATGTCGATGACGGGCGGGGCCCACGTGCGCATCGTGAAGGTGACGTTGATGGCGGTCGGGGTGAAGATGACCGCGTACCGGGTACCGGCCGGGACGAAGCCGATCTCGCCCGGACCGCCGGCGGCGTACTCGCCGACCGTCGTGGGCGTGCCCTGGCCGCCGCAGTCGGCGAGCTCCGAGTAGAAGAAGACGTCGATGTCGGCTTCCTGCTCCTCGCCGGTGTTGATGTCCCGCGTGGTGGCGGCAGCCACGACGTTGTCGATGACGAACGCGCCACCGATGGCCTCGGCGTCGATCGGCGTGATGTAGGCGATCCCGCCGTTCGCGCCGTGCGAGCAGTTGTGGACACGCCGGCCCAGACCGGGCCAGCCGCCCTCGAGGTCGGTGAAGCGGGTCGGGGACGCGATCGAGCCGTCGATGGTCTGGACCTCGTCGCCGGAGGGCGTGAAGCCGGGGCCGGCGGCGGCGTCGGTGAACGCGACCGTGGGCAGCGTCATGGCCACGATGGCCGCGGCAGCCAGGATCTTCTTCATGCCTGAACTTCTCCAGTGGGGTGTGTGGCGAGGCACTTCGACGTCCGGCCGCGGAATCCCTGCCCGCCGGGACGCCAGATCCGTCAGCGCTCGCGGCCGAGCTCGTCGAGCCAGTCCTCGTGGTCGACGCCGAGCCCGTCGGCGATGCGGTTGATGTAGTTGAAGTAGGCGCAGACCTCGACGAGGTCCGTGATCGCCCGGTCGTCCCAGCCGTGTTCGCGGAGTTCGTCCACGTCGGCGGCGGAGCACGCCGCCGGCTCCCGCGTCAGCTTCTCGGCATAGGCCAGCAGGGCGCCCGTCGGCCCGTCCTCCACGGTCGTGCGCCAGTCCGACGCGAAGCGGTCGACCCAGCCGTCGTCGTCGACCTCCGACCGGAGGTCGTGCAGGTGGGCACGGACTCAGTAGTGGCAGCCGTTGATGCCGCTGGTGACGACGGCGATCATCTCGCGTTGCGCCCGGCTCAGCGGCGATTCGCCGTACATCGTGGAGGAGTACAGGCGCATCGAGTCCCGCAGGACCGGCCCGTTGTGGGACTGGATGCTGACGATGTTCCAGATGCGGTCGGCGCGGCGCAGCGCGCGGTCGTACTCGCGCTTCGTCTCGCCCTCGGCCTCGTCGGGCGGGATGGGTCGGATGTGCGCCACGCGACTCCCTCGCTCGGGCGGGACCGTACCGCGGGGTCACCAGCCGAGCGCGTCGAGCCGGGACACGACGTGGCCGAGGTAGCTCCGCCCGAACAGCCGGACGTGCACCAGGAGGTGGTACAGCTGCAGCGCCGCGCGACGGTGCTGCCAGCCCTCGTCGAGCGGCCACTCGCGCAGGTAGGCCTCCCAGCAGGCGGTCGGGATGCCGCCGAAGAGGTCCATGAAGGCCAGCTCGAACTCGCGATCGGCGTGGTGGACCGCGGGGTCGATCAGCCAGCGACCGTCGACGACGTTGCCCGACCACAGGTCGCCGTGCACGAGGCTCGGTCGGACGTCGTGGTCGAGGAGGTCCGCCAGCGCCCCGTCGAGCCCCCGGTCGAGGCGCCGTCGGACATCGACCGGCAAGGCCTCGAGTTCCAGCCACGGTCGGATCCGGCGTTCGGCGTAGAAGGTCGGCCAGTCCTCGTCAGGGGTGTTGTCCTGGGGGAGCGGGCCGATGACGTTGTGCCGGTGCCAGCCGAACGACTCGGCGCCCCGGCGGTGGAGCGCGGCGAGCGCCCGCCCGAGACCCACCCAGTCCGGCGGACCGCCGACGTGTTCCATCACGAGCAGCGACTGGTCGACGGCAAGGACGGCCGGTACCGGGGCGCCCGCCTCCGCCAGCGCCTCGAGGCCGTCCGCCTCCATCCGGGCGTCGTAGTTCGGCTTCTTCACGATGACGACGCGGCCGTCGTCGAGGACCGCGCGGTAGACGTCGGCGATGAGGCTCGACTGCAGGCGTTCGACGCCCACCGGCGGTGGGATGCCACCCGGCAGGAGCGGCAGCTTCAGAGCTCACCCGCCTGCACGCGGCGGACGAACTCCCGGGCCGAGCGTCGTGCGATGTCGACGACCTCGAAGAAGCCGTCGCGGCCGCCGTAGTAGGGGTCGGGGACGTCGAGGTCGCCGTCCGCGTCCGGGTCGAACTCGCGGTAGAGCCAGATCCGGTTGCGGGCCTCGTCGCTGGGTGCGAGCCGGGAGAGGTCGCGACGGTTCGAGGCATCCATGGCGAGGATCACGTCGAACCGCTCGAAGTCGGCCGCCTCGACGGTGCGGGCCGCGCCGTCGATGTGGAGGCCGACCTCGGCGCCCGCCGAGCGCATGCGTGGGTCCGGCGGGTTGCCGATGTGCCAGCCACCGGTGCCGGCCGAGTCGAGGACGAGGTCGATGCCTGCCTCCTCGGCGGCCTCTCGCAGCGCGGCCTCTGCCGTGGGGGACCGGCAGATGTTGCCGAGGCAGACGGCCAGGACGCGCAGGGTCTCACTCATCTCAGTAGCCAAGGTGGACGTGGACGGAGCCGATCAGGGGTTCGCCCCGGCCGAAGCGCCGGACGTTCGTCTCGATGCGCTCGGACAGCAGGGGGATCGCCATCTCTGGCGTGTTGGCCGTGTGCGGGGTGAGGAGCACGTTGTCGAAGCCCCACAGCGGGTGGTCGTCGGGGAGCGGTTCGGGCTCGGTGACGTCGAGCGCCGCTCCGCCGATGGCGTCGGCGCGCAGGGCGTCGACCAGCGCGTCGGTGTCGATGTGCTGGCCGCGTGCGACGTTGACGAGCCACGCGTGGTCGGGAAGCGCGTCGAGGGCCGCGCGATCGATGATGTGCTCGGTCTCGGGGGTGAGCGCCAGCGCGAGGACGACGAGGTCGGCGCGCTCGAGTGCCGGGACGAGCTTCTCCTGGCCCACGACCTGGACGTTGCCTCCGAGCGGTGCGAGGTGCTTGCGGACGACCGTGATGCGGCAGTCGAACGGGGCGAGGAGGGTGAGGAGCTGCTTCGTGATCTCGCCGCCGCCGAGGATCACCACGCGGGCGCGGTAGAGGTTCGTGCCGCGGCGCTGGCCCCATGTCGACGCCTGCGCGTACTGCGGCAGGTGCCGCAGGCCGGCGAGTGCGAGTGCGAGTGCGTGCTCGGCGACGGGCTCCGCGTACACCCCCTTGCCGCACGTCCACGTGTGCTGGTCGTCGAGCAGGTGGACGTACGGCTCGATGCCTGCCCACGGCAGCTGCACCCATTCGATGTTCGGGGCGGTGTCGAGCACGAGCCGCAGCCCCTCGGGATCGTCGTGCGCCGCCCACACGAGGCCGTGCGCGGCCGTGGGGTGGGCGAGCCGGCCCCCGCCGGCGACGACGGCCTCGCGCATCCAGTCGGGCGCAGAGCCCGGGGCGACGGCGATCGTCGGAGCCTTGCCGGTCACGCGTAGGTCTCCCGTACGGCATCGTTGAAACCGGGCCACACCTCGGCCGCCCACTCGCCGAACGGGCGGTCGCACAGCTCGACGCCGGCCAGTCCGACCTCGGGGTCGACCCAGAGGAACGAGCCCGACCCGCCGAAGTGGCCGAACGTCGCCGGCGAGAACGTCGCGCCGGTCCAGTGGGGCGACTTGTGGCCGCGGATCTCGAACCCGAGTCCCCACGGGTTGGGGTCCTGCTTCCCGAAACCCGGGAGCACGCCCGCGAGGTCGGGCCAGTGCGGCCGGGTGGCCTCGGCGAACAGGTCCGCGGAGACGAGCGTTGGCTCGAGCAGCTCGACCGCGAACGCGAGCAGGTCCTCGACCGTGCCCTCCATGCCGGCGCCCGCGTGGCCGACCAGCCGCGTGTCGGCCATGCCCAATGGGTCGAGCACGTTCGCCTCGACGACGATGTCGATCGGCGCACCGACCGCCTTCGCGACGGCTTCGCCCAGGGCCACGAACCCGAGGTTGGAGTACACGCGGCGCTGCCCGACCGCTGCTCCGGGCTGGCCCTCCTCGAAGGGCAGGCCCGAGGTGTGCGCGAGCAGGTGGCGGACCGTTGCGCCCTCCGGCCCGGCCGGGTCCTCGAGGCCGAGCGTCCCCCGCTCGAGCTCCACGAGCGTGGCCAGGGCCACGACGGGCTTGGTGACCGAGGCCCAGGGCAGGACGCGGTCCGTCGGTCCGAACGTGTCGATCGGTCCGTGCGCGGTGGCCACCCCGACGGCGACCGTGTCGGCAGGCCACTCGGCGACACGCGACAGGACGCTCAACGGGCTTCCCCAGGGTCGAGGTGCGGACGGCGTGCGAGCCTACGGGTTCGCGATCGGGGTGCCCGTCGCCGGTACGGTCTGCGCACCGACGAGGGGAGGCGGACGTGCGGACGTTCGCGGGGAAGACGGCGGTCATCACGGGGGCCGCGTCCGGGATGGGTCGTGCGCTGGCGCTCGACCTCGCTGCGCGAGGCTGCAACGTCGCGCTGACGGACGTCAACGAGGTCGGCCTGAAGCAGACCGCGGAGGACGCGCGGACGGCGGGGGTCGAGGCGACGGCGGAGGTCGTGGACGTCGCTGATCGCGAGGCGATGCACGAACTCGCCGACGAGGTGGTGCGTACCCACGGCCAGGTGGACCTCGTGTTCAACAACGCGGGCGTCGCGCTGTCGCAGACGATCGAGGGTTCGGCCTACGACGACCTCGACTGGATCGTCGGCATCAACTTCTGGGGGGTCGTCCACGGGACCAAGGCGTTCCTGCCGCATCTCCTGGAGCGGCCCGAGGGCCACATCGTCAACACCTCGTCCGTGTTCGGCCTGATGGCCGTGCCGACGCAGGGCGCCTACAACGCGACGAAGTACGCGGTGCGCGGCTTCACCGACGCACTCCGCCACGAACTGGACGGCACCAACGTCTCGGTCACGGTCGTGCACCCGGGTGGCATCAGGACCAACATCGCGCGCAACGCCCGGATCGTCGAGTCGCCCACCGGCGAGCGCGACGCGCAGAAGGTCGTCGAGCTCTTCGATCGCCTCACGATCACCAGCGCCGAGAAGGCCGCGGCGACCATCATCCGGGCGGTGCAGAAGCGCAAGCCGCGGCTGCTCATCGGCCCGGATGCCTACGTCGCGGACGCCGTCACGCGGCTGCTGCCGGCCCGCTACTGGGACGTCGCCGGTCGGGTGGTGCAACGGCTCAGCTGACGGGACCTCGAGTCCGGGCGGGGCGCGGGTGGGTTGAACGACAACATCCATGTTCGTCATGTCGCGGCGTGGCCCATGCAGCATGCTGTAGTCACATCACCTCTCTCCGCTGCGAACCGAGCAGACCGTGCCACCCGGAACCGCTGCTCCCGCTTCGTTGCGCACTCGCGTGGGCGAGGTCCTCGATCCGGTCCGGGCGAGCTATGCGGCGGCGGTCGAGCACGATCTCGCCGGGGCCGTCGCCACGATGGCTCCCGACGCCGTCGTGGTCGATCGTGGCCTGGGGGTGTCGACCTTCGATCGGTCCGGGTTCGCCACGTGGCTCGAGCGGGCCTGGGACGCCTTCCCCGACCTGACCTTCGACGTGCTGACGGTCCAGCCCGTCGGCAACACCGTCATGTGCGCCCTGCGGCTGACCGGCACGCACGGCGGTGAACTCGCTGGCCTCGGACCGACCGGCCGGCCGTTCACCCTGCACGTCGTGGACGTGTCCACGGTGCGCGACGGCGTCATCGTGAAGCGCGAGCTCTTCTACTCGTTCGACGAGGCAGCGGCCCAGCTGGGCCTCACCGCGTAGCAGCGGCTGGCGTTCGCACCGTTCCCACGCATCGGGAAGGGCCGCGCACGGTTCCGGCGTTCACACTCGAGCGCCGTACCCTCCCGACCCACGCCTCGAATCGAGCACGCCCCGCATGGATCCGATCGTCAGCCACCGCGAACCCCTCACGCGCGAGGAGATCGCTCGTTACAGCCGCCACCTCATCATCCCGGACGTGGCGATGGCCGGGCAGGAGCGGCTGAAGGCCGCGAAGGTCCTGCTCGTCGGTACGGGCGGCCTCGGGTCGCCGCTCGCGCTGTACCTCGCCGCGGCCGGGGTCGGCACCATCGGCATCGTGGACAACGATGTCGTGGACGCGAGCAACCTGCAGCGCCAGATCATCCACCGCACCTCGAACCTCGGCATGTCGAAGGTGGACTCGGCCGAGGCGGCGATCAAGGACACCAACCCGTTCGTCGAGGTGATCAAGCACGAGACGTTCCTCACGTCGGAGAACGCCCTCGAGATCATCGAGCCCTACGACCTCGTCATCGACGGCACCGACAACTTCCCGACGCGCTACCTCGTGAACGACGCGTGCGTCCTGCTCGGCAAGCCGAACGTCTACGGGTCGATCTTCCGGTTCGAGGGCCAGGTCTCGGTCTTCTACGCCAAGGAAGGCCCGTGCTACCGCTGCATGTTCCCCGAGCCGCCGCCGCCCGGCATGGTCCCCAACTGCGCCGAGGGCGGGGTGCTCGGGATCATCTGCGGGACGATCGGCTCGGCCCAGGCCACCGAGGGCATCAAGCTGCTCACGGGCATCGGCGAGCCACTGATCGGCAAGCTCAAGCTGTACGACGCCCTCGAGGCCTCGTGGATGACCGTCAAGGTCAACAAGGACCCCGACTGCCCGGTGTGCGGTGAGAACCCGACGGTCACGCAGCTCATCGACTACGAGGAGTTCTGCGGCGTCCCGGCGCACGACCGCGAGGAGGAGTTCGCCGGCAACGCCGAGATCGAGATCCTGCCGCAGGAGTACGCGGAGATCGCCGAGCGCGAGGACGTCGTGCTGCTCGACGTGCGCGAGCCCCACGAGTGGGAGATCTCGAGCATCGACGGTGCGGTGCTGATCCCGAAGGACGACCTCGCCGGCAGGCTCAGCGAGCTCGAGCTCGACAAGGAGTACGTCGTCCACTGCAAGTCGGGCGTTCGCTCCCTCGAGTCGACGGCACTGCTGCGCGGTGCCGGGTTCAAGGCGCGGTCGATGCGCGGCGGGATCAACCTCTACGCGAAGCAGATCGACCCGAGCATCCCGATCTACTGAGCCGCGGCCTCAGCGCGGCGCGAAGGCTGCGTGGAGCTGGCCGTCGCCGAAGTAGCCGCCGGGCACGCCGTCCTGCGCCGCATGGTGGTACAGCGCCGTCTGGAACACGACGTTCAGCGCGCTCATGACGATCGTCACGATCGCCCCGTAGACGAATGCGAGCGTGATGCCGATCGCGATGACGGCGCCGCTGCCGCTCACCACGGCCAGGACGACGATCGCGATGGCCGGGATGATGAGCAGGAAGCTGATGAGGCCGAACCCGACCTGGGCCGCGAGGTTCTCGCCCCACGTCCGCTTGAAGAGCTGGCCCGAGCGCTTCACCGCGTCGACCACCCCGACGCCCTCGATCACGTAGACCGGGATCACGAGGAACGTGACGACCTGCCACGCCACCCCCGCGATGGACGAGGCGATCGAGCCGAACACGCCCCCGCGCTCCTCGAGCGAGCGCAGGATGAGGGACACCGTTGCGGAGACGAGCGCCCAGGGGATGATCTGGGGGAGGTGCTTGGCCGCCCCGGCCAGCGCGCTGCCGATGGTCGGGTCCCCGCCCGTGAGCCGCTCGTTCGCGGCGTGGACGAGGGCGGTGTTGAAGAAGATCGTGATGAAGCTGAGGATCGCGTACAGGATCAGGTTGACGAGGTAGAAGCCGATGCCCTCGTCGCCGCTGGGGCCGTCGCCGAGGAAGAACAGCGGCACGACGAACGTGGCGATCGCGATCAGCGAGGCGACGGTCGACATGACCGGGAGCGCGAGGAGCTCCTTGTCGGCCTTGAGCACCTCGGCGCTCGACTTGGCCAGCTCGATGGTGCGGCGGATCCGACCCATGTGCTCCCCGTTCCGCGGTGGTCGACGGTGACTCTACGCTCCGCCGCCATGGCCGCCACCCTGCCCCTGCTCGTCGACGCCGCCTGGCTCGCCGACCACCTCGACGAGGTGGTCGTGGCCGACGTGCGCTGGTACCTCGACGGTCGGTCGGGCCGCGACGCGCACGCGGCCGGGCACATCCCGGGGGCGGTCTTCGTGGACGTCGACACCGACCTGACGGCCCCGCCCAGCGCGGCCGATGGGCGCCACCCGCTGCCGTCGCCGGAGGCGTTCGCCGCATCCCTGGGCAGGCTCGGCATCGGTCCGAGCGATCCGGTCGTCGCCTACGACGACGCCGGCGGCGCCATGGCCGCGCGGCTCGTCTGGATGCTCCGGGTCCTCGGGCGCCCGGCGGCCCTCCTCGACGGTGGCATCGGCGCGTGGGACGGACCGCTCGAGGCCGGAGCCGTGGATCGCGCCCCAGCGGAGGTCGCGCCCGAGCCCTGGCCGACCGACTCACTGCTCGACGCGGACGCCGTGGCCGCGGGGCTTCGCTCGGGGCGGCTCGTCGTCATCGACGCCCGCGCCGCAGAGCGCTACCGGGGTGAGGTCGAGCCGGTCGACCCGCAGGCCGGGCACATCCCAGGCGCTGTCAACGTGCCCCACACGGGCAACGTGGACGCCGACGGCCGCTTCCTCGGCCCTGATGCGCTTCGTGCCCGCTTCGCCGAGGCCGGCGTCGACGGGCTCCGCGACGTCGCCGTGTACTGCGGCTCTGGTGTCACCGCCTGCCACGACGTGCTCGCGATCGAGCTGGCGGGGCTCGGACGTGCGCGCCTGTATCCCGGTTCGTGGTCGCAGTGGTCGAGCGACCCACGACGACCGGTTGCGACCGGGGACCGACCGGGGGAGCCCGCGTGATCACGCTCATCCACGACTACACCTCGCCGGCGTCCGCGGTGGCCGTCCTTCGCTGCCACCGGCTCCTCGCGGATGGGCTCAAGGTCAACTTCGAGGGCATCGACCGCAACGGCGTGGAGGTGGCCCTGCCGGCGACCCTCGACGTGCTGGACGAGCTCGAGCGCAGCCGCGACGCCGCGGCCGAGCTCGGCCTGGATCTGCGAAAGCCCGGCCTCCTGCCGCCGACCGTGCGGACACACGCCGTGGGTGACCTCGCGCAGCGCCAGGACCTCGGGGTCGCCTGGCGCGAGGCC
>JBFHRB010000106.1:0-10931 GCA_041591915.1 Nitriliruptorales bacterium
ATGACGTTCGTCGCGCGCAACGTGCGCCAGATCCTGCTCGTACTGGGCGCGGTCCAGATCGGCCTCGGCCTGATGATGGCCTTCGCGCCGGGGCCGTTCCAGGAGTTGATGGCCGGGTTCCCGCCGCGCAACGACCACTTCGTGCGCGACCTCTCGACGGCCTACCTCGCGATGGGCCTGCTCACGGCGGCGTCCGCCGACCGTCCGTCCTGGCGCCGGCCGATCCTTCTGCTGTTGGCCGTGCAGTACGGCCTGCACGCGATCAACCACGTCATCGACGTGGCGAAGGCCGAGCCGTTCTACCTGGGGCCGTTGGCCGTTGGGCAGCTGCTCGTCCTGACGGTCGTGTTCGTCGTGCTGCTCCGCGTGGACTCGGGCGAGGAGGTCCCGACTCCGTAGCCTTCGCGGCCCACGACCAGGAGTCCAGGTGTCACTCGCGACCAGCCTCAAGGACCGTGCCGCCAAGCTCGCGTCCACGACCCACGCGACCGTCTTCACGCTGACGAACGGCCGCCTGCTGGGGCGCGTCGGCGGGATGCCGGCGGTCAAGCTGACGACCACCGGGCGCAAGAGCGGCAAGCCGCGGACGACGATGCTCACGAGCCCGCTGCAGCTCGACGACGGGAGCGTCGTGCTCGTCGCGTCGTACGGCGGTGACCCCCGCCACCCCGCCTGGTACCTCAACCTCCGCGACGACCCCGAGGTCGAGCTGGTCATGGGTGGCGAGCGCTTCACCGCTGCCGCGCGAACGGCCACGGACGCCGAGCGCGCCGAGTTGTGGCCGAAGGTCACCTCGGCCTACCGCGGATACGCCGGCTACCAGAAGCGGACCGATCGCGAGATCCCGCTGGTCATCTGCGAGCGCGCGTGACGGACGAGTTCGAGCCGAGCACGGACGACGACCGGCTCGCGGTCGGCCTGTTCGACGTGCTCGAGCTGATCGCGCCCGGCGCCCAGGTCACGGGCTGGGAACGACTGCCCGGAGGCATCGCGAGCGACGTCCACCGGATCGACGTCACCATGCCGAGTGGGGCACGCACCTCGTTCGTGGTCCGCCGGCTCGGGTCCGGCCACGACGGGGCCGACGCCCGGCGGGAGGCGCGGACGCTCGAGGCCCTGCGTGGCACGCACGTCAAGGCGCCCGAGATGCTCTGGCTCGACACCGACGGCGCCGTGTTCGGCCGACCGTCGATGGCGCAGACGCTGGTCCCCGGAGCCGCCTCGGTGGAGCCCCGGGACGTCGGCCGTTGGACGGCGTCGCTCGCCGAGGCGCTCGCGGCGCTGCACCTCGTGCCGGCGTCGATGGTCGACCACCTGCCGCGCGTGGACTCGTACGAGGACATGGTCGCGGGGGCCGTGGCGTCGGCGGCCGGCGCCGACCCGGCCTACCGACTCGAGGAGGTCGCGGAGGCCCTGCACGGGGCGATCCCCGACGTCCGTCGCGCCGAGGTCCGGCTCGTCCACGGCGACTACCACGCGGCCAACGTGCTGCGCGGCGACGACGAGCTGGTGACGGGCGTCCTCGACTGGATGATGGCCTTCGTGGGTGATCCGATGCGCGACGTCGGGTACTGCCACTACGACACCACGCTGCTCCTCGGGCCCGAGGTCGCCGATGCGTTCGTCGAGCGGTACGAGGTGTTCTGCGGTCGCGACACCTCGACGCTGTGGTGGTGGGGGCTGTTGGCCGTCTGCAACTCGCTGCCCCGGCCCAGCCACTGGATGGACGCGCACCGGGCCCTCGGGGCCACCGTCACCGAGGACCGGGTCACCGCACGCGCGGTGGCGTACGTCGACCGCATGCTCGACGAGCGCGCGTCGGCCACCCCGTCTGGTCGGTGACGTCCGGCCTCAGCCGCCCCGTCGGGTCGGTGACGTGGCGGCCGCCAGGCCGAGTCCCAGCTTGCGGAGGTGCGCGAAGCGCCCGTCGGGGACGGCCTTCGCCTCGGCCTCGATGAGTCGGAGGATCACGGCGTGGACCCCGGTGTTCGGGTGGCGGGCGAAGATCTCCTTGACGAGCGAGCTCGACAGGTCGGCGAGCCGCACGCCGGCGATGTCGAGCATGGCGCCGGCCTGGATGTAGGTGCCGAGCGCGGACTCCTCGGGCGTCACGCCGGCGGTCGCGTGCGCGACGATGCCATCGCGCAGTTGCGCAGCGCGTGCGTCGTCGAGGGGGCGACCGGCCTTCTCGAACGCGAGGACCGCGGTGTCGGCACTGCGGACCGTGAAGTCCTGGCCGGCCACCGCCTCGGCGGCGCCCGCGTCGTGGAGGATGCCGCCGATGCAGAGCAGCTCGGGGTCGACCCGGACGCCGTCGGACTCGGCGAGCACGGCCCCGAACAGCCACGTGCGGAAGCCGTGGCCCTCCAGCTCGGGCCCCTGGTCGCGGCCGACCTCCAGGGCGGCGTCGACGAGGGCGGAGTCGGGGACGGTGGGCAGGACGAGGTCGACACCGGCGCGTCGTCCCGTCGCGAGCCTCACCAGCCCCCGGGCGTGGTCCCCGTACGACGCGATCGTGCGCCTCAGGAGGTAGCGCTTCTGTTCCCTGGTGAGCGTGCCACCGGTCCGGGCGCACCACTCGTAGGTGACGAGCTCGCGCATCAGTCCTCCGTGTCGTCAGGCTCGATCGTGGCCAGGACGTCGCCGTCGGCGACCTGCGCGCCGACCGTGGCGACCTCGGTCACCGTACCTGCGACATCCGCGCGAACGACGTGCTCCATCTTCATCGCCTCGATCGCGACGACGGCGTCGCCGGGCACGACCCTCGCGCCGACCTCGGCCTGGACGAGCGTGACCGTCCCGTGCATCGGTGCCACGAGCACCCCGGCGCCCGCCACCGCCGCGGACGAGGGCGGGGCGAGCAGGACGTCGACGACCTCGAGGTCGGCGTGGGCGAGTTGTGCCAGGAACCGCGCGGGGTCAGCGGTGGCGTGCACGTGTGGACGCACGGCGCGGCCGTCCACCGTGAGGCCGCGTGCGGACGGCTGGACCGCGTGGGTCGCGCCGTCGACGACCACCTCGAACGCGCCGTCGCGCTCCTCCACGATCACGACGTGCTCGGTGTCGCCGATGCGCAGTCGCTGGTGCGCACGCAGCCACGTGGCGTTGGTCCAGCCGGCCGAGTCGGGGGCGCGGCTGGCCACGGCGTCTCGCCTGGAGAGGTGGATGCGTGCGGCGATGGCGGCGAGCTCGGCGCTCGATGGACCGTCCGCCGGCAGGTCGGCCTCGTCGAGGAAGGCCGTGGTGGCCCCTCCCGCCGCGAAGGTGTCGTGGCGCAGGATCCTCGCGAGGAACGTGCGGTTCGTCGTGACGCCCAGGAGCACGGTGCGGTCGAGTGCCTCGGCCAGGCGCAGCCGTGCCTCGTCGCGGTCGGCACCGTGGGCGATGACCTTCGCGAGCATCGGGTCGTAGTGGGCCGTCACGTCCGTGCCCGGCGCGATGCCGTCGTCGACGCGGATGCCGGGGCCCCCTGGAGGGACGTAGGCCGCGATGTGGCCCGTCTGTGGCAGGAAGCCGTTGGCCGGGTCCTCGGCGTACAGCCGGACCTCGATCGCGTGGCCGTGGAGCTCGACGTCGTCCTGTCGGATCGTGAGGTGCTCGCCCCGCGCGACACGGAGCTGCCACTCGACGAGGTCGATGCCGGTCACGAGCTCGGTGACCGGGTGCTCGACCTGCAGGCGCGTGTTCATCTCGAGGAACGCGAACGTCTCGCCGTCCTCGTCGAGCAGGAACTCCACGGTGCCCGCACCGACGTAGCCGATCTCCGTCGCTGCGGTGACGGCAGCCCGCTGCATCGCCTCGCGCGTGGCGGGGGTGATCGCGGGGGAGGGTGCCTCCTCCACGACCTTCTGGTGGCGGCGCTGGACCGAGCAGTCGCGCTCACCGAGGGCGATCGCGTGGCCGTGGGCATCGGCCAGCACCTGGATCTCGACGTGGCGGGGCCGCAGCAGGGCCCGCTCGAGGATGAGCGTGTCGGACCCGAACGCCCCCAGCGCCTCGCGGCGGGCGGCCGCGAGCGCGGCCGGGAGGTCGTCCGCTGAGGCGACGAGGCGCATGCCCTTGCCGCCGCCGCCTGCCGCGGCCTTCACCATCAGCGGGAAGCCGACCTTCGCCGCTTCGGTGACGAGGCGGTCGTCGGACTGCTCCTCGCCCTGGTAGCCGGGCAGCAGCGGGACGCCGGCCTCGCCCATCCGTCGCTTGGCCGCAGCCTTGTCGCCCATCAGACGGATCGCCTCGGGCGTCGGGCCGATGAACACGATCCCCGCGTCGACGCAGGCCGCGGCGAAGTCCGCGTTCTCGGACAGGAAGCCGTAGCCGGGGTGGATGGCCTGGGCGCCGGACGCTCTCGCTGCGGCGATGACGCCGTCGATGTCGAGGTAGGACTCGCGCGCCGGTGCCGGGCCGAGGAGGACGGCGTCGTCGGCGGCGAGGACGTGCGGGGCGCCGGCGTCGGCGTCGGAGTGCACGGCGACCGTGCGGTAGCCGTGGGCGGATGCGGTCCGCAGGACGCGGACGGCGATCTCGCCGCGGTTCGCGACGAGCACCGTGTCGAAGGGCCCGGTGTGGGCGGTCGCGTCGGTCATGGCCGGCCCACCCCGAAGCTCGTCGCCACCGGTCGCGCGGCCTCGGCCTCCGCGACGGTCGTCAGCAGGAACCCGAGCACCTTCCGGGTGTCCCGCGGGTCGATCACGCCGTCGTCGAGCAGCCGCCCGGAAGTCACGAACGCCGGCTCCTGCGCGCTGTAGAGGTCGACGAGCTGCTGGACGAACGCCTCGACGAACGCCTCGTCGAGGGTCTCGCCCCGCTTCTCGGCGCGCTGCTCGGCGACGATCCGCATCGTGGTCGCCGCCTGCTCCGCGCCCATCACGCCGCTGCGTGCGTTGGGCCAGCTGAACATGAACCGCGGGTCGTAGCCCTGCCCGGCCATGCCGTAGTTGCCGGCGCCGAAGCTCGCGCCGATGAAGAACGTGAACTTCGGCACGTGCGTCGTGGTGACGGCCTGGATCATCTTCGAGCCGTGCTTGATCATGCCCCCACGCTCGGACTCGACGCCGACCATGTAGCCCGTGATGTTCTGCAGGAACACCAGCGGGATGTCGAGCTGGGTGCAGCGCTGGATGAAGTGCGTGGCCTTGGTGGCCCCGTCGTTGTCGATCGGCCCGTTGTTGCCGATGATCCCGACGGGATGGCCGAACACCTCGGCCTCGAGGCACACGGTGGCGGCGCCGTAGCGGGGCTTGAAGTCGACGAACCGCGAGCCGTCCACGATGCGGGCCACGACCTCGCGGACGTCGTAGGCCGTGCGGTAGTCGGGCGGCACGACGCCGGCGATCTCGTCGGGGTCGTGGACGGGCTCGTCCCAGCCGGCCTCGACGGGGCGGATCCACGACCGGCCCCAGCGCATCGCACGGATGACGTCGCGGGCGATGCGGATGCCGTCCGCGTCGTCCTCGGCGACGTGCTCGACGAGGCCGGACACCGCCGCGTGCATGTCCACGCCACCGAGTGACTGGTCGTCCGCGATCTCGCCGGTCGCGGCCTTCAGCAGCGGGGGGCCGGCCAGGAACGCGCGACCCTGTCCCCGCACGCCGATGACGACGTCGCTCAACCCCGGCATGTACGCCCCGCCGGCCGTGGACGAGCCGTGCAGGACGGTGATGACCGGGATCCCGGCCGCGCTGAGCTTCGCCATGTTGGCGAAGAACCGGCCACCGTTGGCCCACTGCTCGACGCGGTACTCGAGGAGGTTCGCGCCGGCGGACTCCACCAGCATCACGAGGGGGAGCCGGTTCTGCAGCGCCAGGTCGTGTGCCCGCAGGATCTTCCCGCCCCCGGCCACGGTCAGCGCCCCGGCGTTGATGCCCGAGTCGTTGGCCACGACCACGACGCGCGTGCCATGGACGAATCCGATGCCCGTGATCTGGCCGCCGCCGGGCACGGTCTGCTCCGGGTCGTCGTTGTCGAGCAGGTAGCCCGCGACCGTGCCGAGCTCGAGGAAGGGAGCGCCCGGGTCGAGGAGCCTCGCGACGCGCTCGCGGGGCGTGAGCTGGCCGCGGGCCACGAAACGGTCCCGACGCTTCTCCGAGAGGGCGACCGCCCGTTCCTGCAGCGCCCGCAGCTCGGCGACGAGCTCGAGCATCCGCTCGCGCTGCTCGAGGAACTGCGCCGACGACGTGTCGACGCGGGAGTTGAACACGGGCACGGACCGCCTCCTCGACCGGGTCCTGCGAATATGCTAGTACGACCCAAGCAGAACTGAGCAAGGCTCAGAAATGGCGAGACTGGGCCGGGAGGCTGGCGTGTCCGCGACGGTCGGGGTCACGAAGGGCGAGCGCACACGCGCCGCCGTCCTCGCCGCCGCACGGGCGCGCTTCGCGAGCGAGGGGTTCGACGGGGCGACCGTCGCCAGCATTGCGTCGGACGCCGGCGTGAGCGAGCCGACCGTCGCGTTCCACTTCGGGAGCAAGGCCGGGCTGCTCGTCGCGGTGATCCGCGACTACTACGACGACCTCCTCGACGCGCTCGATGCCGTGATCGACCCCGCCGCGCCCCCCGAGCAGCGACTCCGCGACTTCGCGCGCTGGTGGCTGCACCACAACGCCGAGAACCTCTCCCTGCTCTCGGTGTTCGGTCGCCAGGGCCGGCGGAGCCCGCGCGACGAGGTCGTCGACACGTTCCTCGATGCCAACCGCCGCGTGACGCGGGTGTTCGATCGCCTCGTCGAGGACCTCAAGCACGCCGGGGTGCTGCGGCCCGATGTCACCACCCGGATCGTGCGTGATGCGTTCTTCGGCACGACCGAGCACCTCATGCTGGGACGGGCGCTCACCGGCCGCCCCGACGACCTCGCTCGGGCAGCCGAGGAGCTCGTCGACCTCCTGTTCGACGGAGCCGCGACGCGCAGCGCCGTGGACGACGGGCCCGTCACCCGGGCCGACCTGCGCCGACTCGAGCGCCGACTCGACGACGCACTCGAACGACTCGCATGACCACGACGCCGTCCGCTGGAACCTCCCGTGGTGGTCGAACGTCGGACCTGATGATTGGGAGGGGACGGAACATGCGTCGTGGCATCTTGTGGGCCCTCGCGGGACTGTTGCTCTCGACCGCCTGCTCGACGGACGTGCTCGGTGGGCTCGTGCCCGGCGACGCGAGCGAGGCGCAGTGGGCGCTCGACCCGACCGTCGAGCTCGACCCCGGCGCGACCGAGGTGCCCCTGTTCGTGCAGGAGGTCGAGTGCGCGTCGGGCAACGACGCGCGCGGTCGCATCGAGCCCGACCTCGCCTACGGCGACGCCGAGATAACCGTCACGATCTGGGTGCGCCACCTGCAGGGCGACCAGAACTGCCAGGGCAACCCGCTCACGCCGTACCTGCTGCAGCTCGAGGAGCCGCTGGGCGAGCGCACGCTGGTCAACGGCGCGCAGAGCGAGATCGCGCGGCGGCCCATCGAGGGCCTGATCGACCAGGTTGACGGGGACGGCGTCGTCAGCAGCATCCAGAGCGACGACGCCTTGCCCGAGCAGGTCCTCTTCATCGTCGAGGCGCTGCAAGCCCGTGCCCTGAACCCGGAGGAGCTCGGCGACGTGTCCGACCTCATGCTCTCCTCCGACGGCGTCGACCTCCTGCTCGGCGACACCGTCGTCCATGCCGGACGCACCCCCGGCGAGCTCGGATCCGAGGCGGCCTGGCTGCTGTCGGTCGAGGAGTTCGAGGGCTTCGCGGGGCCGTTCTCCGTGCTCGACACGCTGGACAACGACGACCGGGCGCTCACGGTCTCGCTGGGCGCGCAGCCGCACTGCGCCGGGCCGCCGAAGGACGCACCTGCAGGCCTCGAGGCCTACACCCGCGTGGCGATCGAGCCGGTCGAGATCGACAGCTGCATCGCGTGGTTCGTGGTCAACCTCTACCTCGACGACGTCGGCCAGGTCCGGGCCATCCAGCTCGACCTGTTCGGCCCGTAGGCGTCACTGGTAGCTGATGAAGTCCGGCACGGGTCGGATCTCGTCGAGCAGCTCCTGCGGCTCGAACATGTCCGAGTCCTCGTCGTAGAACAGCTTGAACCCGTTCCACCAGCGGCCCGTCGAGTCGCTCACCGCGGCGTAGGACTGCTTCTTGATGGCCTGCCCACCGTGGCCGTCCATGTGGAAGAGCACGGCGAGCTCGGGTGGGCTGCCGATGAGATGCTTCTCCTCGACCATGCGCACCTGGAACTGGTGGACGACGAGCAGCTTCTGGGGCAGGTCGTGCTCACGCACGAGGCCGACCAGGTAGTCCGCGACGGCGTTGACCTCGTCGGCGTGCACCTCGCCGACGCTCTGGCCGGGCACCTCCCCCTCGTCCATGCGCCACTCGGGGTCGAGCGCGAGGCCCACGTCGGGCTGGACGAGGAACTGCTCGTACCGCCGTGCCTCGGTGAGGAAGTCGGTCCGGCCGGTCTGGAGGTCGAGGAGCAGGTAGACGCCGTGCCGACGAGCCGCGTCCAGCCACGGCTGGATCTGCTCGGGGCTCGACGGCGCCGAGTAGTCGCCATCGGGGCCGGCGCCCTTGGTGGCCACCGACACGATCAGCTCGAACGTCGGCAGGACGGGCCGGCCCCCGGCCTCGTACGGCGCGGCCTGTGCCCAGAGGCGGTCGTAGGCCTGGTCGGGCGGCTGCTCGCCGAGCACGCCCATCGCGGCGACGCTGTGGTTGCCGTAGAACGCGACCATCCGGTAACGCGGGAAGAGGGTGAAGCCCCCGCGTGGGAGCTCGCGCCCGCCGGTCACGACGCCGAGCTGCCAGTCGACGTTGGGCGTGACCGCGGCCTCCCCGCCGAGGACCACGGCGAGCCGCATGGGGTTCGTGGCGTTCTTCGCGAGGTCGCGCAGGTAGCGGGCCGTCTCGAGGGGCTCGCGGACGTCCCGGCCCTGTACGAGCAGCAGCGACCCGCCCGACCGGGCGACGGCCGCCCCGGCCGCCAGCGCGTCGGGGAAGTCGGCGCCGGTGGCCAACCACACGGCGCTCGTGCCCATGCCGCGGCGCACGGCCTCACGATGGACCACCACACTCGTGCCGTACCGGTCCGGCCCCGACAGCCGCCGGACGACCGACGCGAGCGGTCGGAGCTCGTCGATCACGTCCTGGGTGACCACGGCGGGTCCGCCCACGACGAGGATCTGGCTCGGTCCGCGGTCGCGGATGGCCGAGGCGGTGATCGACGGGAGCCGGCCGGTGTTGGTCAGCAGCAGCGGCCAGCCGAGGTGGGCCGCGAGCGGCGCAGCGCTCACGGCGTCGGCGAAGCGCTCGCCGGAGACGACGATGACACCGTCGGCCGGATCCAGCCGAGCGGCAGCCTCGGCCGCCGTCCCGAACCGGTCGGAGCCCGACACGCGCTCGACGAAGAACTCCCGCTGGAGCTCCGACTCCACCGACCGTGAGACGGCCACCGGTCCGCCCATGATCAGCACGGACGCGACGCCGAGCCGGCGGAGCTCGGCGAGCACCTCGGACGGCAGGGAGTCGGGACGTGTCAGGAGCAGCGGCGCGTCCAGCGCTCGTGCGAGTGGCGCGGCGGACAGGCCGTCGGCGAAGTCGTCGGAGCGGGCCAGGATCGCGGTTTCCGCAGAGCCGTGGGTCGTGCGGCTGATCTCGATCGCGGTCGCGATGCGGTCGTCACCCGCGATCCGCACGATCGAAGGCGGTGCAGCGCTGGCCGTGCCCGGTGCTGCGACGACCGTCAGGCTTACGAGCAGGAGGGCGAGCGTGAACGTCGTGCGTCGTGCCAGTGGTCGCCTCCTCGGAGGAGCGGGAGCCTAACGGCCCCTCGGATACGGTCCCTCGTCGCTCGATCGGAGGTGGCAGGTGCAACTGGCCCAGCTCAACGTCGTGGAGCTGCGAGTACCCGTCGAGCACCCGGACATGGCCACGTTCGTCGCAGAGCTCGACCCGGTCAACGCGCTGGCCGAGGCCGCGCCGGGCTTCGTGTGGAGGCTCAAGGACGACGAGTCGGGCGATGCGACCGGCTTCCGGCTCGACGGGCGGGAGGACGTCCTGCTCAACCTCAGCGTGTGGGAGTCCGTGGAGGCCCTGCACGGGTTCACGTACCGCTCCGGTCACGCGGACGTGCTGCGGCGCAAGCGTGAGTGGTTCGACGACCACACCGACGTCCACGTCGTCCTGTGGTGGGTCCCCGACGGGCACCGGCCAGGCCTGGACGAGGCGGCCGAGCGGTTGGAGCATCTGCGGCGTGAGGGGCCCAGTCCGTACGCCTTCACGTTCCGGGAGCCGTTCCCGCCGAGCTGATGTCACACCCGGCCGGGCTGTGCCGTCATCTCCATGACGGACACCACCAGGAGCAACCATGCGCATCCTCATCGCTGGCGGGACGGGCGTCATCGGCCGACCCGCCGTCCGGCAGCTGGCCGCAGCCGGCCACGACGTCATCGGCGTCGCGCACCGTCCCAGCAGTGCCGCCTTCCTCCGAGAGGTGGGCGCCGCGCCGGTCGAGGTCGACCTGTTCGACCGAGACGCCGTCGTCCGCGCCGCAGCCGGGGCAGACGCGGTGATCAACCTCGCGACGGCGATCCCGCCGACTGCACAGGCCTGGCGCGCCGGCGCATGGGCCACAACCCACCGCCTGCGCCGCGAGGCAGCGGGCAACCTCGCGGCGGCCGCCCGCGAGCACGGCGCCCGCTTCGTGCAGGAGTCGCTCGCGTTCCAGTACGAGGACGGCGGCGCCGCATGGCTCGACGAGGAGGCGCCCCTGGCCCCGGCCGGCCCTGCCGAGGCGATGCTGGATGCCGAGGCCGCGGCGGCCTCGGTCACGGCCTCGGGTGGGGTGGGGGTGAGCCTGCGATTCGGCCAGTTCTACGGCGCCGCCAGTGACCAGACGCAGGAGCTCCTGCAGGCCGCTCGTCGGGGCCTGGCCATGTTCTTCGGCCCGGACGACGC
>JBFHRB010000107.1:0-10918 GCA_041591915.1 Nitriliruptorales bacterium
CCGGGCGCTCCGTTGCGCTCGGCGAAGGATCGGGAGGCATCGATCGCTGGCCGACCTGCGCGGCCGTGCAGCCGCCGAGCGCGAGCGTGCCGACGACGAGACCGGCGACGACACCGAACGTTGGACGACGATGTCTGATCGTGCGTTCATGGCCTGGGACTGATCGCATGTTCCACCCCCGTGAGCGGTTGGACATCCATGGGGATAGCGGCTGCCGGCCCGGGGGCTCAGCGACGAGATGCCCACGAACGGGAAGTCCGTACGCTCAGCGAACGGCGTGCGCGATCCAACCGAGGGAGAGGCCTCGGATCGCGCCCGTCAGCGTCCGGTGAACCTGGCCTTGCGGCGTTCCAGGAACGAGCGGACGCCTTCCTGCGCATCCTCAGAGTCCATGGTCGGCGTGAGCTCCGCGGCGAGGTGGTCGCGTGCTGCCGCCTCCCCCTCATCGCGGCCTATGCGTGCGTTCGCGAGCGTCACCTGCACGCCCCGTGGCGCCTGCTCCGCGATGAGGTGCGCGAGCTCCTTCGCTCGGTGGAGCTGCTGGCCGGCGGGCACGACCTCCTGCACGAGCCCGATCCGGTGCGCCTCCTCCGCGCCGAACTCCTCCGCGGTGAGCAGGAACCGCATGGCGTTGCCCCAGCCGAGGCGCTCGGGGGCGCGGAAGGTCCCGCCACCGAACGGGAAGATGCCGCGCGCGATCTCGAGCTGCGCGAAGCGCACGTCGTCGGCGGCGACGACGATGTCCGCCGCGAGGGCCAGCTCGATCGACAGGGTGAAGGCGATCCCCTGCACGGCGAGGACGACCGGCTTCGTCGGCGGCTCCCGCCACACGCCGAACGGATCCCGCCCGCCGCTCGGCATGACCGAGCCGAACCCGCCCTCGCGGACCGCGGGGCCGACCTCGTCGAGCGCCAGCCCGGCCGAGAAGTGATCACCGACCCCGTGGATGACCCCGCACCACAGGTCATCGTCGTCCGACAACAACGTCACGCCCTCGCACACGCCGGCGATCGTCGCGAGGTCCCAGGCGTTGTACTTGTCAGGTCGGTTCACGCCGATGAGGAGGACGTGGCCTTCGCGTTCGAGCAGTACCTCGTCTGCCATGTCAGCCCTCCGCGCCGTCGATGAAGCCCGTCAGCCCGCTCGGGGCGTGCGGACCGATGGCCAGGAGCTCGAGGATGCCGACGCCCGTCTCCTCGCCCACGGCGACCTCGCACACCTGGTGGACGTGGAGGTGCTGGAAGTCGGTGGGGTCGAGCTCGTCCAGCTTCAGCTCCTCGGCCGCGACGAAGTCCTCGCCACGCCAGAGCCCGTGCCCCCACTCGAGGTGCGTGTAGCCGAGCCCGCGCATCTGGTGGCGGAACCGCGGGGTGAGCCGGACCTCCAGCGGATCCGCGTCGTAGCGGTCGATCGCGATCGTCGCCGCCCTCGCCCGCCGGGTGCCGGGCTCCCAGTCGATGTCGTAGGTGACGGATCGGCCGTGTTCGATCGGCAGCTCTGGTCCGTAGACGGGGTCACCCTCGCCGGCGAGCCCGACGATCGCGGACGCGTCCATGGACCGCACGCCGCGGCTGTCCTCCATGACGGCCCCGTGCAGGCAGCGATCGGGCAGGTGGACCGGCGTCCACATCCAGAACACCTCCGGGAGCTTGCCCGACGGCGCGACCTCTGGGCCTCCCCCGAGCGGGCGTATGCCCCACGAGCGGTCGCGGACGCCGAGCATGGATCCAGGGTCGACATCGACGATCGTCTCGCCGACCCGCACGGTCCCCGCCCACGCGCCCCACTGCGTCAGGCGCGTCGAGTCCATGACCACCCGGTTGCGGTCGCGCAGCGTCTGCTGCGGCTCCTGGACCGCCGGGGTCCGCGCGCCGAACGTGAGGTCCGCGCGCAGGTCGTGCTCCGGGGAGTCCACCGCCACCCGAAGGATCCGAAGGGGCTCGATCACCTCCACGGTGATCGGACCCACCGAGGTCTCCGTGCGGTCGAGCGGCGCACGACCGGAGGCGAATATCGACCGCTGCACGCCGTCGATGACGATCGAGTAGGCGGCGTCGATGACCTCGCGGTTGGGGTACACGCCGAGCGTCGCCCCGACGTAGATGCCCGCGTCGAGGTCGAACCCGTTGAAGAAGTACCGGTCGTAGCGGTTGGGGTCCCCGTCCAGCGTGCTCGCCGCCGGTGCGGCGATCTGGTGGATCGGGAAGTCGTCGGCGGGACTGAGCATCGGTGTGTCTCCGGTCAGCCGAGGGGGCCGGGGTCTCCCGGCGACGGCAGGTCGAGGATGGTGGCGAGGAACCGCGTGCCGAGGTTGTTGTCCTCCACGCCGCTGTCGCGCTCGAGGTGGCCCATGGCGATGATCCGCTGGGCGATGCGGAGCATGACGGTCGCGAAGCGGAACGCCGCGAACACCTCGTACCAGTGGAGGTCACCGAGGGAGGTCCCACTGAGCTCCTCGTACAGGGCGTACGTCCCGTCGCGATCGGGGAACCCTGGCAGCCGCGGTATGCCGAGGTTCTCGCCGAGGACGCGGTCCATGGTGAAGAACCAGGCGACGTCGACCTCGCGCGGGCCGAGCGAGGCCATCTCCCAGTCCAACACCGCGGCGACGTCCACGCCGTCGTAGATCATGTTCGAGATCCGAGCGTCACCCCAGTTGAGGACGGCCTCGGGCTCCTCGGACGGCCGGTTCTCCTCGAGCCAGGCGAGGCCCGCGTCGAGCGTGGGCATCGGACGGCCCTGCGTGGACCACTCGAGCAGATCCCGGTACTGGCCGAGCTGCTGGGCCGTCCCGGTGGCGCCGAAGCGCGATCGGTCGAGGAAGCCGAGCCCGAGCTCGTGTGGATCGAGCGCATGCATCCGGGCCAGCACGTCCAGCGAATTGCGCAGCAGCGCCGACTGCTCCCGTGCCGGTAGCTCCTTGACCCAGCCCTCCATCGTGTAGGGCGGGCTGTCCGACGGGACCCGGCCGTCGACCCGCTCCATGACGAGGAAGGGTGAGCCCAGGACACTCGCGTCCTCCTCGAAGGCGACGACCGGCGGCACGGGCACATCCGTGCGGCTCCCGAGTGCCGACATGATCTTGTACTGCGCCAGCATGTCGTACTCGCGGAACACCGTGTGCCCCGTAGGCCTGGTACGCAGCACGTGGCGGCGCGGGCCGTCGCCGGCCTCGACGTCGAACAGGAACGTCTCCGACGAGAAGCCGGCGCCGGACGGCGCCTCGAAGGTCGTGATCCGAGCGTCCTCGCCGAAGTGCCCGGCGAGCCACGTCTCGAGGTCCGCTCGGAGGGCCGCGACATCCTGGCCGAGACTCGGCGCCGCGTCGTCTGCGCTGCTCACGTGCCCTCCCTCGCCCGGCGCGGACGGTAGGCCGGGGGGGAGCCGTTCGGCCACTCCGCCGGGGGGAGCCGTTCGGCCACTCCGCCGGTCAGACCGCTGCGCACGGGAGCCCACTGGCTCGTCGGGACGGCAACTAGCATCCGCCGTCCACGCGCACACAGGCCGAGCGTTGAGCGACCTCGAACCGGACCCGGCTCCGTCCGCGCCGCCCGAGGAGGTCGAGGACGACGCCGCGGCCGATGCGGTGGACGACGGGGCCGCGGGAGCGGACGGGGCGCCCGACGTCGCGTCGGCGGCCTCGGACGACGCGAGCGACACGAGCGGCGCGACGACCGAGGACCCCTCGGTCGATCACGGCCACGCGACCACCGTCATCGTCCCCATCGGCAACCCCGACACGGCCGAGGACCTCCTGAGCATCGCCTGTGCCGTCGCGCAGAGCCAGGACGGCCGAGTCATCGCCCTCTCGGTCGTGACCGGGGACGCCGAGGTCGAGGCCAACCTCGAAGTCGTCTCCGAGGTCAAGCGGATCGTCGCGCACTACAACGACACGCACGAGGGCATCGAGGTCTCCTCGCTCGGGCGTCAGGCGTCGAGCATCGCGCGCGGCATCCTCGACGCCGTGTCACAGACCGGCGCCGACCTGCTCGTCCTCGGCGCCGCACCGCCTGAGCCGGGGCGCATCTCGCTCGGCAAGATCGTCGAGAGCGTCGTCGACGCCGCCCACTGCGACGTCGTCGTCTACCGCCCCGGTGCCGGCGACATCGATCACGTCCGGCGCGTCGTCGTCGGGCTCGACGGAACCGACGCCGGCGCCGAGGCGGCCCGCACGGCGATGCGCATCGCCGACGGACTCGGGGCCGAGGTCCTGGCGGTCGGCGTGCAGTCGGACGAGGCGCCGCCTGACCTCGGGCGCCGCCTCATCGAGCGCTCGCTGCGTGACGTGCCGAACACCGACGCGGTGACCACCGCCGTCGCGCGGTCGGAGGGGATCGCGTCCGGCCTCCTCTCACGCACCCGGCGACGTGACCTGCTGGTCGTCGGACTCCCGCCCCGGGCGCCGTGGCGCGTCGGAGGGCTCGGCCGGACGACGCTGGCACTGCTCGAGCGATCCGTCGGGCCAGTCGTGCTCGTCCGGCGATCCGGCGTCGTGGCCGGCCGCGCGGGCCACCTCCAGCGAGCGCTCGCCTGGCTCCACCCGCGCCTGACCGACGTCGAGCGCGAGACCGTCATGTGGCGCGCGGGTCCCAACTCGTCGATCACGCTCGACTTCCTGATGCTGTCCCTGCTGTCCTCGCTGCTGGCCTCGTTCGGGCTGCTGCTCGACAGCCCCGCGGTCGTCATCGGGGCCATGCTGATCGCCCCGCTCATGAGCCCCCTGAGCGCGTTCGCCGTCGGCCTGACGACCGTCGACTGGCGTGTCGTCGTGCAGTCGGCCCGAACGGTCGCTGCGGGCTTCCTGTCGGTCCTCGCCGTCTCCCTGCTGGTCGGGCTCGTCTCCCGGATCGACGCGGCGTCCACGGAGATGCTGGCGCGCACGCAGCCGGGCTGGCTCGACCTCGGGGTCGGCCTGGCGGCCGGCCTCGCGGGTGGGTACGCGACCGCACGCAAGGACATCCCGGCCGCCCTCGCCGGTGTCGCCATCTCCGCGGCCCTCGTCCCGCCGGTCTGCGTCGTCGGGCTCTCGCTCGCACTGGGCGAGTGGGACTTCGCGCTGGGTGCCTTCATCCTCTTCAGCGCGAACATCATCTCCATCGCGATCTCGGCCGCGCTCGTGTTCTGGTGGCTCGGGCTGCGGACCGGCCCGACGCTGATCGCACGGATCGCGCCGGCGATCGCCGTCGCGGTCGCGCTCAGCGTGACTGCCATCGCGATCATCGGGCCCCGCCCGGACCCGGTGTCACCCGCCGCCGTGGAGGAGGCGTTGATCCTCACCATCGGCACAACGGCCAGCGACGTCCAGGTCGTGTCGGTCCGGACCGACACGGAGCGTCCGCGGACCGTGACGGCCGTGGTCCAGACCGACGGGGACGTCTCCCCCCGGGATGTCGCACTGGTCGAGCAGTCGCTCCGCCGGCAGCTCGGCGAGGAGATCACGCTCCGGATCGTCGTCGAGCAGGTCATCCATGCCGGATGACCTGATGATCCGGCACCTCGAGGAGGCCGACCTCCCCACCGTGCTGGCCCTCAACGCTGGCGCGGTCCCGGGCGTCGGCGAGATCGACCGCGCACGGCTCGACGACCTGCTGGCGTGGGCCACCGTCGCGCCAGCGGCTGTCGACGCATACGAGCGGCTGGTCGGTTTCGCCATCGCCCTGGGCCCCGGACAGCCCTACGAGAGTCCGAACTACCGCTGGTTCGCCGACACCTACGACTCGTTCCTGTACGTCGACCGGGTCGTGGTCGCGCCGAACGTCCGAGGCGCCGGCATCGGCTCTGCCCTCTACGCACACCTCGAGCACGCGGCCGAGGGTGCCGAGGTCCTGTGCGCCGAAGTCAACGTGCGCCCACGCAACGACACCTCCCTGGCCTTCCACGCGGCCCGCGGGTTCGAGGAGGTCGGGCAGCAGGAGGTGTACGAGGGCGCCTATCTCGTGAGCCTGATGGCGAAGCCCCTGCGCGCGACCCGCCCGACGGAGTAGCGTCGCCACCGGCGGTGACGGGGGCGTCAGCGGAGCAGGACGAGATGACCGATGCGGTGGAGCTTCGCGACGTCGCGGACATCGCCGCGCGCGCGGAGGACCTGGAGGGCCTCGTACGGCCTCTGCTCGAGGTCCTCGCGAAGGTCGCGCGACTCGAGACGACCTACCTCTCGATCTACGACCGTCGCGACGACGCCCAGCTCTGGCGGTTCGTGTACAACGCCAGTTCGGTCCAGCTGCCGGAAGGCGTTGCCTGGCCCTGGACCGAGACCCTGTGCCATCGCATGATCCTCTCCGATCGCACGACGATCGACGACGTCGGCGCGGAGTACCCCGAGCACGCGGCCCACAAGTTCCTGGGCGTCCGCGGGTTCGTGAGCATCCCTTACTCGCTCGTGGGTCGCGACGGGGAGATCGCCGGCACGCTGTGCGGTGGCACCCTGGAGCCACTCGACGTCGATGACGACGTCCTCCACATCTTCGAGCTCTTCGCCAGCCTCATCGCCGATCGTCTGGGACGTGAGATCGAGCTCGGCAGGGAGCGGGTGCGCGCCGACCTGGCCGAGCGCCGGCTGGAGGAACGAACCAGGCTGATCGCCTCGGCCGAGCACACACTCAAGTCGCCCCTCACGATCGTCCAGGGCTGGTCGACCATGCTCGACGACCGCTATCCGGACTTCAGCGAGGACCAGCGCCGCGACGCGGTGGCTCGGATCCGAACCGCCGCAGACGACATGGCGTCGCGGGTCGACGCGCTCCTCGACGAGGCGCAGACCGCGATCCTCGGCACGGACCTGCGCCCCGCACCGATCGACCTGCCGAGCTACCTGGCAGACGTCACGACCGGGTTCGACGGGGCGACGCAGGACCTGACCATCACCGTCGGGCCGCTCGATGGCGTAGCGCGCGTCGACATCCGCGCGTTGGACCAGATCGTCGGCAACCTCGTCGAGAACGCCATCAAGTACGCGGCCGGTGGCACGGCCACGGTGTCGTCATGCATCCTCGATGACACCGAGCACCCGACGGTGCAGATCGTCGTCGAGGACGACGGCCCAGGGATCGACGAGACCATCGACCTGTTCGAGGCCTTCCAGCGCGGACCGGACGTCACGGGACTGCCCGGGTCGGGACTCGGCCTGCACATCGTCAAGGCCCTCGTGGAGGCCTCCGGCGGCACGGTCGCAGCCGCCAACCGGGAGGACGGCGGGGCGCGGTTCTCGGTCCGACTCCCCGCCGCCTGAACCTCAGCCGCGCCGGCGGATCCGCGTCGCGACACTGAGGCCCATGGCCGCGAGGCCGGCCAGCGCCATCCCTCCCCCGGTCGCCGGGAGCGGCTCCGCAGCAGCCACGACACCCAGCACGGCCGGGCCGTAGCCGACGCTGACCGGGGCGGCGCCGAGCGGGGTCCCACCGGGACCGGTCGCGTAGGTCTGCCACGCCACCGTGTCCTGCTGGTGGACACCGGGCTTGGTGTAGTCGCACACGCCGGTCGGGAACGCCGCCTTCAGCGCCGCCATCTGCTCGTCGGTGAAGACGACGTCGCCGTAGTCGAAGTCCTCGATCGGGACGAGCTGGCACTTCACGATGTTCTCGCTGAGTGGCATGCCGGCCTCGATGCGCGGGCTCGAGTAGTCCTCCACGACCTGGTCGCAGTACTCCTGCGGCACGTCCTGGCCGGAGCCGTTCGTGCAACGGTGGGTCAGGTCCTCGGGCTTGTTCTCGATCAACTTCTGGGAGAGCGGGATGTCGCGGGTGTCAGCCTCGACGTTGGCGAGCCACCGGTCGAGCGCGAAGATCGCTGCGTCGCGGTAGGTCGCGTCGCCCAGCAGGGCCACCGAGCCCTCCCAGAGGAGCTGGTTGTCCGCGTTGCCGTGCTGCTCGACCAGCCGGGCGCGCATCACATCGGTGCGGTAGGTGTCGTGGAAGGCGCCCGGGTCGGGGCCGCGGAGGTCGATGATCGCCGTCTGGTTCAGGTGGTTGCCCATGTTGACGGCGCCGGAGCGGTAGATGGCCTCCACGCCGAACAGGTCGGCCTCCACGCGCTCTGCCTGGGGGTCGAGGTCGATGTCGAGCCCGCCGAGCTTGGTGTTGAGGTCGACGAACTGCAGGGGCAGCAGCGTCCCGTCGAGGAGCGGCTTCAGGCCGTACTGCACGCCCACGTTGTCCCAGGGACGGTTGGCGAACCCGTCGACCTCGCGGCGACCGAAGATGTTGACCATGTAGTCCTGCAGCGTGCAACGAACGCCATCGGGGTTGGTGTCCTCGTCGTAGACGTCCTCGGACGGCACGCCCGGGCACGAGCGGGTCGGCTCGCCGGAGTTCGGGATGACCTCGGTGAAGGTCACGGGGTTCGCGTAGTTGGGGTGGCCGTAGGCGGCCGAGATCTGGGCCGGCGTCCAGGGTGCGCCCCACTTCTGCGGCTGCTCGAAGTACTCGCGCATCAGGTAGTAGTCGATGTACTGCATCGCCGTGGACCAGGCGTCCGCGAAGGAGCAGGCCGGCGAGATGCCCTGGTAGACGCCCGGGTAGGCGTTGGCGACCTGCTGCTGGGCCAGCGCGCCGCCGGAGCAGCCCGTGCCGATCGTGTACCGGTGCTGGCCGTAGTTGTCGGCGAGGTACTCCTTGGTCATGACCAGCGACTCGGCCTGTGTGGCGATGTTGCAGTTGTGGCCCGCGTGGTCGAGCGCGTGGGAGATGACCGCGAAGCCGGCGGCGAGGGGCTGCTCGAGGCGGACGTCGGGCGAGGCGCCCATCCCGTAGCTGGTGTCGCACGACTGGCCGTGGGTGATGACGACCTTGCCGTTCCACTGCTGCTGCGGCTCGACGGCCGTCCACTCGGCGTCCGGCTGGTAGAGCACCGCGATGCGGTACTCGTCGCGGGCGATGACGCCCTTCTCCTCGCGGACGATGAACGGGACCTCGACGCCCTCGTCGGTGGTCGTGGTGGCGACGAACTCGGGGTTGGTCTCCCCGGGGACGTAGGTCTGCAAGACGCCGCCGCTGCGGGGCTTGTAGAGGAAGGTGTACGTGGGCTCGCGGTTGCAGTGCTCGTCGAGCGACTCGCCACTGCAGGCCCAGGGCAGGATGTGGGGGCCGCTGAACACCGGGCCGGCGAGCGGGTGGTTGGTCACGGCGAGCGTGGAGCCATGGCCGCTGGGGAGCTCGGCTCGCAGGACGTTGACGCCCAGCTGCAGGCCATCGACGACCCCGAGGTAGCGGCCGTCGCTGCGCACCGCGAAGGCGTCGGTCACGTCACGGCCGTCGACGTCGACGCGCAGGGTCGAGAGGTCGGAGCCGTCCGACACCCGGACCTCGACGAGCACGTCGCCGCCGCTGACGAGGTCGGCGCGATTGCTCAGGGTCTCGATGGTCACGACGTCGGAGGCCGCGGGGGCCTGGGCGGCCGCGGGGGCGGCGGCGATCGTCGTGGAGAGGACGGAGCCAGCCAGCAGGGCGGCACCGAGGACGGAGGCGAGACGGGACATCGAAGGGGGATCCTGCGTCGGGGTCGTCAGTTCGAACGAGTGGGGCTACCGCGGGTAACGCCCTTGCTGGGACTGTTCGGCAGTGAACGCGTGACCTCCTGCCGAGAACGGCAGGAGGTCGCCCTTCGCACGGCCGTGCAGGCTCGCAGGCTTGCGGGCTTGCGGGCGAGGCACTGCGTCGGGGATCCACCCGGCGGGCTACGGGCGGAAGTTCCTCGTCGTCCACGCGAGGTGGTCGAGGCCGGGGGGCCACCCGCCCATCAGGCGCGACGCGACGTCTGGTGGAACGCGATCGGGCTCGTTCTCCGAGACCGACTGGTGGTAGATCGGGTGGAGCCAACGGGGACGCGAGGACTCGGCCACCTTGCGACCGAGGACCACGATCGTGTCGCCGTGGAGCGCGAGGTCGTAGCCGCGCTGCCGACGCATCCAGTCCCGCGCCTCTCGCTTGGCGACCGCGTCGGGGTAGACGTCGACGGTGCCGACGAAGGTCTCGAAGCCGTGGGCCGCGACAAGTCGCTGCAGCTCCAGTGGGGCGTATTCGCGTTGATGGCGATCACCGCGGTGACCGTGGATGTTCGCCATCGCGTATGGCGCCTCCCCGACCGAGAGCCGCCGAAGGCCAAGGACGCTGGCGACGTTCACGGTCGTCAGTACCAGCCAGCCGCCCGGCCGCAGTGTCCGGTTGATCTCGTGGAGTGCGTGCGCGGGATCAGCGTTGAAGTGCTCGATGACCTCCGAGAACACGACGAGGTCGTAGCGGCCGACACCCGCAGCCTCGCTCCAGCGGTCGATCTCGAGGTCGACGTCCCTCGTGCACTCGATCAGGCCGAGGCCGGTGAACCTCTCGAGGAGGCCACGCGTACGGCTGGTCCCGCCGACATCGAGACACGCACCAGACATGCCCAGGCCCCGGATCACTTCGACGAGGTACGCGAACCGGCCGATGTGTGTTCGGAAGTACGCGGTGTCCGCCTGCTCGGGTGAGTGCCGTAGCCACTCCTCACGGATCTCTCTGACGGTCTCGGTGCCGTGGAACGACCCGGGGATCCTCCGTCCCGGACTTGGCAGGCCACGGTTGGCGAGCCGCCGCACGTACGGCGTGAGCAACGACGCTGCCCGTTGGACCACGGCCGGCCGTTCCGGCCGTGTCAGCCAGCGCCACAGACGCCGGGCCCCGAACGAATGGGCCTCCGTGCCAGCCACGATCCCCTCCCACGCTGGCGGGAAGGTAGGCGACTCAGGCGCGTCCGAAGGTTGAGGACTGGGGAGGAATCCCCGCCACGCACGGCGAAGCACGACACGAGAGCCCACCCGAGGACCCCCTCCATGCCTCGCCGAACCAGGATCGCCATCGCCGCCGCCACGGCCGCCGCACTGTCGGTGGCTGCGGCGCCGGCTCCTGCGCCTGCGCCTGCGCACGTGCCTCCCGCCGCCGAGGTGGCG
>JBFHRB010000108.1:0-10727 GCA_041591915.1 Nitriliruptorales bacterium
GAAGCGACGGCCATCTCGGCGGAGCGGACCGGTCACGGCATCAGCCAGCAGGCCTACCGGCTCGGGCCGAAGATCCTGGAGGCGGACGCCTGGGCCGCCTCGACGCACCTCGACGTGTGGGAGGTGCACCCTGAGCTCAGCTTCGCGCTCCTGCTCGGCCACCCGGCGACCGCGCCCAAGAAGACCTGGTCGGGCGACGCCGAACGACGCCGGGCGCTCTTGGGCGTCGGGATCGAGCTGGGCGACTTCGATGGCGGCGAGCTCGCCGCCGCGGACGACGTGCTCGATGCGGCGGCCGCGGCCTGGAGCACGGATCGCCTGCTCCGCGGCGATGGCCGCTCGTACCCGGACCCACCCGAGCGGGACCCGGCCACGGGCCGAGCGGTCGCGATCTGGGCCTAGTGACCAGGCGGCCGGGGGCATCCGGACGCGCCCCGCCCACGAACCCCTACCGTCGCGACCGACCGTCCGGCTCCCCGCTCCCTGCCCCAACGAGGCTCCGATGCCCCGCAAGCTCATCCGCAACGCCATCGACACCGCCCTCGAGACGACCGTCGCGCCGTCGTTCTCGCGCGTGGGCTACGAGGTCCGCAAGCGCCTGTTCGACTGGCAGGACCTCGACGAGCTCGAGCTGCGCGGCAAGGTCGTCCTCGTCACCGGCGCGAACAGCGGCCTCGGACTGGCCGCCGCGACCGAGTTCGCCCGGCTCGGCGCCTCCGTGCGGGCCCTCGTCCGGTCCGACGAGAAGGGCAAGACCACGGTCGCACGCATCGTCGAGGCCACGGGCAACAACGACGTCGAGTACGGCGTCGCCGACCTCGCGGACTTCGACAGCGTCCGGACGTTCGCCGAGGGCTTCCGCGCCGAGCACGACCGGCTCGACGTCCTGGTGAACAACGCGGGGGCGCTTCTCGCGGAGCGCACGACCAACGACGCCGGCGTCGAGATGACCCTCGCCGTCCACGTCATCGGTCCCTACATCCTCACGCGCGAGCTGCTGCCCCTGCTCGCCGACTCCGCACCGGCCCGGGTCATCACCGTGACGAGCGGCGGGATGTACGCGGAGGAGCTCGACGTGGCGAAGCTGCAGTCGCCGAAGGGCTACCGCGGCTCCATCGCCTACGCCCGCGCCAAGCGCGCCCAGGTCGTCCTCACCCGCCTGTGGCAGCAGAAGCTGCCGACCCGCGGCGTGACCTTCCACGCGATGCACCCCGGCTGGGCCGACACCCCGGGCGTCGAGTCGTCGCTGCCCATGTTCCACACGGTCACCGGACCGTTCCTGCGCACCCCCGAGCAGGGAGCCGACACGATCGTGTGGCTCGCCGCCGCCGAGGAGCCGCGCCAGCAGCCCGGCCGGCTCTGGCTCGACCGTCGCGTCCGGCCCGAGCACAAGCTCCCGACGACCCGGCACGACACCGCCGAGGAGCAGCGGCTCTGGGACGAGGTCGCCCGACTGGCCGGCGAATCGCCCCTCCTCGACCTCCCGGTGGGGATCGCTGGCTGAACGTCGGGGCCGGGCTCGGAAGAATCGGGGACGCCTCCGCGTTCGACCGCACGACCGGACACCCAGACCTTCGCAAGGACCCCGACCCATGAGCCAGACCTTCGACGTCGTCGTCATCGGTGGCGGCCCGGCCGGCGAGAACGCCGCCTGGTACGCCCGCGACAACGGCCTCAGCGTTGCCATCGTCGAGCGCGAACTCCTCGGCGGCGAGTGCTCGTACTGGGCCTGCATGCCGTCGAAGGCCCTGCTCCGACCCGGCGAGGCGCTCAACCACGCCCGCGCGGTCCCCGGTGCCGCAGCGGCGATCACGGGCGAGGTGGACGTCGAGGCGACGCTCAGGACCCGCGACCGCTTCGCGTCCAACTTCGACGACGAGGGCCAGCAGAAGTGGGTCGACTCCATCGGGGCGGTCACGGTGCGCGGGCGCGGACGCCTCGCCGGGCCGAGGCGCGTCGAGGTCGAGACCGAGGACGGCGAGACGATCACCCTCACGGCCGCGAAGGCCGTCGTCGTCGCCACCGGCACACGTGCCGCCATGCCCCCGATCGACGGACTCCGCGAGGCCGATCCCTGGGACAGCCGTGACGTCACCACGGCCAAGGAGATCCCCAACCGACTGCTGATCCTCGGTGGCGGGGTCGTCGGCGTCGAGATGGCCCAGGCCTACCGCAGCCTCGGGTCGTCGCAGGTCACGATCATCGAGGCCGAGGACCGCCTCCTCCCCCGCGAGGAGCCCTTCGTCGGCGAGCACCTCGCCGAGGTCTTCGCCGACCGGGGCATCCGCAGCGAGCTCGGCCAGCGGCTGACCCGCGTCGAGCGCGAGGGCACCGATGGGCCGGTCCACGTCGTGCTCGCGGACGGCACCGAGCTCGTCGGCGACGAACTCGTCGTCGCCGTCGGTCGTACGCCCAACACCGAGGGCATCGGGCTCGAGACGGTCGGGCTCGAGCCGGGCGGCTACATCGAGGTCGACGACCAGCTCCGTGCCACCGGCGTCGAGGACAACGACTGGCTGTACGTCGTCGGCGACGCCAACGGCCGCGCGCTGCTCACCCACCAGGGCAAGTACCAGGCACGCCAGGTCGGCGACATCATCGCCGGCAGGCCGGGCTCGGCGTGGGCGGACAACGTGGCCGTGCCCGGTGTCGTGTTCACCGACCCGCAGGTCGCGTCCGTCGGCAGGACCGAGGCCGAGGCCCGCGAGGCCGGCATCAACGTGAAGACCGTCCGCTACAGCCTCGGGCACGTCGCCGCCGGGTCGCTCTACGGCAAGGGCGCCGGCGGGCCGGCACAGCTGGTCATCGACGAGGACCGCCGCGTGATCATCGGCGCCACGTTCGTCGGCCCCAACGCCGGCGAGCTCCTGCACGCCGCGACCATCGCCATCGTCGGCGAGGTGCCGATCGACAGGCTCTGGCACGCCGTGCCGAGCTTCCCGACGCTGAGCGAGGTCTGGCTCCGCCTGCTCGAGCAGGACCGCGACCTCATCTGACCGGCCCCGGCAGGAGGGGTCGGGCGGGACGTCGAACTCCGGGGAGACCCACCTCCCCTAGAGTCCGACCGTGTCCCGGCGTCCCCTCCTCGTACGGCATCTCCTGCCTGCAGCGGCCGCGCTCCTGTACGCGTCGCCGCTCCTCGTCATGCTCTCCGGGTCCCTGCGGCCGCGTGGGGCACCGCCGCCACAGGGCGTCGAGTTCGTGCCCGATGGCGCAACGCTCGCGGCCTACAGCGACGTGTTCGCGCTCATCCCGCTGGCCGGCTACCTGCGCAACTCGCTGATCGTGGTCGCCATCGCCGTGCCACTCACGCTCCTCGTCGCGAGCCTCGCCGGGTACGCGATCCGGCTCCTGGGCCCGCGCCCCAAGCGGGTGGCGATCGGCCTCTCGCTGGTCGCGATGATGGTCCCCGTGACGGCGGTCTGGGCCACACGCTTCGAGGTGTTCCGCGTGCTCGGGGTCATCGACACGTTCGTCCCGCTCGTCGCCACGGCCCTGCTCGGCACGAACCCCTTCCTCGTCCTGATCTACGCCTGGGCCTTCCACCGGGTACCCGACGAGATCCTCGACGCCGCCGCCCTCGACGGTGCCGGTGTCGTCCGCACCTGGTGGTCGGTGAGCCTGCCCCTCGTGCGGCCCGCCACGCTGGCCGTGGCCGTCCTCGCGTTCACGTTCCACTGGTCGAACTTCATCGACCCCCTGCTCTACCTCAACACCGCCTCCAACTACACCGCCCCGCTCGGGCTGCGCCTGCTCCAGCAGCTCAACCCGACCGACTGGCCGCTCCTGCTCGCGGGCTGCGTGGTCGTCACGCTGCCGGTGCTCGCGGTCTTCCTCGCGGGCCAGCGCGTGTTCCTCGACGACCCCGTCCACGCGCTCGACTCGCTGGAGGCCTGATGTACCGCCCGGTCGCGCTGCTGCTGGCCCTCGCGCTGGCCCTGAGCGCCTGCGCCTCGGCTGGCGACGAGGGGGCCGAGATCCAGCTGATGCTGTTCGGGGACGCGCAGGAGCTCGCCGGCTACGAGCAGATGGTCGCCGAGTTCGAGGCCGCCAACCCCGATGTCGACGTGACGCTCTCCCCCGTGGCCAAGCAGGACGACCTGCTGGCCAAGCTGACGACGTCGTTCGCCGGCGGGGCGCCCCCCGACGTGTTCCTCGTCAACTTCCGCAAGTACGGCCAGTTCGCCGCGCAGGGCGTGCTCGCGGACGTCCAGCCGTTCCTCGACGCCTCCGACGTCCTCGACCCCGCCGACTTCACCCCGACCGCGTTCGACGCGTTCCGCTACGACGGCGAGTCCCTGACCTGCTTCCCGCAGAACCTGTCATCGCTCGTCGTGTACTTCAACGTCGACCTGTTCGAGGCCGCCGGCCTCCCACTCCCCGCAATGGGCTGGACGTGGGACGACTTCCTCGCTGCGGCAACCGCCCTGACCGACGGCGACGTGTACGGCCTCGGCACCGACCCGAAGGTCATCCGCGTCGCCCCGTTCGTCTGGAGCAACGGTGGCGAGGTCGTCGACGACCCGCTCGCACCGACGACGCTGACCCTCGACACGGGGCCGGCGCGCGAGGCACTCGACTGGTTCCTCGACCTCTCGCTCGTCCACGGGGTCGTGCCGCCGGACCGCGAGGAGCAGGCCGAGGACTCCGAGTCGCGCTTCCTCAACGGCCGGCTGGGCATGTACCTCAACAGCCGCCGCGTCACGCCGACGATGCGGACGATCGAGGGGTTCCGGTGGGACGTGGCGACGCTCCCGGTCGCCCCCGGTGGCACGCCGGCGTCGATCCTGCACTCCGACGCGTACTGCCTCAGCGCCGACGGCGACACGGAGGCCGCGTGGCGGCTCGTCGAGTTCGCGATGGGCGAGCGCGGGCAGACGATCCTCGCGTCCTCCGGCCGAACGGTGCCGTCCCGCTTCGACGTCCAGGCGTCCGAGGCGTTCCTCGACCGCGCCGCCGGGCCGCCGACGCCGGAGGTGTTCATCCGCTCGGCCGAGACCGTCCGCGCCACCCCGCACACGGCGACCTGGACCCAGGTCGAGAAGCTCGCGGACGACATCCTCGAGGAGATCTTCTACGGACGACTCGACCGCGAGGCCGGCATCGCCCGCCTGATCGAGGACACCCGCCCACGGTTCGGCGCATCGTGAGGGCCGGGCACGCGGGCGCCCACGCGAGCGGCGCCGCCTGGCTCCTCGGCCCCTACGGCGTGGGCGTGGTCGCGCTGCTCGCACTGCCCGCGGCGCTGACGTTCGGGTACGCGCTGACCAACTACACCGGCTTCAACGACCCGACGTTCACCGGGCTCACGAACGTCCGGCGCGCCATCTCCGACCCCCTGTTCCACGCGAGCCTGCGGGCGTCGCTGTGGTACGTGGTCCTGGCCGTGCCGCTGCGGCTCCTCGCGGCGACTGGGCTCGCGCTGCTGACCCAGGCACCCCGGCGCTTCGGGCGCCTGTACCGCGCGGCCGCGTACCTGCCGACCGTCATCCCCGACGTGGCCCTCGCGCTCGTGTTCCTGTGGGTGTTCAACCCGGTCTTCGGCCCGATCAACCAGGTCCTCGGCGCGCTCGGCCTCGTCCAGCCCATCTGGCTCAGCGACCCGTGGGGCGCCCGCTGGGCGATCGTGATCATGATGGCCTTCCCGATCGGCGAGGCCTTCCTCGCCGTGCTGGCCGGGCGGCGCGAGCTGAACCCGTCCCTCTACGACGCGGCTCGGGTCGACGGTGCCGCACCATGGCAGCAGTTCCGGTACGTGACCCTCCCCCAGCTCGCACCGCTGCTCGCCCTGCTCGCCATCCGCGACACGATCATGACCCTGCAGGTCAACTTCGTCCCGGCCTACGTCATGACCGACGGCGGCCCCGACAGCGCGACGCTCTTCCTGCCCGTCTACGTCTTCGACCAGGCGTTCGAGTTCTTCCAGTTCGGCTACGGCGCGCTGCTGACCGTTCTGCTGCTCGGCGTCACCGCCGCCCTCATCGGGCTGCAGGCGCTGCTGGCACGACGCTGGCGTGTCCTGGGCTGACGGCGCCGCTCAGTCGGCCAGTGCCAGCAGGTCCCCGATCGACACCCTGGCGACCCGCGCACCCGCGTCCCTGAGGGCCGCGTAGTCGCCCGCGGCCTGCGCCTGCTTGAGCTGGCCGAACGTGTAGGTGCGTCCCGGGATCTCGACGTCGTCGGGATCGTCGCCGACCACCTGCAGCACGACGGCCTGCTGCGGCTTGCCCTTGTGGAGCTGTCCGGTCGAGTGCAGGTAGCGCGGCCCGATGCCGACGGTCGTCGCGACACGGTTCCGGCCCCGGATCGCGGCGGCCACGCGTTCGAGGTCTTCCACCACCGAGCCCATGGGATAGACGAAGGCCGTGATCGCGACGAAGTCGCCCGGCGCGACCGAGTCGAGCACCACGGCGGGGTCGACCTCCTCGATGTCCGGCACGCCACCGTCGAGCACCTGGCCCGCGGCGACCTTGGCCGCCTGCACATCGGGCTGGTCGAACGGGTTGATGTCGAGGGCCACGCCGACCAGCGCGGTCGCGAGCTCCCAGCGGTACACCTCGCCACCCAGGTCGTGCCGGTCACCGAACGGGAGCTCGAGCACCGGATGACCGGCCTGCACGAGCGCGTCCAGGCCGCCGACGTTGCCGTACGCCACGAACAACCGGTCGTCGCCGTAGGCGTCGGGGTCGTGGACCCGTTCGCCGACCACGGGGAGGATCCCCTTCCCGTGCTTGCCGGTGGACTCCGCGACGAGCTGCTCGATCCAGTCACCGAAGCTGCGGATCGCCGGCGGGAACAACAGCGTCAGCTTGTCCCGCCCGACCTCGGCCGCCGCCGCCAGCACGGCCGCCAGCCCGACCGACGGGTTCTTCGCCGGGTCGTTCGCCTCCGACATGGCGCGCATGTCGAGGGCGCGGTCGAGCAGTTCGTCGACGTCCACGCCGAGCAGCGCGGCCGGGACGAGCCCGAAGTAGCTGAGGGCCGAGAAGCGGCCCCCGACGTCGGGGGGGTTGAGGAAGACGTGGCGGAACTGCCGCTCGCGCGCGAGCCCTTCGAGCTCGCTGCCGGGGTCGGTGATCGCCACGAAGTGCTTGCCTGCTCGGCTGACCGCCTGCTCCATCCGCGCCCAGAAGTGGTCCAGGTGGCTACGCGTCTCGATGGTCGACCCGGACTTCGACGAGACGATGAACAGGGTCTCCTCGAGTGGAAGCTCGCGCTCGACGCGCCGCACGGCCCGCGGGTCGGTCGAGTCGAGCACGACCACCTCGAGCCGGTCGTCGCGCGGGCCGAACGTGTTCGACATGACCTCCGGGAACAGGCTCGAGCCGCCCATCCCGATGACCACGGCGTACGACAGCCCCGCGCGCACGACGTCCTCGACGACGTCCTCGATCTCCGCCACGCGTGGGCGGAAGTCCGCCGGGAGGTCGAGCCAGCCGAGCCGGTCGGCGACCTCGGTGGGGTCGTCCTGGAAGACCGTGTGGTCGCGGTCGAGGACCCGCGGAAGGACATCGGCGGTGAACCGGCCTGCCCAGAGGTCCGCCGCCTCCCCGAGCTCCCCCAGTCGACGCTGCGCCCCGAACACGGCACCCCTTCTGATCGATCGAGCGCAGGCTAGGCCGGTCGCAGCCGACGGGACAGAGGTCGACCCCGAGCGCGCGGAGATGGCGCGCGACCCCGATCATCTGGCACCTTGGCGAGATGCAGTACCTCATCACGCTGTCCGGCGAGATCCACACGAAGTCACGGCGCACCGCGCGGTGGTTCCGGCGTGCCCTCGTCGACAACGTGACCACCGGGTTCCGGCGCCGCGCCGTGGAGGCGGAGTTCGAGGACCTCGGCAACCGCCTCGTCGTCACCACCGAGGACGACGACGTCGCGCTGGACGTGCTGCGCTCGACCTTCGGCGTCCACCGCGTCGACCGCGTGCGGTCCTTCGCGGCGCCCGACCTCGACGAGGTGGTCTCCTCGGTGGTCGGCATCGCCGGCCACCTCGTGGTCGGACGGACGTTCGCCGTGCGGTTCCGCCGCCGGGGCACGCACGACTGGAGCTCGCAGGACGCATCGATCGCGATCGGGGCCGCCCTGCGGGAGCGCAGCGCCGGCGTGAACCTCGGTGATCCCGAGGTCGAGGTGCGCGTCGACGTGATGGATCGCGAGGGCTTCGTGGTCGAGCGCTCGTGGGACGGGCCCGGTGGGGTCCCGCTGGGCACCCAGCTCCCGGTGCTGTCCCTGCTGAGTGGGGGCTTCGACTCACCCGTCGCGGCCTGGATGATGATGCGGCGCGGCTGCCCCACCGACTTCGTGCACTTCAAGCTGGACTGCGCAGCCAGCGACCACGCGATGGTCGTGGCGCACGACCTGTGGCGGCGCTGGGGCACGGGCACCAGCCCCACGGTGTGGATGCTCGACTTCCAGCCCATCAAGGAGTCGCTGTACAGCGACGTGCCTCCCCGCCTGCGCCAGGTGGTGCTCAAGCAGTTGATGTTCGCCGCCGCGGACCGGATCGCGGACCGCCTCGACGTCCACGCGCTCGTCACGGGCGAGTCGGTGGGCCAGGTGTCCTCGCAGACGCTCGCACACCTCGCCGAGATCGACACGATGGTGTCCCGTACGGTCCTGCGCCCCCTGGCCGGGTTCGACAAGCACGAGATCATCGCGCGGGCCCGCAGGATCGGGACCGAAGGCCTGTCCGCGCGCGCGAAGGAGGTCTGCGACCTGTCCGACGGGCCGGTCGCGATCGCCGCGCAGCGCGACACCCTGATCGAGGCCCGCGCTGGCCTGCCTGCCGACCTCGTCGAGCAGGCGATCCGTCATGCCGAGGTCGTGGCGCTCGAGCACTGGCTCCCCGGCTTCCCGCTCGTGCCGGTGGTGCGTGACGTGCCGACCGGCTGGGACCTCACCGACGGCGTGCCGCCACAGGGGACCTCGTCCGTGCTCCACGGCGAGCACGCGGTCCACATCGCGTCGCGCCTGCACGTCCGCGGCGAGGAGGTCGCGGTGCTCGACCCTGGCGTGCCGCTGCCCTAGTCCTGCGCCACCCCGAGTGCTGCGCGCACGTCGTCGGCCATCGACGAGAGGGCGGCCGCTCGGTCCGCCCCGTCGGCCCCCGCGACGGCGACGCCCATGAGGAACGTCGTGACCGGCGTCCACTTCCGCTCGGTGTTGTGGGCGATGTCCCGGGCGGCATCGAGGATGACCTCGATCTCCGCTTCGGTCAGGGGCGCGACGCCGAGGCGTTCCGCCATCTGCTGCGGCACGTCAGCCATGGGTTCCTCCGAGTGGGCTTGGAGGGCGACGCTAGCCTCGGCCGGACCGCCGAACAGGGAACGGGGCCATGGCAGACCAGCCTGACGAGCAGCAGCCGCAACCGCCGCAACAGATCCAGATCCAGGTCCCCGACGACGAGAAGTACGGCACGTACGCGAACTTCCTCGTCGTGTCCCACTCGCCACACGAGTTCACGCTCGACTTCTGCCAGCTCCTGCCCGGCCCCGGGGGCAAGGTCAACGCCGAGGTCGTGTCGCGCGTGAAGATCGCGCCGACGCTGGTCGGCCGGGTCATCCAGGCGCTGAACACGAACATGACGGGCTACGAGGAGAAGTACGGCTCGATCAACATCGTCGGCTGATGGAACTCCCCCTCGGGCTCGCGCCTGGCGGGCGCATCGACGAGTGGCGTCCGGCTCCGCCGAGGCTGGTCGTCGCCGACGTCGACGGCACGCTCGTCGGACCCCAGGCGCTGATGACGCCGCCGGTCGTGGCCGCCATCCGGCGCGCTGACGAGGCGGGCATGCGCTTCGGTTTCGCGACCGGCAGGATGCGCCTCGCCGTCGAACCCCTGTGGGAGCAGGTCCGCTCCCCCGGTCCCCACGTGATCGAGAACGGCGCACAGGTCCGCTGCGACGGCCGGACGATCGCGAAGTGGCCACTCGACCCGGACCACCTCGACGCCGTGCTCGACCTCTGTGGCCGCGCCGGCCTGTACGCCGAGGTCTACGTCGAGGACGGCTACTACGTGACCGACCGCGACCCGCGCGCCGAGCCCCACTGGGACCTGCTCGGCCGGCCGCCGATCGACACCGTCGACGCACTCCCCGACGGGGCCGAGGTGTTCAAGTGCACGCTCGCGCTGTTCAACGGCACGGGCGACCCCGACGGCATCGAGGACGAACTGCGTCGGGCGGGGCTGGAGGCCGGCGGCGCCGGGTCACCGCGCACACCAGACATCCACTACGTCAACGCGAACCATCCGGACGCGGACAAGGGTCGCGCGCTCGCGGCAGGGGCCAGCCACGTCGGCGTCGAACTCAACGCTGTCGTGGCCATCGGTGACGGCAACAACGACCGCTCGATGTTCGAGGTCGCCGGGACGGCCATCGCGATGGGGCAGGCCAGCAGCCGCCTCAAGGCCGCCGCCCACCTCGTGGCACCCCACGTCGACGACGACGGCGCCGCGGCGGTCCTGGCCGCCTGCCTGACGTGGATGGACACCGACTGATGCTCGCTCGACTCGCCGCCGCGCTCCTGAGCGCGGCCCTCATGCTGCTCGCACTCACCGTGCCGGCGACGGCGCAGGACCCGGCGCCGACGCTGGAGGAGATCCCGTACGGCGTCGGGATCCAGGGCCATCCCCTGTGGGACAGCTGGTTCGACCCGGCCCCCTTCGGCTACGAGCAGCACGAGTACCTCATCACCGGGACCGCGACCGCGACCGGGTCGACCGAC
>JBFHRB010000109.1:0-10610 GCA_041591915.1 Nitriliruptorales bacterium
ACCTCGCCGGTGGTCGGCATGCCGCAGGTCGCGCAGGCGTGGAGCCCTGCCTCGACCTCCCGACGCGGTCGGTCGAACTTGTCGGCGTGCTTGTCGAGGAACCCGAACAGGAACTGTGCCTTGCTTCCCGGCGCGGCGACCTCGAGGGCGTTGAGTGCGTCCTTGAGCTCGTGGCCGGTGTTGCCCTCGACGAGCGGGCACTCCTCCACCACGTAGTCGATCCCGGCGACGACGCAGTACGCGGCCATCTCGCGCTCGGACAGCCGGTACAGGGGCTTGACCTTGCGGACCTGGTTCGTGCCGGTCGCCGGGAGGACGGGACGCTGCCGCTCGAGGAAGTCCTCCTGCCAGCGGAGCACGTTGCCGAGCAGGGTCGCGGCCTCGTCATCGAGGTTGTGGCCGGTGACCATGACGTCGTAGCCGCGCTCGATGGCGACCTTGTTGAAGATGTAGCGCTTGGACAGCCCGCAGACGCCGCAGGTCGGGCGTCGGGAGGCCTGCGACCCCGAGGGGGTCGAGTAGCCGTACTCCCGCTCCATGTCGACGTACACCAGCTCGAGCCCGCGCGGCTCGGCGTGCCGCGCGGCGAACTCTCGGCAGATCTGGCCCGAACGGGTCGAGTAGCCGCCGATGCCCAGGCCGACGTAGAGGCCGTCCGCGCGGTAGCCCATGTCGAGGAGGATCTTCCACAGGGCGAGGGAGTCCTTGCCGCCCGAGACCGCCACCAGGAGCCGGTCCTCGTAGGAGAACATGCGCTCCTCGGCCACCGCCTTGCCGGGGTGGTCGATGGCCTTGCGGACCTGGGCGTGCACGTGGTCGAGGAAGTGCCCGCCGCACCATGCGGAGCGGTGCCGCGGCTCCTCGATCACGGCCGGCTGGCGACAGACACGACAACGGGGCGCGCCCATCCCGCCGGAGATGACGGGCCGGATCTCGACCTCTGCGTCGTCCGCCAGCTCGGCGGGGCCGGGGACCAGCTCCCCGTCGTTGATGACGAGGACGGTCGTGGGGTTGAGGTCGAGGCGGGCGAGCAACTCGGAGACGGTGCACGGACCGGTGACGGTCTCCGTGCGGTCGGGGTTGCGCAGGCGAACGCGCATGGATCGCTCCTTGGTCGCAGCCGGAGGCGCGGCTCGGGCCACTGGTGGTTCGGCGACATGCGAACGGCCGGCGACGCCGGCCATGGGCGACAGCGTACCGGCCCGGAACGGACTCAGGCGCGGTCGTTGCCCCACTGCGCGTAGAGGTCCGCGAGCTCGCGCCGCGAGTTGATCCCGAGCTTGCGGAACACGTTGGCCACGTGCGTCTCGACCGTCCGGCGAGACACGAACAGCTGCTCGGCCACGTCTCGGTAGATGAGTCCGTCTGCCACGAGGGCGACGACGCGCTTCTCCGTCGGGGTGAGCAGGGCCCAGCCACCCTCGTCCGCGTCTGGCGCCTGCGCCGGCGGGGAGCCACCGAGGTTGCGGATGCGCGCGATGATCCTGGCCAACGCGGCCGACGCACCCATCTCGACCCACAGCGCGTGGGCCTCGCGCAGGAGCCCGATCGCCTCCTCGCGGTCACCGCTGGCGGCCACCGCCGTCGCGGCGTCCTCACGCGCCTCGGCCCGGACGAAGACGGCAGAGGCGCGAGCGTCGATCGCCTCGAGCGCCGCCTTCGCCGCCCGCGCATCCCCGTCGAACACGGCACGGGCGAGGGCCAGGTCGGGACGCTCGGCACCGCGGCCCTCCCGCCTGGCCGCCTGCTCGATGAGCGCGCTCGCCAGCGTCGGGTCGCCACCGCGCAGCGCCAGCGGGACGGCGCGCGAGGCGAAGAAGTCGAGGGCCGGGCCCTCGGCCGCGGCCGAGGACACGAGCAGCTCGAGCGTCGACCGCGCCTCGGTGAGTGCCCTCGAGAGGTCGCCCTCGGCCTCGGCGAGCTGTGCGCGGAACCGGTGCAGCTGGAAGGGCAGGTAGTGCTCGGGCGTCTCGAGCCAGTCGAGTGCCTCGGCGGCGCGGTCGAGCAGCCGTCCAGCGCGGTCGAGGTCGCCTCGGTGGATGTTGATGTGCGCGTACCTCATGGCGGCGGTCTCGACGCCGGGGAGGGGTTCCAGGAGTTCGTCCGCGATGGCAAGCGTCGTGCCCAGGGCACCGACCGCCTCGTCCCAGTCCCCGGTCTGGTGCCGCAGCGTTCCGAGCGCGAGCTGGTAGCGAGCCGCCCGTGGCACGAGTCCGCGCTCCTCGCACAGGCGCAGCCCCGTCTGCAGGACCTGCAGCGCCTCGGCGCGGTCCTCGTCGCTGCGGCTCGCGATGAGGGCGAACGGATCGAGCTGGAGCAACTCCTCCTCGCCGGTGCGGTCGACGTGCTCGAGTGCCAGCCGCCGGTACGCGACGGAATCCTGCAGGGAGCCCGTCTGCTCCTCCCACATCGCCAGCGCGAGGTAGGCCCGGCCCGCCGCCCGGTCGTCGCCGACCTTGCGAGCGAGCGCGAGCGCCTCACGGGCCGCCCGTTCGACGCGGTCGACGTCGCGTGCGACGGCGGCGTAGTGCGCGATCCTGGCCATCACCCCGGCTCGCCGATCCACACTGGCCGCCCGCGCCGCGCCGTCGAGCTCGTCGAGCGCCCGCTTCGCGGCGCCCATGGCGCGCAGGGCCTCGGCCGCGACCTGGTGCATGTCCACGCGAAGGTCGGGCGTCGTCTCGCCCGCGAGTACGAGGTGGGCCGCGTCGAGTGCCTCCTCGAAGCGGTCCGCACCCAAGAGGGCCCACGCCCGCTCGGCACGGACCTCGACCTCGACGGGGCGCGCGCCGGGCGCGGTCAGGGCGAGGTCCAGCAGCCGCACGGCCATCGCCGGCGCTCGCGGGGCGAGTTCGCTCGCCAGCGTTCGGAGCGACTCGAGCATCCCCGAGGGGTCGACCTCGGCGATCCTGACGGCGATCGGTGCCCGCTCGGCGGCGACGGCGTCGCGGGCCGTGAGGACGTCCAGGACCTGCCGCTGGCGCGCCAGCCTCATCGACGTGGGCATCTCGTCCGCGACGACCTCGCGGATCAACGCATGGCGGAACCCGAGGCGCTCGCCAACGGACTCGAAGATCTCGGCCGCGATCACGTCGTCGATGTCCCTGATCACATCGAGGACGCTGCGCTCGACGGCCGCCGCGAGGTCGGCGATCTGGAAGGGACGGCCCCACGCGGCGCCCATCGCCACGAGCTCTCTGGCGGCCGGCGAGAGCTCGTCCACCCGAGCACGCACGGCGCTCGTCAGGCCGTCGTAGCCCTCGTCGCCTCGACCACGGACCGCCGACTCGATCAGCAGCGGGTTGCCCGAGGCCTGCCGAACGAGCATCAGGGTCTCTCCGTCGAGGACGGCCCCGGCCCGGTCCATGGCCAGGGCCACGGACGCATCCTCGTCGAGTGGCCCGAGTCGCAGCTCGCCGGCCCCGACGGCCTGCATCCGGTCACGCAGCGCGTCCGTCTCACGCCGACGGGGGTGATCCCGCAGCGAGACGAGCACGCTCAGCGCATGCGTCCGGGTCCGCGCCACGAGGCGGTCCATGACGGCGAGGCTGTCCGGGTCCGCCCAGTGGGCGTCGTCCAGGATGACGAGGACTCCCCCGGCATCCGCGCGCTCCACGACCGCGCGCGTCAGCTCCTCGAGCAACCGAAGCCGCAAGGTCCCCGGCGCGCCGGCGCGCTCGCTCAGGAGCGAGCGGAGACGGGCCGAGCCCCGGTCCGAGGCCGAGGCGAGCCCGAGGACGTTGGCGACGGCGGCGAACGACAGGTCGGCCTCGAGCTGGTGCGCACCACCGGCGAGCACGGGCAGCCCACGTCGACGTGCCTGGTTCGCGACCTCCTGCAGGAGCGCGGTCTTGCCGATACCCGCCTCACCGGAGATCAGCAGGCTCGATCCGGAGCGGGTCTGGACGTCGAGCACCCCCAGTGCGCGGCTGAGTTCGGCGTCCCGCCCGTACATCAGGCGGCCCCCGGGTCGTGCAGCGTCTGGTGCTCGTCCACGCGTCAGGTCCTTCCGCGCGGTCAGATGACTAGTCCTACTCCCTGATCGGTACCCCCGCCGCGCAACGTAGCAGGGATTGCCCGAATATATCGGGCATTCCGCCGCGAGCCCTGGTCATTGCGAACTAGCCCCTACCGGCTGCAGCGCTGCCGATCGCCCTGCGCACGAGGCCCCCGATAGAAGCCTCAGCGTTATATCGTGGCTTTATGGCCATCGAGATCGTGCTCATCGGCGACGTGGTGACGTCGCGTCGCTACGTCGACCAGCAGGCGTTGATCGCGGCACTCGACGACGCACTCCTCCTCGTCGCCGCGCGCGTCCCGGCCCGGTACGGACCGCGACGCGTGGAGCGAGACCGCTTCCATGCGGCGTTCGACGACCTCGCCCCTGCCGTCGAGGCGGCCCTGCGGCTCCGGCTCGCCCTCGGCCTCGTCGCGCTGGGCACGACCGACGGCGAGCTCGAACCCATCGACGTGCGGGTGGGCCTCGGGCGGGGTCCGCGCCCGCCGAGTCCGACCTCCCAGACCGCCGCGACGGGGCCCGCGTGGACGCTGGCCTCCGACGCCTGTCGCTCGGCGCAGGAGCTGCCGGGTCGCCACGGGTGGCCGCCCTCGCTCCGCAGCGCCTTCCGCGACCACGGTGGCGTCGAGCAGGGCGCCGTCAACGCCTACCTGCTCTGCCAGGACCAGCTCTTCGCCCGCATGGACCTGCGCGACCGGCGAGCCCTGCAGGGTCTCCTCGACGGCGAGCGCCAGGTCGACGTGGCGACCGAGCTCGGCATCACCCAGCCCGCCATCGCCAGGCGACTCCGCGACCGCGGTGCACTGGCCATCCATCAGGGTCTGGCAGCCCTGCGCACATCCACGACCACTACGCTCGAACGCAACTGATCCAGGAGCCTCCCCGATGACCGACCGCCATCCCGCCGCGTCCACCCCGCTCGCCCTCGTCGAGGCCGCGTACCGCAAGTACGAGGAGCGGATGCCGAAGGCTCGCGAACGCTACGGCCGGCCCCTGACCTTCGCCGAGAAGGTCCTCTTCTCACACCTCGACGACCCCGACGGCGCAGGGCTCGAGCGCGGCGTCGACTACACCGACTACCGGCCCGACCGCGTCGCGATGCAGGACGCGACCGCCCAGATGGCGGTCCTGCAGTTCATGCTGGCGGGCAAGGACGAGGTGGCGGTGCCGACCACGGTCCACTGCGACCACCTGATCCAGGCGTACGTCGGCGCCGACGCCGACCTGCAGCTCGCCAACGAGAACAACCGCGAGGTATACGAGTTCCTGCGGTCGGCCTCCCAGCGCTACGGCATGGGCTTCTGGAAGCCCGGCAGCGGGATCATCCACCAGGTCGTGCTCGAGAACTACGCCTTCCCGGGCGGGATGATGATCGGCACCGACTCCCACACCCCCAACGCCGGCGGGCTCGGCATGGTCGCGATCGGGGTCGGTGGCGCGGACGCCGTCGACGTCATGGTCGGGATGCCCTGGAACCTGCGCGTCCCGAAGCTCATCGGGGTCAAGCTGACCGGCACGCTCGGCGGCTGGACGTCGCCCAAGGACATCATCCTCAAGGTCGCGGAGATCCTGACGGTCAAGGGCGGCACCGGCGCGATCGTCGAGTACTTCGGCCCCGGCGCGGAGTCGATCTCGGCGACGGGCAAGGGCACCATCTGCAACATGGGTGCCGAGATCGGCGCGACCACCTCCCTGTTCGCCTACGACGAGTCGATGGCCCGCTACCTGAAGGCCACGGAGCGCGAGGAACTGGCCGACCTCGCCACGCAGTACGCGAGGTTCCTCCGCGCCGACGACGAGGTCCAGGCGGAGCCGCAGAAGTACTACGACCAGGTCATCGAGATCGACCTCGACACCCTCGAGCCGCACCTCGTCGGCCCCCACACGCCTGACCTCGCCCGGCCGGTCTCGGCGATGAAGGACGAGGCACCGAAGAAGGGCTACCCGGTCGAGATCACGGCTGCGCTCGTCGGCTCGTGCACGAACTCGTCGTACGAGGACATCACCCGGGCGGCCTCCATCGCTCGCCACGCGAAGGAGCACGGGCTCACCTCGAAGACGAAGCTGATGATCACGCCGGGCTCCGAGCAGGTGCGCGCGACCATCGAGCGTGACGGCCTCCTGGCCGACCTCGAGGCGATCGGCGCGACCGTGCTCGCCAACGCGTGCGGCCCGTGCATCGGGCAGTGGAAGCGGGACGACGTCGAGAAGGGCGAGAAGAACTCGATCGTCACGTCCTTCAACCGCAACTTCCCCAAGCGCAACGACGGCAACCCCGAGACCCTGGCCTTCATCGGCTCGCCCGAGACCGTCATCGCCATGGCGCTCGCGGGGCGGCTCGACTTCGACCCGACCCGTGACGTCCTGACCAACGACGACGGCGAGGAGGTGGCCCTGCCGGAGCCCGTCGGCGAGGAGCTGCCCGACGGTGGCTTCACGCGTGGCGAGGAGGGCTTCGTCGCGCCGACGGCCGGCACGGAGGGCGACGTCGTCATCGCGCCGGAGTCCGAGCGCCTGCAGCGTCTGACGCCGTTCAAGCCCTGGGACGGCGAGGACATCGTCGCCCTGCCGGTGCTGCTCAAGGCCAAGGGCAAGTGCACGACCGACCACATCTCGATGGCGGGCCCGTGGCTGCGCTTCCGGGGTCACCTCGAGAACATCTCGGGCAACCTCTACCTCGGGGCGATCGGCGCCTTCTCGGGCGACTCCACGGCGACCGACGTGCTCGACGGTGACGCGAAGATGTCGTACCCCGACCTCGCCAAGAAGTGGCACCAGCAGGGGCAGGAGTGGGTCGTCGTCGGGGACGAGAACTTCGGTGAGGGCAGCTCACGTGAGCACGCGGCGATGGAGCCCCGCTTCCGCGGGTGCCGCGCGATCGTCGTCCGCAGCTTCGCGCGGATCCACGAGACGAACCTGAAGAAGCAGGGCATCCTCCCGCTGACGTTCGCGGACCCCGCCGACTACGAGAAGGTCCAGCAGCACGACCGCGTCTCGGTCCTCGGGCTGGGCGACCTCGCGCCGGGCAAGCCGCTCACGATGGTGCTCGAGCACCAGGACGGCAGCAGGGACGAGATCACCGTCAAGCACACCATGAGCGACGAGCAGATCGCGTGGTTCAAGGCCGGCTCGGCGCTGAACCTGATCCGCCAGCGCGAGGGCGCCGCGTAGACCCCGGCCCGCGATGCCCGACGACGGCCCACCGGGACGCGACGCCGGGTGCTAGCGTTGCCCGTACCGTTCGGAGCGGGAGCCGGACGTGCATGGAGCCGAGGCCTAGGCCTCGGCTCCTGCCGTTCCGCGGCGGTGGGCCTCGACCCGGTGCAGGACGCGGTCGGCGTCGAGCACCCCGTAGACCTCTCCCCCGCTGGTCTCGACCAGGAGCACCGCATTCGGGTCGCCGCCGAAGCGCTCGAGGGCACTGCGCGCCGGCAGGTCGGCCCCGATGCTCCCCGCGAACGGCCGCATGCGCTGCCGCAACGTCGTGGTCTCGCGTTCGTGCCACGGCACGCCCTCGAACTCCTCGCGGCCGAACACCCCGAGGGCGCGTCCCGAATCGTCGACCACCACGGCATCGCGAACCTCGTGCGTGGAGGCGACGACGACCTCGAGCACCGGCCGGTCGGCCAGGGCGGTCCACGTGACGGGGCGGGCGAGGTCTGCGGCCAGCAGTCCCTCGAGCGCGCCGGCCACGGTCCCCCGCACCTGCGCCGCCCGGGCAGCGTTGGCGATGAACAGTCCGACGAGCACGAGCCAGAGTCCGTCGCCGAACGAGCCGTCATCGCGTGCGAAGGACAGCACGAGGCCGACGGCCATGATCGCGTAGCCGAGGGCGGTCCCGCTGATCGCGACGGCCGCCGCCGCACGGTTCCGGTCACCGCGAAGCCGCCAGATGGCCGCACGTAGCAGGCTGCCACCGTCGAGTGGGTGCCCTGGCAGCAGGTTGAAGACGCCCACGATGGCGTTGAACTGGCCGAGCAACTCCATGATGATCGCCGTGTCCCCGGCCGCCCTGGTTCGGGCGAGCACGAGGGCGACGGCACCGAGGAGCAGGTTGGTGACCGGACCCGCCACGGCGACGATGGCCTCGTCCCCAGGATGTTCGGGCTCGTGTCGGAGTCGCGTCACGCCGCCGAGCGCGAACAACGTGATGCCGACGACCTCGAGCCGCAGTCGGCGTGCGGCGAAGGCGTGTGCCGCCTCGTGGACGACGACCGTGCCAACGAACCCGAGCGTCACCACCGTGTTCAGCAGGATCGCCACGACCGTGCCGTAGCCCGCGTCGGCGTAGCCGAGGCTCGTGTACAGCCACAGCCAGACGATGCCGGCCATGGCGAGCGCCGAGAGGTGCGCCGTGACCGCCACGCCGCCAAGACGACCGAGTCGGATCTCCACGTACCCAGCGTACGGGGACGCTCACTAGCCTCCGCCCAATCCCCACGGGTGGAGCCCGCGTGCGTTACGAACTGCCCGACGTCGACCTCGCTGACGACCTGGCCCCCATCCTGCCCCTGATGGAGGCGCGTGGGATGGAGCCCGGCGGTCCGGTGGGCACGCGACCGCCGGGTGAGGAGCTCGATGCGCTGCGCGAGGCGGTGCCGGACTTCCGCCGGGTCATCGGTGACAGCGGGCTGCCGTCGGCGGTCACGACGTGCGACCTCACCTCCGTGCCCTACCCGACCAGGTTCGGCTTCCACGGGGCGGCGAAGTCACCCGCCCCGCTGTTGTTCATCCTCAACCGCATGCTCGTCGTGCAATGGGACGACGAGGACGGACAGCGTCGGACACTGCTCTGGGAGCCGTCGGACGTCGAGCTGGGCGAGCACACGCCCTTCTTCGACGCGCTGCGGCGGAAGATGAGGCTGCCCGTCAACGCCGCCCGCAAGATGCTCAACCACGGCACCGTGCTCGGCCACCTGCGGGCCCTCGGCATCGACCCGGCGGACGTCGACTACCTCGCCTTCGACCACCTGCACACGCAGGACGTCCGGCGTCAGGTGGGCACCCGCAGCCCCTGTCCCGACCTCGGCTCGCCGTCCGGACCACTGGCTCCGTGGTTCCCCAACGCGACACTGCTCGTGCAACGGCGGGAGTGGGAGGCCATCCGCCACCTCCACCCGCTGCAGGCACCCTGGTACCAGCCCGAGACGTACGTGGACCTCGCAACCGAGCGCATCCGGCTGGTGGATGGCGATGCGCTGCTCGGGCCGGGTGTGGCCCTGATGGCCACCCCCGGGCACACCGCCGGGAACATGAGCCTCGTCCTGCGCACCGACCGCGGGGTGTGGACCAGCTCGGAGAACGGGATCGCGGCCGAGGCCTGGGCGCCGCATGCTTCCAGGATCGCCGGTCTGCGGTCGGCGTCGGCGGACTACGGGCGCGAGGTGGTCATGAACGCGAACACGCTCGAGTTCGCGGCCTGGCAGTACAACTCGATGGTCGTCGAGGCGCTCGTCGCCGACCCGACGCCCGAGGGCACGTTCCGCCAGACGTTCCCGTCGAGCGAGCTCGTCAAGCACCCGCTCGCGCCGGGTGTCACGCCGACGTTCAGCTTCGGTGCGATCGAGCACGGCAGGATCAGGCAGTCGTCGGTGGCGGTGGCCGCCGGAGTGGAGGTCGCATGAGCCGCCGGATCAAGGCGCTCGAGGTCCGCCTGTCGCCACACCGCGTCGCCGTCGCGACGACCGCCGGTCGGATGCGGCCCGAGTTCCAGCACGGCGGGACCGGTTCTCCGCTCAAGCTGGTCGACCGCAAGGCACCGGTGCGCCCGAAGGGCTGGGTCCGCGTCGAGCCGACGCTCTCCGGCGTCTGCGCGAGCGACCGCAAGATGCTCACGGTCACGGGCATGGGGACGACCCTCATGGCCCTGTACGGGATGCCGCGGCGATTCGTCCCGGGGCACGAGGTCGTCGGCGTCGTGTCGGAGGCGGACCGGGGCGCGGGCGTGGCCGTCGGCGACCGCGTCGTCGTCGAGCCACTCATGGGCTGCGTCGAGAAGGGCCAGCCGCCGTGCCCGCGCTGCCAGGACGGGCAGGACCACCTCTGCCAGCACTTCAGCGACGCGGGACAGGACGACTCGGGCTTCGGGATGGGGTGGCACCGGCTCGGTGGAGGCTGGGCCACCGAGCTCGTCGCACCACGCTCCCGTGTCTACGCCCTGCCCAGGGCGCTCGACGACCGCTCCGCCGTGCTCACGGAGCCGTTCGCGGTGGCAGCTCACGGTGTGGCCCGCAACCTCCCGGAGAAGGGCGCCCGCGTACTCGTCATCGGTCCGGGCGCCATCGGGCTCGCCGTCGTGCACTCGCTCGCGGCCCTCGCGCCCGACGTCGAGGTCACGGTGGCCGCCCTGGACGACCGCAACGACGCGCTCGCGATCCGCGGAGGGGCGGCGCACACGCTCCACGGGACGAAGGCGAGCCTCGTCGACGCGGCGGCGGAGCAGCTCGGGACGACCGTCCGGGGCAACCGCCTCTCCGGGCCGATCCTCGAGCACGGCTTCGACGTGGTCTACGACTGCGTCGGGCTGCCGCAGACCATCGACGACGGCTTCCGCATGACGCGCCCGCACGGCCGGTTCGTCCTGCTCGGCACC
>JBFHRB010000110.1:0-10575 GCA_041591915.1 Nitriliruptorales bacterium
CCGACGTTGGTGGGGTGGAAGGTCTCGCCGATCCCCATGTCCTCGGCGACCTCGCGGAGGACCTCGTCGGCCGGGGTCGTGAGCGGCGTCTCGACCACGCCCAGCATGCGTTCGGCCTGGTCGTAGTAGGGCGCGAGCTCGTCCCGCCAGTCGGTGATGTCGCGCCACTGGCCGTCCTCGTAGAACGCGTCGAGCGGCCGGTACAGCGTGTTCGCGTAGACGAGGGAGCCCCCGCCCACGCCGGCGCCACTGAGGATCAGGACGTCCTTCAGGAACGTGATGCGCTGGATCCCCTTGAGGCCCAGCCGGGGCAGCCAGAGGAAGTTCTTGGCGTCCCAGCTGTTCTTGGGCAGCGTGTCCTTCTCGAAGCGCCGTCCCGCCTCCATGACGCCGACCCGGTAGCCCTTCTCGGTCAGCCGCAGCGCGCTCACGCTCCCGCCGAAGCCGCTGCCGATGATGATGACGTCGTAGTCGAAGTCCTGCGCCACGCGTGCTGCCTCTCTCCGCGCCGCGGAGCGTACGGAGGCGCGCCGCCTGCCCGCGCATCCTAGCCGGTCGATGTTACAGGTCCGAGTGCCGTGTAACACGCGGCTCGCTCCGCGGGTCGGGGTGGTCTGCGAGACTCCCGGCGACGGGACGCCGAACTGCGGCGTCTCCGCGACGCGGGCGCCGTACGATCGGGCCGCGACGCTGTGAGGAGGGCACCGTGGAGTGGCTGAGCGAGACGCTCGGCTTCGACGCGACGCAGACGAAGATCGCGCAGACCGCGTTCCTCTTCCTCGCGCTGTTCGGCCTCCGGTTCGCCGCCCGCAGGTTCGTCAACCGTCGGGTCGACGACCTGGACGTGGCCTACCGGGCGAGGAAGTCCCTGGGCTACATCTTCGTGGCCGTCGCGATCCTCGCACTGATCATCATCTGGCTCGAGCCGCTGGGCAACGTCGGCACGTTCCTCGGCCTGACCTCGGCCGGCCTCGCGATCGCCCTCAGCGACCTCCTGAAGAACATCGCCGGGTGGGTCTACGTCGTGTGGCGCCGCCCCTTCCGGGTGGACGACCGGATCGAGGTCAACGGCATCCGCGGCGACGTCGTCGACATCCGGCTGTTCCGCACCACCCTGCTCGAGATCGGGAACTGGGTCGACGCCGACCAGTCGACCGGGCGCATCGTCCACGTGCCGAACGGCCAGTTCCTCGTGCACGCGGTGGAGAACTCGACCGAGTCGTTCCCCTACATCTGGCACGAGGTGCCCGTCCTCGTCACGTTCGAGTCCGATTGGCGGCTGGCCGAGCAGTTGATGCTCGATGGGCTGACCCCGCTGACCGAAGGTGTCGTCGAGCAGGCGCGCGCCTCGATCCGACAGGCTGCCAGGGACTACAAGATCCGCTACACGCACCTCACCCCGACCGTGTACGTCTCGGTCCGTGACAGTGGGGTCCTGCTCACCGGCCGGCTGCTCGTGCCGGTTCGCCAGCGGCGGTCGTACGACCAGCGTGCCTGGCGCGTGATCCTCGAGGCCTTCGAGGCGACCGACCGCGTCGAGCTCGCGTACCCGACCGTGCGGGACTACACCCTCGTCCCCGACGAGCAGGCCGGGCGGGGCGGCGTGGCCGCGTCGGAGGCATTCGGTCCCTGAGGGACCTCAACGGCTGGCGCGCAGCGCCTTGGACAGCCGTCGCATCGACACGACGCCGACCAGGCCGCCTTCCGCCACGACGGGCAGGTGTCGGAAGTCGCGGTCGATCATCAACGCCATCGCCGTCTCGGCGTCGGTGTCGCCGGTCGCGGTCATGGGGTCCTCGGTCATCCAGTTGCCGACCGTGGACTGGTGCGTGTCGATCCCCGCCGCACACGCCCGCAGGAGATCACGCTCGGTGAAGATGCCGACGAGCGCGTCTGCTTCGTCGAGGACGCACAGCGAGCCCACCCGGTTCTCGTACATCACACGTGCCGCATGTGACAGTGGTTCGTGTGGCTCGATCGTTGCGGCCTCGCCGTCGATCAGCTCCGCCAGCGTTGGCATCGGACCCCCCGGGCAGTTCCGGGGCGACGGTAGCAACGCCCTGCGTCACCCACGGCCCGAGTAGGCTGCTGGTCCTTCCTGCCACCGCAGAGGACACGCGCTGGGCCCCACCCGTCGGACCTTCCTCCTCGCGTCGGTCGTGATCCTGCTGGTCACGTCACTCGCGCCGATCGCGTCCGCCCAGAGCACCCAGCAGCGACTCGACCGCGCCCGCGTGGCCCGGCAGGAGGTCCAGGTCCGACTCGACCAGGCGGCCATCCGCCTCAACGAGATCGAGGTCGAGATGGCCCGTCTCGAGGCGCAGCGGGACGAGCTCCAGCAGCGGATCGACGGGCTCGAGCGCGAGTACGCGGCGGCGGCCGATCGCATCGCCCTGCGCATCCGCGACATCTACAAGGGCAGCCGCCTCGACCCGGCCGCCCTGTTCGTCGCCGGCAAGGGCGTCGACGCGGCGCTGACCAGGGCCACCGTCGGGCGCCTGCTGATCCGCGGTGACGAGGCCGCCGCCGAGACGGCCACGAACGCCAGGGTCGAGGTCGCGGCCGCGAAGTTGCAGCTGGAGGCGGCCAACGCCGACCTCATCGCCACGGTCGAGGAGCGGCGCCAGCTCGTCGAGCAGCTGACCGCGGATCTCGAGGAGGCGCAGGAGCTCGAGAGCGAGCTGCAGGCGCAGCGCAACGTCGAGATCGAGGAGGAGCGGCGACGAGCAGCCGCAGAGGCAGCTCGCCGCGAGGCGGAGCGCCAGGCCGCGATCCGAGCTGCCGGGGGCTACGCCTGTCCGGTCGCCCAGCCGAACTCGTTCACCAACACCTGGGGCGCGCCCCGCTCGGGTGGCCGCCGACACCGAGGCACCGACATCCTCGCCCCGCGCGGGCTGCCGGTGTACGCGATCGTCGGCGGGACGCTCGACATCCGCAGCCCGGGCCGCAATGCCGGCCTGTGGGCGATCCTGCGAGGCGTCGACGGTGACCAGTACTGGTACATGCACCTCGATGGCTGGGCGGTCGGCGACGGGGCGCGGGTGACCGCGGGCCAGCTCATCGGCTTCAACGGTGACACCGGCAACGCCCGCGGCACGACCCCCCACGTCCACTTCGAGCAGCATCCGGGCGGCGGGGGAGCGGTGAACCCGTACTTCCTGCTGAAGAAGCTCTGTGGCTGAGGCCAGGCCCGCCGTCCTCGTCGTCGCGCACGGCTCAGCCCACACGTCCGCGAACGACGAGCACCACGAGGTCGTGTCGGCACTCGAGGAGCGGCTCGGCGTGGCCGCCTTCGCCGGGTTCCTCGAGCGCGCGGACCCGGCGGCAACCGGCATGGCGGCCGACCTGGCCGTGCGCGGTCACCGCCCGATCGTCGTTGCGCCCGCCCTGCTCTTCTCGGCCTTCCACGCGAACGAGGACGTCCCGCTCGTCGCCGGGGCCGCCCGCGATGCCGGCTGCCCCGACGTCCTCACCGCCGACGTGCTGGGACCCGACCCCCGACTGGTCGAGCTCGCGACTCAGCGCGTGGCCGACGTCCTCGGGGGCGGGGTCGAGCCCGAGGACGGCCTGCTCGTCGTCGGGACCGGGACCTCGGACGTCCGAGCGCAGCGGGAGTTCGCCCTCACCGCCGCCGCGCTGGGGCGATCGGCCGGCCTCGCACGACACACGCACGCCTTCGCCTCGCTCGCGGAGCCAGACGTCGCGACGGCCGTGGCGAGGTTGCAGGCCCAGGGCGTGCGACGCCTCGTGCTGTTCGCCTGGAACCTCTACGGAGGCGTCCTCTTCGACCGGGCCGCGCTGGAGGCCCGTGCGGCAGCCGAGGCGCATGGGGTCAGCGTCGTCGATGCAGGTCGCTTCGGCCCGGACCCGGTCGTGGTCGGCCTGATCGCGGCACGGTGCCTCGCGGCGCTGAACGACTGAGGGGCGCCACGCGGGCGCCCCTCTCGCGCCGGCGGTGCCAGCTGCTCAGACCAGGCCGAGCGGGTCCTCGCCCGCGTAGACGCGGCGGAGGTTCTCCCACACGCGGCCCGTGATGGCGACGACGCTCTCGACGGAGGCCCCGGCGACGTGGGGCGTCAGGACGGCGGTGTCGATGCCGTGCAGTGGGTGGCGCGGGGGCGCGGGCTCGACGGCGTAGACGTCCGTCGCCGCACCGTGGAGGCGCCCTTCGCGCAACGCCTCGGCGACGGCTGCCTCGTCCCACACCTCGCCACGCGCCGCGTTGACGACGACGGCGGTCGGCTTCAGCTGCGACAGGACCCCCGCGTCAACCAGATGGCGGGTGTCGTCCGTCAGGGCGACGGCGAGGACGAGCGCGTCGGCCTCCTGGAAGAGGTCGTCGACGGGCCGGTACGCCAGCCCGTGCGCTGCCTCGAACTCGGCCGGGCGGCGGGTCCGGGTCCAGTAGCGCAACTCGCATCCGAACGGGCGGAGCCGGATCGCCGTCTCGCGGGCGATGTCGCCCATGCCGACGAGTCCCACCACCTTGCCGCGCAGTTCGAACCGGGCGTGGCCGAACTGCTCCCAGCGCCCTGCGTGCATGGCCCGATCGGCGTGCACGAAGCCGCGGAAGGTCGACAGCAGTGCCCAGACGATCCACTCGGCGACGCCGATCGCGTTCATTCCGGCGCAGTTCGCGACCGGGATCCCGGCGGCGCGACAGGCTCCGACGTCCACGCCGTCGAGGCCGACCGCGGGCATCTGGACGAGCCGGCACGTCGGGGCGAGAGCCTCGACGACCCCGGCCTCCACCCGATGGGTCGACGACCAGTCGGCGACGCAGAACGCGGCGCCTCGAGCGATCTCGACGGCGTTCCCGTCGACGCCGACCGTCATGACCTCGATGCCATCGGGGACGTGCGGGCTGACCCCCCCGGCGGGCAGCGGGGCGAGGACGGCGACGTGGCCGGTGGGCGCGGAGGGCACGTTGAGACTCCGGGGATCCGGTTGGCGAGCGGCATGCGGGGTGGACAGTAGGCTCGCGCGCGGGAGGTTGAGCAGCGTGGCCACTCCCTGCGAGCGGCCACGCCCAGGGAGAGGTTCTTGACCCCATGACGACGGCAACGACGGAGTCCGAGAAGGACGTCGAGCGGCGCCAGGTCCACGGCGTCGTCGTCCGGTTCGCTGGTGACTCCGGCGACGGGATGCAACTCACGGGCGACCGGTTCACGGCCGAGACCGCGGCGGTCGGCAACGACCTCGCGACGTTGCCGGACTACCCGGCAGAGATCCGCGCCCCTGCCGGGACGATCGCCGGCGTGTCCTCGTTCCAGCTGCACTTCAGCGACCACGACATCCACACGCCGGGCGACGCGCCAGACGTCCTCGTCGCGATGAACGCGGCGGCGCTGAAGAAGCACCTGCCAGACGTCCCGACCGACGGCACGATCATCGTCAACACCGACGGGTTCAGCCGCGGCAACCTCAAGAAGGCCGGCTACGACAGCAACCCGCTCGAGGACGGTTCGCTCGAGGGCTACCGCCTCCACCCGATCGCCATCACGTCGTTGACGACGACCGCGCTCGAGGACTTCGTCGAGTCCAAGGCGCTGACGACCAAGGAGGCCCAGCGTGCGAAGAACATGTTCGCGCTGGGGCTGGTCTCGTGGATGTACTCGCGCCCCATCGAGCGCACGATCGAGTGGCTCGAGGACAAGTTCGGCTCCCGGCCCGAGCTCGCCGACGCCAACGTCAAGGCGCTCAAGGCCGGCTGGAACTTCGGTGAGACCACCGAGGTGTTCACGTTCAAGTACGACGTCGCCCCCGCAGAGCTGCCGCCGGGGCGGTACCGCAACATCACCGGGAACGCCGCGCTGGCCTATGGCCTCGTCGCCGCCGGCGAGTTGAGTGGCCTGACGCTGTTCTACGGCGGCTACCCGATCACGCCGGCGAGCGACATCCTCCACGAGCTGTCGAAGCAGAAGCACTTCGGGGTCCGGACCTTCCAGGCCGAGGACGAGATCGCGGGCATCGGCTCAGCGATCGGGGCGGCGTTCGGGGGCGCGCTCGCCGTGACGGCCTCCTCCGGGCCGGGCATCGCGCTCAAGGCCGAGGCGGTCGGCCTCGCGAACATGTACGAGCTCCCGGTCGTGATCATCAACGTGATGCGCGGTGGCCCGTCGACGGGCCTGCCGACCAAGACCGAGCAGTCGGACCTCCTGCAGGCCATGTTCGGCCGCAACGGCGAGTCGCCGCTCCCGGTCGTCGCCGCGTCGAGCCCAGCCGACTGCTTCCACGCGGCGATCGAGGCGGCACGGATCGCGCTCGCCTACCGGACGCCGGTGATGCTGTTGACCGACGGCTACCTCGCCAACTCCGCGGAGCCGTGGGCGCTGCCCGACGTGGACTCGCTGCCCGACCTGACCGTCGAGTTCGCCGAGGGCCCCAACGCCGACGGTGAGTTCCTGCCCTACAAGCGCGACCCCGACACGCTGGCGCGTGACTGGGCCGTCCCGGGCACGCCAGGGCTCGAGCACCGCCTCGGGGGACTCGAGAAGGCGGACGGGACGGGCCACATCTCCTACGACCCGGGCAACCACCACCGGATGACCGAGCTCCGCCACGCGAAGGTGGCCGCCGTGGCGAAGACCATCCCCGACCTCGAGGTCGACGCCGACACGGGCGCCCGCGTCCTCGTGCTCGGCTGGGGCTCGACCTATGGCCCCATCAGAGGGGCCGTGAAGAAGGTCCGCGACAAGGGCGTCCCGGTCGCACGGGCGCACCTGCGCCACCTCAACCCGTTCCCGGAGAACCTCGGCGACGTGCTCCGCAGCTTCGACCACGTCCTGTTGCCCGAGAACAACATGGGCCAGCTCGCGATGCTGCTCCGCGCCGAGTTCCTGGTCGACATCAAGCGCTACAACAGGGTGACCGGCCTGCCCTTCCGGACCTCGGAGCTCGAGGCCGAGATCCTCGAGCTCCACAACAGCGGGGGTGTCGCATGACCGAGGCGACCACGCTCACCAAGAAGGACTTCACGTCCGACCAGGAGGTCCGTTGGTGCCCCGGCTGTGGGGACTACGCGATCCTCGCGGCGCTGCAGTCGCTGCTGCCCGACCTCGGCGCGCGGCCGGAGTCGACCGTCTTCGTCTCGGGCATCGGCTGCTCGAGCCGGTTCCCGTACTACATGGACACCTACGGGATGCACACGATCCACGGGCGTGCTCCCGCGATCGCGACGGGCCTCGCCGTGGCCCGGCCCGACCTCGACATCTGGGTCGTCACGGGTGACGGCGACGGGCTGTCCATCGGCGGCAACCACCTGATCCATGCACTGCGACGCAACGTCAACCTGAAGATCCTGCTGTTCAACAACGAGATCTACGGCCTGACGAAGGGCCAGTACTCGCCGACGTCGCGGCTCGGCACCGTCGCGAAGTCGACCCCGATGGGCTCGGTGGACCACCCCGTGAACCCGGTCTCCCTGGCACTCGGGGCGGAGGCGACGTTCGTCGGTCGCACGATCGACACGGACCGCAAGCACCTCCAGGAGATCCTGCGCCACGCGTACGAGCACCGTGGCTCCGCGTTCGTCGAGATCTACCAGAACTGCATCGTCTTCAACGACGGGGTCTTCACCGCCCTGACCGACCGGGACGCGGCGGTGCACAACCGCATCGAGCTCGAGGACGGCCAGCCGATCGAGTTCGGGCCGGAGGACGCCCGCAAGGCGGTCGTGCAGCGTGAGGGCGGTTTCGGCGTGCAGATCGTCGATGTCGCCGATGCCGGCGATCGCACGATCGTCCACGACGTCGACCGTGAGGACCCGAGCCTCGCCTTCGCGCTGTCGCGGCTCGCCGTGACGCCGACCGGCCCGACCCCCATCGGCGTGTTCCGCAAGATCGACCGTCCGGTGTACGAGGAGCAGGTCGTCGATCAGGTCGAGCAGGCCGTGGCGCGCAAGGGCAGGGGCGACATCAGGTCGCTGCTCGAGTCCGGCAACGTCTGGGACGTCACCTAGCGAGCATCGCGGCGTACCCGTCGCGGTACGACCGGTAGCTCGGTGCCCACCCCGTGGCACGAAGTCGCGCGTTGCGGCAGCGCTTGTTGCCGCCGCGGCTGCGTTGCGGTGCCTGGTCCGGCGGGACGAGCGGGGGCGGGGCGACGCCCAGTTGGTCGGCGAGCCACCGGTACACCTCACACCGGTCGGCCGGCTCGTCGTCCGTCCCGAGGTAGACGCCCGCCGGCTCGTCGAGGGTGAGCAGGTGCGCGACGGCGGCGCCGCAGTCGTCGCGGTGGATGCGGTTGGTGTAGCTCGCCGCGCCCTCGACGCAGACGGCCTCGCCGCCCCGGACCTGGTCGATGAGGCGGGTCCGCCCGGGTCCGTAGATGCCGCTGAGGCGGAGCACGACGCCGCCAGCCGACCGGACGACGTCCTCGGCCTCGAGCAGGGTCCGGCCGCTGAAGCCCGTCGGCTCGGTCGGGCTGTCCTCGTCCACCCAGGTGCCGTCGTCCTGCCCGTAGACCGCGGTGGACGAGACGAAGACGAGGCGGTGTGGCGGTGTCGGCAGGGCGGCGAGCACGTTGCGCAGGCCGTCGACGTAGGCCGCCCGGTACGCCTCCTCCGTGCGTCCGTCCGCAGAGGCCGTGTACGCGAGCAGGTCGACCTCGGGAAGGTCGAGCGTCGACGGGTCGGTCAGGTCGGCGGCGAGCCCGCGGATCTCGGACGGGAGCCGGTCAGGGGAACGGCGGAGCCCGGTGACGTCGTGGCCCATCGTCGCCAGCAGGGAGCCCGCGTGGGACCCGACGTCACCGCAGCCGGCGATGAGGACGCGCGTCACGACGGGGCCTGGAGCTGGTTGAAGACCGAGGCGATGTAGGTGACCTGGGCCGCGAGTGCGGCGAGTCCAGCGACCACCAGCCCGGGAGCGCTCGGCAGCATGGCGGCCGTCGGTATGACGGCGCCGATCACCCACGCGAGCTGGAAGAGCGTCTCGGAGCGGGTGAACATCTGGCCGCGGTCGACCGGGCGGACCGACGACTGCAGGAGCCCGTCGAAGGCGAACTTCGCGGTGCCCCACGCGAGGCCGGCGGCCAGCGCCAGCGCCGACGCGGCCAGGAGACCGAACCACTGTGCCGCGACGAAGGCGGCCCCGGCCTCGAGCGCCAGCGCGGCGATCACCGTCGGTTCCTCCCGCAGGCGGCGCTCGATGACCGGAGCTGCCAGCGACGCGAGCCAGAAGCCGACCCCCGCGGCCGCCAGCAGCGCGGCGAAGTCGGTGACCGCCGCGTCGACGTCACGGAACGCGAAGGCGAGGAGCAGGAGGAGGAACCCGTTGACGAGCCGCACGACCGCGGTCGCGAGTTGTGCGAGTCGGACGCGCGGGGGCAGTGGTGCACGGCGGTACCTGGCGCGCTCGTCGGGCGGGAGGTCCTCGGGCCCGAACAGGTCGGGCGTCGGGAGCTCGCGCCCGCGCAGGCCGGCCACGGCGAACGCCAGTGCCGCGATCGCGAGGACGAGCCAGTTGCCGCCCAGCCGCAGGGCCGCGACGCCGATCGGTGCGGCGGCGACGCCGGCCCAGACGCCGACCTGCGCGAGCTTCGCGTTGGCGGTCACGAGTGCGAGCGGGCGGTCGAGCGCGAGCGGGAGCATGGCGTTGCGACTGATGCCGTGCGACCGCGAGAGCACGAGGAGCGCGAAAGCCAGGGGGAAGAGCCAGAGGCTGTCCTCGCCGCCGATCAGCGCGATCGCGAGGCCGGCGCGCGCGAGGCCGCTGACGATCAGGGTGAGGCGGTAGGCGCCGGGTCGACTCGTGAGCAACCGCCCGAGCGCCGGGCCGATCACGGCGAAGGGTGCGACGGTCAGCAGCAGGTACAGCGCGACGTTGCCGCGGGCCTCACTCGACGGGACGGAGAAGAACAGCGTGCCGGCCAGCGCGATGGTGACCAGCGTGTCGCCGGCGGTGCTGGTGGCGTGTGACACGGCCAGGTGGCGGAACCCCTCGCCGCCGGCGCTGAAGAGGTCGTCGACGCGCCGGGCGAAGGCACGCGAGGTCCGGACCGCCCCGATGCCCAGTGACATCGCGACGCGACGAGCCCTCGACGGTGGTGGTGCGGTGGGGGGTTGGCGCTCGGTCACGCCTTCGACGCTACCAACGAGGTGTGACGTGGCGGCTCAGGCTCGGTGGGCCGGGTGGACGCCGTCGCAGCGCCGGCACGTGGCGCGGTAGCCGGTGGGGAAGACCTGCACGTCGAGGCGTCGCCCGCAGGTCGCGCAGAAGCGGGGCGGGTCGAGCTGCAGTCGCAGGTCGCACCCGTCGTGCTCGCCGGCGGCCTCGGGGTGGCCGCACGCCAGGCAGAACGGGCCGTGGGTCACACGACGCCCTGCAGGGCGCGGACGGGGACGTCGAGCTCCGCGAGCATCTTCAGGTCGTCCTGCGGGGTCCGGCCGAGGGTCGTCAGGTAGTTGCCGATGATCATGCCGTTGACCCCGCCGAGGATCCCGGCCGCCTGGAGGTCCTTCAGCGCGATCTCGCGCCCACCGGCGTACCGCAGCAGCGTCCACGGCAGGACGAGCCGGAACAGGGCGATGGCGTGGAGTGCCTCGCGCGCGGTGATCGGTGCCTCGCCCTCCAG
>JBFHRB010000111.1:0-10459 GCA_041591915.1 Nitriliruptorales bacterium
CCGCCGATGCGCAGGTCGACCTCGAACAAGCCCGACTCGGGGTTGGCCCCGCTCGAGCTTGCACGTTCGAGAGGCTTCGCTGCTCCGTCCGTCAGGTCGACCTCCGCGGACAGGAGCCCGGCCTCTCGCGCGACGTTCGCGGCGCCCTCCGGGAACGCTGCAGACAGGCGGTCGACCTGGTGGCTGGTCAGCCCCTTGATCGTCACGCGCAACTGATCGCCGTGCCTGGGGTGATCGGCCAGGGAGTCGGTCGCCGGGTCAGCGGTTCTCGCGTCCAGTTGGATGGTCGGTGGGCGCATCGGGCCGCTCCTTCAACAGTCGAATCCGTACTCCGTGCGGCTGAGGTACGCGTAGTAGTAGTCGCCGTCGGAGCCGATCATGCTGTGGTGGCTGAATGCCTTCCATGAGCCTGGAAGCTTGTTGCTGTAGTCCCAGCAGTCGAGGTAGAGGTTGACATCGTGCTGCGTGGATCGGTACTTCGACGCGCGCAGGTAGGCCTCCATCCGCCAACTACCCCCAGAACCTCGGGCGCCGAACTTCGGGTTCCAGTACAGGCGGTTGGTGATGGTGAGCCCTTGGGGCGTCGTGCTGCAGCTGGTTCGCGCGGTGGACCCGAACGTTCCCGCCACGTGCTTGGACTTGTGCGGGTTGTCGAGTGTCCCGCGGCAGCCGTTGGGGTTGTAGCGCCATGAGATGCCGTTGGAGAGGAGATTGCTGAGGCAGGTCTCGACGAAGTCGACGCTCGTGATGGCCTTGCCGGTCAGTTCGCAGAGGGTCTCTGGCGATGGCTGCGCCATTGTGATGTCGGCGTCTGCCTGCGCCATCGCGTCCATCAGGTCCTGGCTGCCGAGGGCCGCGTCGAAGGCCGCAGCGACCTCCTCGCGGCTCAGGCCGGCCGCCTCGAAGTCGGCCAGGACGATCCTCCCCCAGATCTGGGGGTCGCCCTCGTCGGCCAGCGCGGCCTGCGGGGTGGCGCGCGTCGTCACGACCACCAAGATCGTGAGGGTGGCCAGCAAGGCCAGGCGGGCGAGCGGCGGTCTGCGGCTGCAGGTCATGGCTTCTCCGGGGTGGGATCGAGGGGCTTGAGTGGCCCGACTCTTCGTTCTCTCTCTCTCATCCCTGCCGCCCGGCAGGAGTCGTGCAACTGAAGCGCCGGGCAGCGCACAGACCGCACGGCGCCGGCGACTGGGGCGAGGAGGTCAAGGCCGCGGTCCAGCTCATCGAGGGCGAGGACGCGACCGAGGACGACATCCTCGAGTTCCTGCGGGGCGAGCCGGGTGGCTACAAGGTCCCGCGCTCGGTCGACTTCCACGACCAGCTCCCGCGCGACCCCAACGGCAAGCTCTACAAGCGCAAGCTGCGCGACCCCTACTGGGAGGGCAAGGGCTCGGCGCTGGTGTAGGCGCCCTTCCGACCCCCGTCTTGCCTCTAACTAGAACGTGTTCTAGTCTGCGCCCACGCGGTCTGACGGGTCGTCAGGCCTTGCTGCACACAGGCAGCGAACCGAGCTGGGGGAGGCACGGGTGACGGACGTTCTCGCTGCACCACACGTCCTCGAATACACGTACACGCGCTCGACCGGGCCGGTGCTCGGGCGGTTCCTGACGGAGCTGCGCGAGGGCCGGATCGTCGGGATCCGCGGCGCGGACGGGCAGGTGCTCGTGCCGCCGCAGGAGTACGACCCGCAGACGTCGCAGGCGCTCGACGAGTTCGTCGAGGTCGGGACGTCCGGTGAGGTCGTGTCGTGGTCGTGGAACCCCACGCCCCGCCACGGCCAGCCGCTCGACCGGCCGTTCGCGTGGGCGCTCGTCAAGCTCGACGGGGCGGACACGCCGATCCTGCACGCGGTCGACGCCGGCTCGCCCGACGCCCTCAGCGCCGGCACTCGCGTCACGGCCGTCTTCCGCGACGAGCCGCTGGGCCGCATCACCGACCTCGCGTACTTCGCCCTGGAGGGTGGCGCATGAGCGACGCCGCAACGGAGACCACAGAGGCCACCGAGCCCGGCCCCGTCACGATCACCGAGACGCCGATCCGGCTCGAGTACCGCTACACGCCGGGCGACGCCCCGACGCCGTTCCTGAAGGGCACGGTCGAGCGGAAGCTCCTCGGCCGGCGCTGCTCGGAGTGCGAGAAGGTCTACATGCCGCCCCGCGGCGTCTGCTCGATGTGCGGGGCGCCGTTCACCGACGAGATCGTCGAGATCGCCGACACCGGCACGATGGCGACCTACGCGGTCATCAACGTGAACTTCGCGCAGCGCGCCATCGACCTGCCCTACATCGCCGGCGAGATCCTGTGGGACGGCAGCGACATCACGTCGCAGTTCCTCGTGATGGGCGTCAAGCCCGAGGACGCCCGGATGGGCATGCGCGTCAAGGCCCGCTGGAAGGAGGGCGACGACCTCGCCCCGACGCTCGGCAACATCGAGTACGTCGAGCCACTGGACGAGCCCGACGCCCCGTTCGAGGTCTACAAGGACTACGTCTGATGCTGCCCGTCGCCATCTGTAGCTACGCCTCGTACGCCTCCTCGCGGGAGGCGGAGCGCAACGAGGTCGAGATGCTCCTGCCCGTGATCCGCGACGCGGTCGAGTCCGTCGGCCTCGACACGCAGGACATGGGCTTCACCGTCTCCGGGTCGAGCGACTACCTCGCCGGCCAGCCGTTCGCGTTCGTCAACGCGCTCGACGCGGTCGGGGCGTGGCCCCCGCTCAGCGAGTCGCACGTCGAGCAGGACGGCGCGTTCGCCCTGTTCGAGGCGGTCCTGCGCCTCCAGCACGGCGACATCGACACCGCCCTCGTCTACGGCTTCGGCAAGACCTCGCCGGGCGAGCTCCCGCGCGTGCTCGCGCTGCAGTTCGAGCCGTACACGATGGCCCCGCTGTTCCCCGACGCCATCGGCGTCGCGGGGCTGCAGGCCCGGGCCGCCCTCGACGCCGGGACCATCACCGAGGAGCAGATGGCCGAGGTCGTCGCCCGCTCCTACGCCGACGCCAAGGGCAACCCCAACGCCCAGCGCTCCGGCGACCTCACCGTCGAGGACGTGCTGGCCAGGCCGAGGAAGTACGACCCGCTCCGCACGCTCGACGTCTGCCCGATCAGCGACGGGTGCGCCGCGATGGTGCTCGCCGTCGGCGACCGCGCCCTCGAGCTGACCGACAACCCCGTGTGGATCAGCGGCATGGACCACCGGATCGAGGCGCACGCGCTCGGCAACCGCGACCTGTCGACCTCGCTGTCGACGAGGCTCGCCGCCCAGGGCGCCGGGGTGGACGGCACCTACGACATCGCCGAGATCCACGCCCCGTTCAGCCACCAGGAGCTGCTGGTCCGCCAGGCGCTGGGGCTCAACGGCTCGACGTCGATCAACCCCAGCGGCGGGGCACTGACCTCGAACCCGGTCATGGCCACCGGCCTCATCCGCGTCGGCGAGGCCGCCAAGCGCCTCGCGGCGGGGGAGGGCCAGCGCGCCATCGCCCACGCCACGTCAGGGCCGGCCCTGCAGCAGAACCTGGTCGCGACGCTGACGACCGACCGCTCGGAGGTGGCGGCATGAGCCAGACCAAGGTCGCGGTCGTCGGTGCGGGCCAGACCCACCACGCCGCCAAGCGCCAGGACGTCTCGCTCGCCGGGCTCGTCCGCGAGGCCGCGGAGCGCGCCCTCGCCGACGCCGACATGGACTGGGGCGACATCGACGCCGTCGTGATCGGCAAGGCCCCGGACATGTTCGAGGGCATCATGATGCCCGAGCTGTACCTGGCCGATGCGCTGGGGGCGACCAACAAGCCGATGCTGCGCGTGCACACCGCCGGCTCGGTCGGCGGGTCCACGGGCGTCGTCGCGAGCCACCACGTGTCGAGCGGCCGCTTCGAGAAGGTCCTCACGGTCGCGTTCCAGAAGCAGTCGGAGTCCAACGCCATGTGGGCGTTGTCGGTGCCGCTGCCGTTCAGCCAGCCGCTGCTCGCCGGTGCCGGCGGGTACTTCTCGCCGATCATCCGCGGCTACATGCGCAAGTCCGGGGCGCCCGACGACACGGGCATCCGGGTCGCGGTCAAGGACCGGCTGAACGCGCTCAAGAACCCGTACGCGCACCTCAAGCAGGAGGACATCACCTACGAGAAGGTGCGCGACTCGGTGATGCTGTGGGAGCCGATCCGCTACGAGGAGACCTGCCCGTCGTCCGACGGCGCGGCCGCGCTCGTGCTGGCCGCCGAGCACGTCGCCGACGGCATCGACCGCCCCAAGGCGTGGGTGCACGGCACCGCGGTCAAGAGCGAGCCGACGATCGGCGCCGGCCGCGATCGTGTCAACCCGTGGGCCGGCAAGGCCTGCGCCGAGGCGTGCTACGCCGAGGCTGGCATCACCGACCCGCGCGGGCAGATCGACTGCGCCGAGCTGTACGTGCCGTTCTCGTGGTTCGAGCCGATGTGGCTCGAGAACCTCGGTTTCGCGCCGGAGAACGAGGGCTGGAAGCTCGTCCAGGACGGCGCCACCGAGCTCGGCGGGGACCTGCCCATCAACATGAGCGGCGGCGTCATGTCGTCCAACCCGATCGGCGCCTCCGGGATGCTGCGCTTCCTCGAGGCCGCGCAGCAGGTCCGTGGGCTCGCCGGCGAGCACCAGGTCACCGACGCGCGCGTGGCCATGGGCCACGCCTACGGCGGCGGCAGCCAGTTCTTCGCGATGTGGGTCGTCGGCTCCGACAAGCCCACCAGCTAGAGGCAGAGAGGGGTCCGCGTGGCCGGGCGCTTGGAAGGCAAGGTGGCCGTCATCAGTGGTGCGGCGAGGGGGATCGGCGCCGCGGCCGCGCGACGGTTCGTCGCGGAGGGCGCCAAGGTCCTGATCGGCGACATCCTCGACGACGACGGGAAGCAGACCGCTGACGACATCGGCGACGGCTGCGTGTACCAGCACCTCGACGTCACCAGCGAGGACGACTGGGCCGCGGCCATCGAGCGCGCCGAGACCGAGTTCGGCCCGGTCAGCGTGCTCGTCAACAACGCGGGCATCCTCGAGTTCGGGTCGATCCCCAAGACCTCGAAGGAGCAGTTCCTCAAGACCGTCATGGTCAACCAGGTCGGCTGCTTCCTCGGCATGCAGGCCGTCATCGGGTCGATGGAGAAGGCGGGCGGTGGCGCCATCGTCAACACCTCGTCCGTCGAGGGCCTCGGCGGCATGCCGTGGCTCATCGCCTACACGGCGTCGAAGTGGGCCGTGCGCGGCATGAGCAAGGCCGCCGCGCTCGAGCTGACACGCCAGAACATCCGCGTGAACTCGATCCACCCCGGCGCGATCAAGACCCCGATGACCGGCGCGGCCACCGAGTCCGCTGGCGGATCCGCCGAGGAGGTGGACATCATCGGTCAGATGGTGCCGCTCAAGCGGATGGGCCAGCCGGAGGAGGTCGCGAACCTCATGCTGTTCCTGGCCTCCGACGAGTCGGCCTACTGCACGGGCGCCGAGTTCGTGATGGACGGCGGCGCCACCGCCAGCAGCGGCTTCAAGGTCTGATGGCCGGCACCACCGAGAGGGCCTGACGTGCGCATCGCCTACAGCGACGAGCAGCAGCGGTTCCGCGACGAGCTGCGCGCCTACTTCGACGCGCTCGTCACCGACGAGCTGCGCGACGAGGTCGCCTCGGGCGAGTTCGGCGGCGGCACCCACGCGATGGCGGCGCTGAGGAAGCTCGCCGACGACGGCTGGACCGGTGTCGGCTGGCCCACCGAGTACGGCGGGCAGGGGCGCTCGGCGATCGAGCAGTGGATCTTCTACGACGAGGCCATGCGCGCCGGTGTGCCGATCCCGTTCCTGTCGATCAACACCATCGGCCCGTCGATCCAGACCTTCGGCACTGAGGCCCAGAAGGACTTCTTCCTCCCGAAGATCCTCGCGGGGGAGTGCATCTTCGCCATCGGCTACACCGAGCCGCAGGCGGGCACCGACCTCGGAGCCCTGCAGACCAAGGCGGTCGTCGACGGCGACCACCTCGTGATCAACGGCCAGAAGATCTACACGTCGCTGAGCGACCACGCCGACTACGTCTGGCTCGCGGTCCGCACCGACCCCGACGCCGGCAAGCACGGCGGCATCTCGATCGTCATCGTCCCGACCGACGCCGAGGGGTTCAGCCACACACCCATCCCGGTCATGGGCGACGCGCTGACCTTCTCGACCTACTACGAGGACGTCCGTGTCCCGCTCGACAACGTCGTCGGCGGGCTCAACGAGGGCTGGAAGGTCATCGTCAACCAGCTCAACTTCGAACGGGTCTCGCTGGCGACCCCCGGGATGCTCGAGAAGAACTACGTCGACGTCCGACGGTGGGCGCAGGAGACCAAGCTCGCCGACGGCACCCGGGTGATCGACCAGGAGTGGGTGCGGATCCTGCTCGCCAAGGTCCACGCGAAGCTCGAGGCCCTGCGGGTCCTCAACTGGAAGGTCGCGTGGGGCGTCACGCAGGGCATCACCAGGATCGAGGAGTCGTCGGCCGCCAAGGTCTACGGCACCGAGATGTACTGCGAGTGCTACGGCTACCTCATGGAGGTCATGGGCGCGGCTGGCACGCTCAAGCGCGGCTCCGCGGGCGCCATCGTCGGCGGCCGCGTCGAGAAGGCCTACCGCGGCTCGCTCATCCTCACCTTCGGTGGCGGGACGAACGAGATCCAGCGCGACCTGATCGCGATCTTCGGCCTCAAGATGCCAAGGAGCCTGCGATGAGCGAGGTGCGCTGATGGACTTCGCGCTGACCGAGGAGCAGCAGGCGCTGGGCGACCTCGCCCGCCAGATCTTCGCCGACCGCTGCACCCACGACCGGTTCAAGGCCCTCGAGGCCGAGGCCGACGCCATCTTCGACCGCGATCTCTGGTCCGAGCTGAGCAAGGCCGGCATCACCGCGAGCGTCGTGCCCGAGGCCCACGGCGGGTCGGGGCTCGGACTGCTCGACCTGCTGACCGCCCTGGAGGCTGCGGGCGAGCACGTCGCCCCGGTCCCGCTCGTGCCGACGCTCGTGCTCGGCGTCCTGCCGCTCATGCGGTTCGGCAGCGAGGACCAGCAGGCAGCACTCCTGCCCGGCGTGGTCGATGGGTCGCGGATCCTCACCGCCGCGCTCGAGGAGGCGGGCAACGACGCGCTCGACGCCCCGACCACCCGCTACGAGGACGGGAAGCTCTACGGGGAGAAGGTCCTCGTCGCCTACGCCGAGGAGGCGAGCCACCTCGTCGTCTCGGCCACCGGCCCGGACGGCCCAGCGCTCTACCTGCTGGACGCCTCGGTCGACGGCGTCGCCTTCGACGCGCAGGTGCCCACCAACCGCCAGCCCCAGGCGAGCGTGCGCCTCGACGGCGCCGAGGCCGCGCCGCTGGGGTCAGGCGTCGACGCCATCACCTGGCTCGTCGAGCTTGGCACCGCCGCGTACTGCGTGCTGCAGACCGGGGTCTGCGAGGGTGCGCTGCGCATGACCGCGACGCACACGTCAAACCGCGAGCAGTTCGGCAAGCCGATCGCGGAGTTCCAGGCCGTCGCGCAGCGCGCGGCCGACGCGTTCATCGACACCGAGATGATCCGTCTGACGGCCTGGCACGCGCTCTACCGGCTGAGCGCCGAGCTCGACGCGACGAAGGAGGTGCACGGCGCGAAGTTCTGGGCCGGGGATGCCTCCCGCCGCGTCGTCCACGCCGCCCAACACCTCCACGGCGGGCTCGGCGTCGACGTCGACTACCCGCTGCACCGCTACTTCGCCTGGGCCCGCCAGCTCGAGCACACGCTCGGCACGCCGACCCGCGAGCTGATCCGCCTCGGGACCGTCCTCGCGGACGAGCCGGCCTGAGCCAGACCGACCAACACGACCAGACCTGCAAGCCTGCACCACCAAGGGAGAGCCACCGATGGAGTACCAACTCGCCGACCTGTTCGAGTCGATCGTCGACCACGTCCCGGACCGCCCGGCGCTCGTCATCGCCGACGAGGACGGGAACCCGATGACGCGTCGCACCTACAAGGAGCTCGACGAGGAGGCGAACAGGCTCGCCCACGCGCTCCAGGCGGCCGGCATCGGCAAGGGCGACCACGTCGGCTGCCATCTGGTCAACGGGCACGAGTACATGGAGGCGATCCTCGCCTGCGTGAAGATCTCCGCCGTCCCGATCAACGTGAACTACCGCTACGTCGAGGAGGAGCTGCGCTACCTCTACGACAACGCGAACCTGAAGGGCCTGCTCTTCGGTGCCGAGTTCGCCGAGCGCGTGTCCGCGGTCGCCCCGAGCGTCGGCAGCCTGGAGGTGTTCATCGTCGCGGGTGACCCCGGCGACGCCAAGGTCCCCGACGGCACCCAGGAGTACGAGGCGTTCAAGGCACAGGGCTCGCCCGAGCGCGACTTCACGGGCCGCAGCGCCGACGACCTCTGGGTCCTCTACACGGGTGGCACCACCGGGATGCCCAAGGGCGTCATGTGGCGCCACGAGGACATCTTCTTCGCCGGCATGGGCGGCGGGAACCCGGTCATGGAGCCGGTCAAGACGCCCGAGGAGCTGCACACCCGGATCGACAACTCCGAGGGTGCCTTCCAGATGGCGATGTTCGGCGCCGCGCCGCTGATGCACGGGGCCGCGCAGCTCGCCTCGTTCATCGGCTTCTGGGGCGGCAACAAGGTCTGCCTCATCAAGAAGTTCTCCGGCCACGGGGCGCTGAACTTCATCGACAAGGAGAAGATCAACACGATCTCCATCGTCGGTGACGCGATGGCGCTCCCGCTGATCGAGGCCGCGGCCGAGGGCGAGTACGACACCTCGACGCTGTTCGTCATCTCCACCGCCGGCGCCATCATGAGCGCGTCCGTGCGCGACCGCCTCAAGGAGGCGATCCCGTCCGGCACGATCCTCGACAGCTTCGGCTCGTCCGAGACGGGCTACAACGGGATGGCCGCCGAGGGCTCGAGCCCCGACGAGGGCCTGAAGTTCACGATGACCGACCGCACCGCCGTCGTCAGCGACGACCACAAGGTCCTCGAGCCCGGCAGCGAGGAGACCGGCCGCGTCGCCCAGACCGGCCACATCCCGCTGGGCTACTACCGCGACGAGGAGAAGACGGCGGCGACGTTCCCGACGATCGACGGCCAGCGCTGGGTCCTCACGGGCGACCGCGCACGCGTCGACGAGGCCGGCATCATCCACGTCTACGGCCGCGAGTCCGTCTGCATCAACTCCGGCGGCGAGAAGGTCTTCGCCGAGGAGGTCGAGGCGGCGCTCAAGGCCCACCCGGCCATCGACGACTGCATCGTCGCCGGCATCCCCGACGAGAAGTGGGGCAACAAGGTCTCGGCCGTGCTGCAGCTCGCCAAGGGCGCCTCACAGCCCTCGCAGGACGAACTCGAGGACCACCTGTCGACCCGCATCGCGCGCTACAAGATGCCGCGCGTCGTCACCACCGTCGACGAGGTCGTCCGCAGCGCCGCCGGCAAGCCCGACTACAAGTGGGCCAAGCGTGTGGCCGCCGAGGCCGCGGGGGTCACGCTCTAAGCCTCTCCTGGAGGAACGTCGGGACCGCCGCCTCGTCGCGGCGGTCTCGTCGTTGTCGGTCCCGTCCGCTCCGGCCGCCGGGCACCCCTGCGCCGACGTCCTCGCCGCGCCCGTCCCGCTGTTCGTGCTCCCTGGGGCGGCTGCGGAGTGTCGGCTACGGGGAACCGGACGGCCTGCGCTTGGTTGTCCGGCGCGGGCTGCCACCGCCGAGGCGTGTCGCACCCGGCTCATACGGTCGGTTCGGGGCGTTGGAGTCGGAGGTGTTGCGGATGGAGTCGGGGTTCGTCGGGTTGGTCGTTGCGGCGATGGGGGAGCCGGGGGATCCCGCACTTGCCGGTGTCGGGGACGAGGAGCTCGAGGCGCGATTGCGGCGTGGGGCCGCCGACGTGGCGGCCGCGACGTGTCGGTGGCTCGAGCTCGTGGCCGAGGTCGTGCGGCGTGGCATCTGGGCCCGGCAGGGGGCGGCGACACCGGCGGACTGGCTGTCCTGGGCCGTCTCGATGGGCGGGTCGACGGCGCGCGAGCACATCCGTGTCGCGCTCGCCCTGCGTGAGTTCCCGGCCGTGCATGCGCGGTTCCGGCAGGGGTCGCTCTCGTACAGCAAGGTGCGGGCCATCACGCGCATCGGACGGCCCGAGCTGGAGGAGCTTCTCCTGACCTACGCCGACCACGCGACCGGTGCGCAGCTCGAACGGATCGCGCGCGACCTCCGGCGTGCCGAGGCGCGCCGGGTGGTCGCCGAGGCCGACCCGTGGGACCGGCGCCGACTGTGGTCGGTCGTTGACGGTGACATGGGCGAGATCCGGGTCCGCCTGCCACGTGAGGTGGCGCTGCGCGTGGAGGCGACGCTGACGCACCATGCCGAGCGGTTGCGGGCCGAGGTCAAGCAGGACCCGGACGCGGACGTCCCGCGCCCCGACCGCCTCCTTGCCGACGCGTTCGTCG
>JBFHRB010000112.1:0-10388 GCA_041591915.1 Nitriliruptorales bacterium
CCTGGTCGAGGCGATGCGTGCCGGCGTCCCGGTCGTCGCGACCACGGCGGGAGACACGGCACGGGTGCTGCGTGACCGCCACGACGCCATGCTCGTCCCGGTCGGGGACGACCGCGCAGTGGCGGAGGCGATCGTGGCGGTCCTCTCCGACGCGACACTGGCCGAACGGCTCGGAGCCACGGCGACGAACACCCTCGCCGAGAACGGCTTCGACCCCGCCGCGGTCCGCTCCCGGACGCTCGACCTGTACCGCGAGCTCGCCGGGGCGCCGGCCGGATGAACGGCGTCGTGATCCGGCCCCTGCCGTTCCAGCAGCGCCTGCGTGCCACGCCCGCCGCGGTGTGGCTGCTGTGTGCGGCCTTCTACGCACTGGCCGCGTTCTACGCACTGGCCGTACCGCCGTTGCACGCCCCCGACGAGCACGCCCACGTCGACGTCATCCGGTCGGACCTGGGGCACGTCGGCCTCACGCCCTACCTCGGCCGCGAGTTCTCCCAGCGGACGTTCGAGGCCCTGCCACGCGCGCGGCTGGACGTCGTCGACTGGCGCGTTCTCCCCGTCATCCCGTGGCAGGAGTTCGCCGGGAACGAGGCCCCGCCCCGGGAGGAGCGGCCGTCGTGGGACGGACTGGCCGGCGACGTCCCGACCGGCCAGATCAACAGCTCGCAGGCGCATCCGCCGCTGTACTTCGCGGTCATCGACGGCATCGACGCCGTGCTGACGTCCGTCGTCCCCGGGACGGGGACCTGGGACGCGCATGTCGTGCGGTTGCGCCTGATCAGCGCTGCCCTCGTTGCCTGGGTGCCGTGGTTCGCCTTCTGGATCGGGGTCGACGTGACCGGGCGGCGTCGGCTCGGGCTCGCCGCGGCCATCGCCACGCTCGCCGTGCCGCAGCTCAGCCACATCGCCGGCGCAGTCAACAACGACGACCTGCTGACGCTGCAGGGCGCTGCGCTGACGCTGGTTCTCGTGCACCTCGCCGGGCGGCCGACCACCTGGCGGGCCGCGGCACTGGCCGGTGCCCTCGCCGGTACGGCGTCCATCACGAAGGTGTTCGGGATGGCGGCGCCGGTCTGGATCGGGGTGGCGCTCCTGCTCGCGGTGGCGCGCGGGCACCACGGCCTCCGCGCTGGCGTCGCTCGACTCGGCATCGCGGCCGCGGCGACGCTCGCGACGGGCGGGCTCGTGCCCGCGATCCTGCTGCTGCGGGAGGGGACCCCGGCTCCGCGCCTCTTCGCCTACCCACCCACCGAGCAGGCCGTCTCGTTCGCGACCTGGGTGCCGGAGGTCATCGACCGGATGGCGACGACGTGGTGGGGCCACTTCGGCGTCGAGCTCTTCGCCATCCCCACGTGGAGCGTCGTCGCGGCGACGGGCGTCACGCTCGCCGGTATCGCGGCGTCGTTCGCTCGTCGGCGGGTGTCGCCCGGCACGGGGTGGCTGCTGCTGTCACCGACGCTGACGACGCTCGCGGCCGTGCTCTACGCGGCGTGGGACGGCTACCTGCGTTCCGGCCTCCCCGTCGGACTGCACGGCCGCTACCTCGCCATCGGACTGACGGGCCTCGCCGTGCTGTGGACGGCCGGCCTCGCGCCCCGCCACGCGGTCCACGCCAGCCTGGCGCTGGCCGCCGTGATGCAGTTCCTGGGCATCCACACGGTGCTGCGGTCGTTCTACGCCGGCTCCTTCCCCGTCGGCGAGATCGCGTCCCTGCTGGCGTGGGCACCCTGGCGCGCGCGACTCGTCGTCCCGGCCGGCCTCGTCGGAGCGACCGTGCTGCTCCTCGCCGCCGCGGCGTCGCTACGACTCTCGCGGAGCGGGGTCGACCTCCCGGTCGGCACCCGACCTGACGACCCGGACGGCACCGGCGAACGCGAGCTCGGCGACGAGCTCCGCGAGGCGCGTCGCGGCCACGACGACGAGCGCGGGGCCGCCACCGATCGCCGGGGCCAGCAGTAGCGCCGTCGCCCCCTCGCGAGGGCCGATCCCCGCGGGGACGAGCACCGCGAGGTTGCCGACCACCTGTCCGAGCGCGAAGGCCCCGACCGCGCGCAGCCCCATCTCGGAGAGGTCACCGCCGGCGGCCACCACGAACGCGAGGTAGGCGCCGACCCGCAGGGCGGCGTTGGCCAGGTAGAGCACCGCGAGGCGCGCCCCGGCCGAGGGCTCGATGTCGAGGTCGGTCGCGATGGGGCCACTCAGCAGCCGTCGCACGAGCGGCAGCCGGGCACTCGCCTGGATCCACCTCAGGACCGTCGCCGGTGACACGACGGACGTCAGGATCACGGCGAGGGGTACGAGTCCGAGCAGCGCGAGCCAGCTGTAGCCCGGGGCGGCATCCTCCCACCCCGGGAGCGTGAACAGCAGGAGCATCGGGCCGATGCTCACCGCCCACGCGAGCTCGATGGCCGCCGTCGTGCCCGCCACGATGGGCGTGATCCCGTAGCGGCGGGCCATCGCCGCGCGAGCACCGACGGGCGCCGGAGCGAACGCGAGTCGCGTCAGCTGCGAGGCGGACCAGATCCGGGCGGCAGCCCCGAAGCCCAGCGGGGTCCCCGTCAGCCCGACGGCGTAGCGCCACGCCGCCACCATCAGGACGTTGCCGCCGACGTTCGCCACCAGCGCGAGCGCGACCGGCACGACCCCGGGCAGGCCCCCGCCCGCCGCGACGTCCTCCCATCGCCCCCGGAGCGCGACGACCGCGAGCGCCAGGATGGCGAGCCCGACGACCCAGCCGAGCAGCCGGCCCACGGCCGAGCGGCGCGTTGGCTCCGGGGCGGGCGCGGACATCGGCAGCGGCACCGTTTCGACGTTCGGCCGTCGTCGCGGCCGGCACGGGGTGGCGTCCGGCACCTGGTGGCGCCGGGCGGCGGCACCGTACCAACGGTGCTCCCTAGGCTCGGCGGACCACCAGCACGACAGGAGCCTCGCTGGATGGGCGCACTCGACGGCATGCGCGAGGTCCCGCGGGCCATCTGGTTGCTCGTGGTCGCCCAGCTGTGCCTCGGCGTTGCGTACGCGACGCTCGTACCCCCGCTCCACGCGCCGGACGAGCACGTGCACCTCGACCTCGTGCGCCATCTGGCCACGGGGGCCGCCTACCCCGAGCACGACGAGCTGCACCTCGATGCCGGCGTCGAGGCCGCCGTCGAGGAGGCCGGGCTCTACTTCATCGACTTCCGGGTCGGGCCCGTGAGCCCGTGGGACGGCCTGGCGTCCGACGACCTCCCGCCGAGGGGGGCGCGACCGACGTTCTCACAGCTCGACGACCGCGGCCGCATCGGGGGCCTGAACTGGATGCCGACCCATCCTCCCCTGGCCTACCTCGTCGATGCCGGGGCGGTCCGCGCGCTCGACGGCCTCGGCGCCGATCCCGCAGCATGGTCGTGGTCGACCTGGGTCGTGGTCGTGCGGCTCGTCCAGGCGCTGCTGCTGGTCCCACTCCCGCTGCTCGTCTGGGCGACCGCCCGCCGCCTCCTCGTGTCCCCGCGCGCGGCCGTCGCCGCCGCCGCGCTCTGCCTCGCCGTACCGCAGCTGACCCACCTCGGTGCGGCCGTGAACAACGACGGGCTGCTCGTGCTGCTCAGCGCCGTCACGTTGCACCTCCTCGTGCGACTGGCCGAACCCACCGCGTCGTGGCGACTCGGCGGCCTCGCGGGCGTCGTCGCCGGAGCTGCCGTGCTGACCAAGCCGTTCGCCTACGCCGCGCCGGCGTGGATCGCGCTGGCTGTCTTCGCCGGGTGGCTCGGACACCGGGACCTCCGACGCTCCGTCACCCAGCTCGTTGCAGCCGCGGTGGCCCTGCTCGCGGCCGGCGGGTGGTGGCCACTTCGCGAGCTCCTGCGGCACGGCGAGGTCGTCCCGACGCCCTTCGGGTACGCCGAGGCAGCCGAGCCCGTTGTCCGTCCCCTGTGGTGGCTGGGGTACGTGCTGTCCCGCGGTATGCGGACGTTCTGGGGCTTCTTCGGTGCCGAGGAGCACACGCTGCCCTGGAGCGTTCACGTGGTCGCGACGGTCGTGGCGGTCGCCCTCCTGGTGATCGGCCTGCAGGGCCGCCGGGCCTGGCACGCGGATGCTCGCCGTGTCCGGCTGGCCATCCTGCTGGCACCAGCGGTGACGACGTTGGCGGGCGTGCTGTTCGGCGCCTGGCAGGGCTACGCCCGCACCGGGGTGACCAGCGGGATCCATGGTCGCTACCTGTTCCTGGCCCTCCCGGGGCTCGCGATCATCGTCGCCGCCGGGCTCGAAGAGGTCGCTGGCCGCTACCAGCTCGGCCCGAGCCTCGTCTCGGCGGCCGCCGGGTTGGCCGCACTGGCCATGCAGGCTTCGGGACTTCGGACGGTGACCATCGGCTTCTGGGAGGGCGGCTGGGTGGATGGGTTGCAGGCAGCCAGCGCCTGGAGCCCGTGGGCCCTCCTGCCTGCGCTTGGCCAGTTCGGGGCGCTGCTCGCGTTGCTGCTCGCGGTGGCGACGACGCCCACTCGCCCCGCGGGGCCAGGGCACGGAGAACCGGTCAGCCGGCCGCTTGCTGACCGGCTTCGAGTGAGGCCTTGAGGACGTCGACCACCGGCGCCGAGACGGCGCCCTCGCCGCCGATGATCACCAGCTCGGGCGCTCGCCACCCGAGTGCCGTGACCCACGCCGGGTGCTCCTCGGCGCGCCAGGGCGCCGCGTTGGCCTCGTGGCTGATGGGCACGAGGAGGAGGCGGCCGCCGAGGTGGGCGGCGAGCGGCCCCGCTGACAGCCCGTCGGGGTAGTTGGCCCCCGTCGCGGCGACCAGGACCTGCGCGGGCGACTCGGTGGACAGGCCCTCGGCGAGTCGGCTCGTGTGCCAGCGGGTCGAGCCCGCGAGCCGGTCGACGGCGTACCCGAGGTCGAGGAGCTGCTGCTCGACCTCTGCGGGCACGGTCGCGGTGCCACCGGCGATCGTCACGGCCGCCGGCTTCAGGCGGGCGAGCGCGTCTCTGGTCACCTGCGGGACCGTGTCGTCGACGACGAGGACGGGCCATGGCGCAGCGGCTTTCGCCTGCCGTGCCGTCACGCCGGCCACGGCGAGTGCATCGGGCCACTCGCGCGTCGGTGCGCCGGGGAAGCGCCCGCGGACGAGGACCACGCGCTCGACGGGACCCTCGGGCGCGATGTGCTCGGCGATCCTCGCCGCGGTCGCCTCGCGATTGACGCCCTCGAGCCGCGTGACCGTCGTCACACCCGCGGCCTCGAGGTCGGCGACGACCTGCGGGCTCAGCGCCGCCTCGCCGCCGAGGACGAACGCGGTCGTGGCGCCGAGGCGTTTCACCTCGTCGCGGACCGGGCCGGCGAGGCCGGTCGGCGGCGTGATGATGAGCGGCGCGTCGTACTTGCCGGCGAGGCCCGAGCCGGCGAGGGCGTCCGCCGGGTTGTCGTCCCGCGCGATGACGATGTGCTCGGACGACTCCCAGCCGGCTGCCGAGACCGCGACCGAGGTGTCGATGCGGCTCTGCCCCCATTGCCGAGCCGTCCGGACCGGTGGCGGGGGCTCCGGCGTCGGCTCGGGCTCGGGCTCGGGCTCGGGCGCGTACTCGCCGACATGGATCAGCCCCGACCGGGTGCTGAGCTTGCTGCGCAGGGACTCTCCGGAATAGCGCTTCGTGACCGTCTCGCCCGCGCCGTCGCGCCCGTACACGACGGCACCGGCGATCCGCTTGGTGCTGCCCTCCGCAGTGAAGCAGCACGTCGGGCGACCACCCGGGCCTCGGTGCTCGATGACCATGCGCTCGAAGGAGGCGAGCCCGAACCTCGCGGCCAGGTCGGCATTGGTGAAGCCCTTCGACCACCGCTGGAAGGGGTTCCCGGAGTTGTCCGGGTGCTCCCACCGTGACGTGTCGACCGGCACGAGGTAGCTGAACGCGGTGCCCCAGACGTGCTTGACGTCCTCGCTCCAGCCGCCGTGCGACGACGAGTAGAACGCCGCCGCGATCCTCACGGTTCCGGCGTCGTCGTAGCGCAGGTACTGGCCGGTCGTGGCGTCGACGGCGGCGCGCCAGCGACCGCTCGCATCGACGTTCTCGCGCTCCCAGCCCGTCCAGTGCTGGTCGAACGTCGACTTGAACAGGTCGCAGCGACAGGTCCCGCTGGGGTGTTCGAGGTAGCCGCCCGTCGCATCGCGGTCCCACACCGACTCGCGCGTGCGGATCGTGGCCTCGGCGTAGCTGGCCCCCGCGATCGCCTGGACCTTGTGCGCCTCGACCTCCCAGCTCACCGGGATCTCGTCGAGGCCGTAGAGGTACCGCTGCATGGCGGTCTGGCCGTTGCCGCCGGTGATGTACTGGGTGACGTAGGTCGTCGTGCCGTTGATCGACGAGTGGTCGAACTCCGTGAAACCCCACTTCACGCGGAGGCCGCTGGGGTAGGCCGACGAGGTGACCTGGACGAGTCGGACGACCGTGCCGTCGTGCATCAGGCGCAGGCGGCCCCAGTAGGGGCTGAAGCCGCCCGTCCCACGGAAGTGGCATCCGGCGTCGGTGCCCGGCGAGCAGGACGCGCCGACCCCCTCGTCCGCCAGCGTGAACGTGCCGTCGCCGTTCGGCCACACGACCCACACACCCCCCGCGGGCTGCGTGGCGACGGTCGTGCACGTCACCCCGTCGTAGTCGCACATCGTCCAGTCGATCGGGCGGCCACCCGCCGCTGCGGACGTGGTCCTCACGGTCGTCTGATCGGTACCGATCTTGCGCAGGTGGACCCGGATGACGCTGCGCTCCGAGGCCACCGGGCCGAGGTGGGAGCCCGTGTAGTAGGTCTGGAGGATCTCGGGGTGCGTGCAGCCCAGCTTCGCTGCGCCCTGGGCGCCGTACTGGCTCATGCCCACGCCGTGGCCGAATCCGCCGCCGTTGACGACGACGTCGATCGAGCCGTCGTCGAGCTTCGCCTGGGTCCCGGGGTCGGTGGTGAACGGCAGGTCCATCCCACCGGCGGGCTGGCACCCGCTGGGCGGGGGGTCCTGCGCCAGCGCCACTGACGGTGACGCGGCCGCGACCAGCAGCGAGGCCAGTAGCGACGCTGCCGCCACGAGGCGAGCGACTCGCCTCGTGACTCCGCCCGCACGCGGAGTGGGCACGCCGAGCTCAGGCACCAGGCGTCTCACGAGCCACAGGAGTTAACAGTCCTCTACGAGGGTAACGGTAGCGTGTCGAAGGTAGGGGGACCACAGCCGTGTAGTTCGCGCGAGGTCCTGCACCTGTTGCCACCGCCGTCCGCCCACCGCCGATCAGACGCGTGTCTGCGCGTGGATCCGACGGCCGGGGCCGTTCAGGCCTCCGCCGGCGGTCGGCGCTCGTCGTTGCGGAGTTCCTCCCCCGCCTCGACGCGCACCCCGCTGCCCAGCACGACGCCACGTCCGAGCCAACAGGCCCCGTCGACGAACGAGCCGGGCCCGGCGAGCAGGTCGATCGCACGCGCGCCACCATCGATGACGACCTCGTCATGTGCGATGAGTCCCGGCAGCACGGCGCCCGCGCCGATCTGCGCGTTCCGCCCGACGACCGCGTTGGGCCCGACGACCGCACCTGCACCGACCACCGCGCCATCGAGCACGAGGACGGGCCCGCGCAGGTCGGCAGCCTCGTGCACGTCGGCTCCCGCAGCGACCCGGACGCCGTTGCCGCGGTCCGCCACCGTCTCCACGGACGGCCACGAGAGCTGGCCAGCCAGGGCCATCGCGTGGCCGTCTCGAAAGCGGTCCGGTGTGCCGAGGTCGGCCCAGACGCCGTCCCAGACGACGCTCTCGATGTGGCCGCCGCGCTCCAGCAGCTCGGGGAAGACCTGCCGCTCGAAGCTGAGGCGGCCGCCGTCGTAGGGCTCGAAGACGTCGGGGTTGAGCACGTAGGTGCCGGCGTTGATCGTGTCGTCGTCGAGTGTGCCCGGCTCGGGCTTCTCCACGAACGCGACGATGCGGCTGCCGTCGCGGACGCACACGCCGAACGTCGAGTTGTCCTCCACTCGCGTCAGGACGAGCGTCGCGTCGGCCTCCGTCTCACGGTGACGGCGGATGGCGGCCTGGAAGTCGACGTCCGTCAGGATGTCCCCGTTGAGGACGAGGAACGGTTCGTCGAGCCCTCGTGCGACCTCACGGACACCTCCCGCCGTGTCGAGGGGCTCCGGCTCCGGCACGGTCGCGAGCTCGACACCGAGGCCGCCGGCCACCGGCGTGAGCGCGTCGAAGGGCGCGGTGTCCTGACCAACGACCAGGTGGACACGTACGACACCGGCCGCCGCCAGTCGCCTGATCACGCCGACGAGGAAGGGTTCACCGCAGAAGGGCAGCAGCGGCTTCGGCGTGTCGTAGGTCAACGGCTGCAGGCGCGTACCCCGACCGCCCGCGACGATCAGCGCATCCTTGACCGTGTCGTCACTCACCAGTCGTGCTCCTGCCGTGTCGAACACCTGCGATCCAGCCCCAGACGAGCACCAGGGCCACCCACCCGGCCAGCCCGACCCGGACGAGCGGCTGGAGGAGCCGTCCGATGCCACGGGCGTAGGCACGACCGTAGAAGCGGTCGAGGCTGCGTGCGTGAGCGATGACCATGCGGGCACGCCGCCGTCGCGTTGAGGCGCCGACCGCGTGGACGACACGTGCCGACGGTGCGAACCGGATCCGCCAGCCCTCCTGGCGCAGCCGGTATCCGAGGTCGACGTCCTCCACGAACATGAAGTAGCCCGGGTCGAAGCCGCCGACGCTGTCGAACGCCCACCGGCGGAACGCGACCGCGCAGCCCGAGACCCAGTCGACGTCCCGCTCCGCATCAGGGTCGACGTCGGTCTGGCGGTACGACCGCGTCCACGGGTTCGACGGCAGCCACAGGCCGAGCAGCGCGTGGCCGGCGGCCTGCCCGAGCGTCGGGAACGTCCGCGCGGACGCCTGGCGGCGGCCGTCCGGGTACAGCACGAGCGGGCCGACGGCGCCGATCTCCGGGCTCTCTGCCATGGACCGGCGCAGCTCGTCGAGGGAGCCCGGCGAGAAGCGGGTGTCGGCGTTGGCCACCACGACGACCGGCGCCGACGTCCGGGCCACCCCCGCGTTGGCACCCCGCCCGTAGCCCACGTTCGCCAACTCGAGCACCGTCACGTCCGGGTACGCGGACCGGACGGCGTCGCCCGTGCCGTCCGTCGAGCCGCTGTCCACGACGACGATCTCGTCCGCGCCAGCGTCGGCGAGCGTGGCGAGGCAGCCGAGGATCTCGTCGCGGGTCTGGTGCGTGACGATGACGACGGCGACGGGCGCATCCTCGTCCGCGACGCTCACCGGTGTTGGTGCCTGTTCCGCGCTCACGTGCGCTGCCCGATGCCGACCAGGGAGATCCCGACCATGATCAGTGCGGTGCCGACGTACACGAGCGGCGCGGGACGCTCGTGCAGGACGAGCACGCTGAAGGCCAGGATCAAGACGTACCCGAGCGCGACCACGGGGTAGGCGACAGACAGCGGCAGGCGCGACAGCGTGACGAGCCAGAGGATCGCCGAGACACCGAACGCGGCCAGCCCGGCAACGACCTGCCACGTCGACAGGACCTTCAGCACGAGCGCGAGAACCTCGCCCATGGCCACCCCGGAGATCTCGCCGACCCGATCCATCCCCGACTTGAGCAGGACCTGACCCGTCGTCGCGAGCGCGATCGACGCGACGAGGATGACGATCGTGCTCACTCATGCACCTCGTGGTCACCCAGCTCGCCGAGCAACCGCGAGAGGCCCTCGCGCCAGGGCCGCAGCGGCGTCAGGCCGGCCTGGGTCGCGTGGCGATCGGAGAGCACCGAGTACGCGGGGCGCGGCGCGGGCCGATCGAGCTCGCTCGACTTCATCGGTTGGAGGTCGACCTCGAGTCCGGCGAGCTCGAACGTGGCCGCCGCGAGGTCGAACCACGAGCACGTCCCCGAGTTCGTCCGGTTCCAGGTGCCGTGCCGACCACCCGCGGCGAGCTCGCGGATCGCGACCGCGAGGTCGCGCGTGAACGTCGGCGAGCCCACCTGGTCGTCGACGACCCGGGCGCTTCCCTGCTCACGGCCGACGCGGAGCATCGTCCTCACGAAGTTGCTGCCACGCGCGCCGCAGACCCACGCGGTGCGCACGATGTAGTGCGCGGGCAGGGTCTGGCGGATGAGCGCCTCGCCGGCGGCCTTGGTGCGCCCGTACTCGCTGACGGGCCCGATCGGGTCGAACTCGGTGTACGGGCGGGTGCCTGCGCCGTCGAAGACGTAGTCCGTCGAGAGGTGGACGAGCTCCGCGCCGACGTTGCGGCAGGCGCGGGCGAGCCACCACGGGCCGAGCGCGTTGTCACGGTGGGCACGGTCAGGGTCGCCCTCGCACCCGTCGACGTTCGTCCAGGCCGCGCAGTTGACGACGAGCTCGGGCTC
>JBFHRB010000113.1:0-10320 GCA_041591915.1 Nitriliruptorales bacterium
GGCCGCGATCGCGGCCGGCCGTCGCCGTTCGCGCGGGCGGGTCCCGGTCCGATCGCGGGCTCGATCCGGCAGGGATCGACCTCCCCGACGTCGAAGTGGGCCAAGACCCCGACTTCCAGGAGCCACCGACATGCGTCGTGCTCTCCACCTGTCCACGGCCGCCCTGATCGCGGCCACGTCCCTGTTCAGCGTCGCTGCCGGCGACGGCGACTGCCACCTCGCGCGCGGCGCCGAGACCGCCGACACCGCCGACGACCTCACCGTCTGCCGTGAGGACGTCTGGTTCCACGAGGGCGACAGCAAGGCCGGCAACCTCGCCGACACCGACTACGGCAGCCTGCCGACCTTCGACACCAACGCTCCCGAGGACTCGGTCGCCGCGGGTGCGGGCGGGGGCTACGCCGGAAGCAGCCTCTATCAGCTGACCGAGGAGGAGCCGCGCGCCTACACGCCGACCTTCGTCGGTGAGTTCACCGGCGACCTGGACACGCTCCTGATCGACATGTACCTGTTCGCCCCCGCCTCGACCCTGGGCCAGTACATGAACGAGGATCCGACCGGGACGCTCGGCACCGAGAACTTCCCGTGGAGCGTCGACCTGAACCTCATCGTCGACGGCGAGCCGCTCATCTCGATCGGCGGGCAGCAGCTCGAGCTCGAGGACGGCGGGAACGCCGTGAAGCGGACCCGCATCGCGATCGTGGACATCCTCGATGCGTTCGAGGAGGCCGGCCTCGTCGGGAAGTCCGACGCGCACTCGATCCAGCTGGAGATCACCGGGACCGGTCTCGCGTCGAATGCCGCGATCTGGGTCTACGACACGACGGAGGCGCCGTCGGGCATGGTCTTCAACATCGCTCCAGAGGACATCCCCGAGGGAGTGTTCGTCCACGACATGACGCCGGAGTGGGACTTCTGAGCCGACCCACTCGACTCGTCCGACGGCCGGCCGCCCCCGCGGCCGGCCGTCGCCGTCCCCGGAGCTAGCCTCGTGGCGATGGATCGCAGACGAGCCCTGTCGGCGGCCGGCCTCAGCGGCGCGGCTGCCCTCGTCGCGGCCGCCGGCGGTGCCAGCTGGTACTACGCACGCCGCCTGGTGGAGCCCGCAGCGGACGTGAAGCCGGAGCCACCGCCCGCTGAGGACCACGTGGTGATCGCCGGCGTGGCCGAGGGGACGATCGAGCTCGACGGCCCGGGTGCGGAGCGCCGAGGGACGTGGGGGCTCACCTGGCCCGACGGCTACGCCCGCGTGGGGCCGGTCACCAACGCCCACGACGGCCGGATCGAGCGCCCGCTGACCTCGTTCATCGGCACCGCGATGGCGGGCGAGACCGCGGTCCTCGACGCCCACGCCTACCCGCCCGACCCCGACGTGCTCGGGCTCCCCTGGCGCGACACGACCTACCAGTCCCCCGTCGGCACCCTCCCGGCCTGGGAGTTCCTGGGCGACCGCGACACCTGGGCCATCTTCGTCCACGGGCGGTCGGCACAGCGGCACGAGGCCTTCCGTGCCATCCCCACGTTCGCCGAGCGCGGCTTCCCGTGCCTGGCCATCAGCTACCGCAACGACGCCGGGGCCCCGCGCAGCCCCGACGGTCGTTGCCACCTCGGCTGGACCGAGTGGGAGGACGTCGAGGGCGCGGTCATCTACGCGCTGTCGCAGGGGGCGCGCGACGTCGTGCTCGTCGGGTACTCGATGGGCGGGGCGTGCGTCGTGAACTTCCTGCGGGTGTCGGCGCACGCCGAGCGGGTCCGCGCCGTGGTCCTCGAGGCGCCCGTCCTCGACTGGGGCCCCACGATCCGACGCGCGGCGCTGCAACGGGGTCTCCCGCCCGCGGTCCTGCCGATGCTCGTGCCCACCTCCATGGCGGTCGCCCGCATGCAGGCCGGGATCGACTGGCGCTCGATGCGGCACATCGACGAGCCGAAGAGCCTCAAGCAGCCCACGCTCTTGATCCACGGTGACGCCGACCCACTCGTGCCCGTCGAGCTCGCTGATGCGTTCGCGGCTGCGCGGCCCGACATCATCACCTACCTCCGGGTACCCGGCGCGGCCCACGTGCGGGCGTGGAACGCCGACCGAACGGCCTACGAGTCGACGCTCGCGATGTTCCTCGACGAGCACGCCGGCAGGCCCGCGCCGAAGGGGCGCCGGCGGCTGCGTGGGGGCAACGGCGCCTAGCCCCTCAGGGCCGGACGTTCTCGAAGATGAGGTTGTCCGCGTGCGCCCGCGCGTGCGCGAGGCCCGAGTCGTCCTTCACGGTCCATGTCACGATCGGAAGTCCCCGATCGCGCCAGAACGTCGCAGCGCGGTTGGGCAGGCCCTCGAGCTCGTAGCTGAGGTAGTGAGGCCGGGTGCGCAGGTTGAAGACCGCTCCTCCGAGCAGCGGGCGCAGCCAGAACGGCATCGGCGAGTCACGGAAGGTCGCCGCCGTCTGTCCACGCAGGACGTCCGGTGCGGCGATGCTGAACCAGCCGACGGTCGAGGGGTTGAACGACGCGACGGTGATCGGGCCGTCGTAGTCGCGGATCACGTCGAGGACGGCCTGCTCCAGCGCCCCGGCACGTCGTTCGAAGCTCTTGACCTCCACCATGACCGGCGTCCGCCCCGCCACGAGGTCGAGCACGTCCCCCAGCAGCGGCATGTGCGAGTCCGTGCCGAGGAGTGGGAGCGTCCGGAGCTCGTCGTAGGTGTGGCGAGCGACGTGGGCGCGGCGACCGGTCAGCCGCGTGAGGTCCGGATCGTGCACGACCACGACCTGGCTGTCGCGCGTGAGCATGACGTCGAGCTCCATGCCGTACCCGGCGTCCACCGCCGCCGCGAAGGCGCGCAACGTGTTCTCGGCGATGCCCGCCTCGAGGTCGTGCAGACCCCGGTGCGCGAGGGGGACGTCGAGCAGCCACTGCGGGACGCTCAGCGCGCGCCCGCCTGGAGGCGGCGGGCGACGTCCGCGGCGGCGTAGGTCAGGATCTGGTCGGCACCAGCTCGCTTGATCGACAGCAGCGCCTCGTCCATCACCCGGTCGCCGTCCACCCAACCCCGCTCGGCGGCCGCCTGCACCATCGAGTACTCGCCGCTCACCTGGTAGGCGGCGATCGGCGTGTCGAAGCGCTCGCGCACGTCCCGGATGATGTCCAGGTAGGGCAGCGCTGGCTTGACCATCACGACGTCGGCACCCTCGTCGATGTCGAGCGCGACCTCGCGGAGCGCCTCACGACGGTTCCCCGGGTCCATCTGGTAGCTGCGGCGGTCCCCGAACGCCGGCGCCGACTCCGCCGCGTCGCGGAACGGGCCGTAGAAGCTCGACGCGTACTTGGCCGCGTAGGCGACGACGGCGACGTCCTCGAAGCCGGCCCCGTCGAGAGCGGCGCGGATCGCGCCCACCTGGCCGTCCATCATCCCGGACGGCGCGACGACGTCGCAGCCAGCCTCGGCGTAGGCGAGCACCTCGCGGACGTAGCCCTCGACGGCGGCGTCGTTGATCACGTTGCCACGCTCGTCCAGTGGCCCGCAGTGGCCGTGGTCGGTGTACTCGCAGGAACACACGTCGGCCCAGAGCACGATCCCGTCACCGAGGTCGTCACGCAGGGCACGCGCGGTGGTCGGGACCGGGCCATCCGGGTCCCAGCCGCTCGAACCAACCGCGTCCTTGGTCTCCGGGATCCCGAAGAGGATCAGGCTGTTGACCCCGAGCGCGTGCAGTCGCTTGGCCTCGTCGCGCGCGGACCCGACCGTGTGCTGCATGACCCCGGGCATCGACCCGATCGGCGTCGGGTCGGCGAGCCCGGACTTGACGAACAGTGGGGCCACGAGGTCGGACGGGTCGAGGCGGGTCTCGGCGACAGCCTCGCGCAGCGCCGCCGAGCGGCGCAGGCGTCGTGGCCGGGCTGGAAGGTCCATGGCGAGCAGGGTAACGCTCACGGGTCGCGCGCCGTCGCGCGAAGGGAGGACGGTCCCGTGACGGGGCGTCCGACTGTCCTCACGGACGGTGGCGCCTGCGTGACCTCGTCACACCCACGCGCGATACTCCTCGACGACGCCACCCCAGGCTCCCCTCGCCCTCGGAGGTCGGCCGGTGAACCGCCGCCGCAAGTTGCTCGACCCGAACCCGCCCAGCGATCGCGAACTGGTACGCACGACCAGCCGCCGACAGGGCTACCTGCGGGCCCTGTCTCGCGTGGCCGGCGGCCACGAAGCCACCGAGTCCCGGCCCGACCCGGCCGCGGAGCGGGTGCGCATCATCGACGTCGCGGACGCGGAGCGCGTCGCCTCCTGAGTCCGCGGGCGCCACGCGTCAGTCGTCGTCGCCCAGCATGAACCGGACGAGACCCGCGACGCTGCCGACCGCGATCGCGAAGGCCAGGGCCTTGCGCACGTAGTTCGGGTCACGCTCCGCTCGGTTGCGCGCGTCGGCCTGCGCGACGGCTGCCCGGGTGACGGGACTCACGGCCGGGGATGGCTCACCCGCGGCTGGCGCGCTCGGCAGGGGCGGGGGCTCGACCTCGGTGCCCGCCTCCTGATCCGTGCCCGCCGGTCTCGCGGCGGCCGGCTCGCGGCCATCTCGTGAAGTCACGTCCTCGCCCTCCTCGTCCCCGCGACCGAGCGCGTCGGCCTCGGGATCGTCGTCACCGGTGGCACGGTAGAGCGCGTCGGGCTCGGGGTCCGCGGCGGCCGGGGCGTTGGGGATGCCCGCCTGCACGGCGGCGAGCTCCGCGCCGTAGAAGTAGATGCGCCCGGCGAGGTAGAGGAGGAAGAGCGCCCCGAGGACGCCGGCGATCGCACCGAGCGCGGCGTTCGACCGCGTCTGCGAGGCGACCAGCGCGGTTCCGCCGATCTTGAGGGCCGACCAGCCGAGTGCGGCGAGGATCGCACCGGGCAGGAGCTGGCGGATCGACGGGCCCTTGCGGACGCTCAGGACGCGGTAGGCGGCCAGGAACAGCCCGGTGTCCAGCGCCGCCGAGATCAGGAAGCCGACCCCCGCCACCAGCACGCGCGGGATGCGACCGGCGACATCGGCGAGGACTCCCGGCTCGAGGCTCGTGGGATCGAAGGAGCCGGCGACCGTCCCCAGCGCGGACGACAGCAGCACGACCACGCCCAGCGTGAACAGCGCGACGAGCGACCGGACCTTCTTCTGGATGAAGTTGCCCGGGTCGGTGACGCGGAAGACCTTGCTCGTGCCCTCCTGCGCCGAGTCCACGACCTTGAGGCCCGACCAGAGCAAGCCCAGGATCGCCACGACCCCCGTGGCCTGCTTGGCCGCCGCGATGGCGCCGATGTCGATGGCCGACCCGAGGCCGGGCACCGCGTTCTGGATCGCCTCCTGGACGTCGTTGAGCTGGGCCGGGCCGAGCACGAAGCCCGCGATGGACACGGCGAGCGCCACGAGCGGGAACAACGAAAGGAACCCGAAGAAGCCCACGGCTGCAGCGAGCTGGTTCGCGCGGTCGAGCGCGTACCGATCCTGCACGCGCAGCGCGGTGCCGACCACCGGCTGCTCGTAGAGGCGGTCCTTGAGGCCCACGTGGGAAGCTCCTGCGGTGACGCCCGCGCGGAGTCGCGGGAGGTCGGTCCTGCGGAGGCTACGGTCGCGATCGAACCGGCGTGCCGCCGAGCCCCGACGGATGGACGGCCCAGGGCCGTTCGAGGGCAGCGGGCGGGCCAGTGATGCGTGGTTCGAGTCGGCCATTCCCGGCATTGACACCTCCAGCGAGGCCTGTCACGTTCCGTTACCATCTGCAACGCTTCGCTGTCAGACGTCCGATAGGCCCCCCTTGCGGCGCTCGCTCCTCCTCACGGCCCTCGTGGCCACGGCGGTGACCATGTCGGCCCTCCCGGCGGTCGCCGGGGCACCGAAGGCCAAGCCCGGCTCCGGCACCCTGCGGGCATCGATGGCACCGGGGCAGACGGCCTGGATCAGCATCGACTGGAAGGGAGAGGCCGAGAGCCTCTCGGACGTGCGCTTCCGCGTCGTCGACCAGCCGGCCGGATACGAGATCGCCTACCCGACCGCACCCGGGGACGGGACGTACACGTCGTTGCACGTCGACGACGTCCTCGACCGCAACGAGCGCGACGTCGCTCGTGTGCGCGTGACGGTTCCCCAGGACGCCAGCAAGGACGCGAAGCTCACGTTCGAACTGACGTACCGCACCCCGGACGGCTCGCCGGGTGCCGAGCGCTACGACATCAAGATCCCGATCGAGCCCGCCTCGGGTGGGCCGTTCACGCAGATCGATGATGCCGTCTCGGTCACCGGCAGCGGCTGGGTGCAGGTGCGCTTCCGGGGCGAACGCCCCGACGTGAACGACGTCGCGACGACCGTCTCGGCCCCTGCGGGCGTCAACATCGTCTACCCGGGCGAGCGATCCTCCACCAGCCTCTACCGGGACGCGCGCCTCGACCAGGGCGAGACCGACTTCGTGGCCTTCTTCGTGGAGGCCCCCGCGGGCACGCATACGCTCACGCTCGAGACCGCGTGGTCCGGTGGGCCGCCGGTGACGACCTCCCTGACGCTCGAGGCCTCGTGACCCCACGACCGGCGGCCCTGCTGCCGCTCGCGATGCTCGTCCTCACCGCCTGTGGTGGTGGGGACGTCGCCGTTGCGCCGGCTGACCCGCCGGCGGCGACGTCGACTCCCGCATCCGCAGACGATGGTGGCTCGACGGAGCAGGCCACCGGCTCCGCAGACGTCGGCGAAGAGGTGCTCGGCCTCCCCCTCGAGGACCGCCTCATCGCCTACGAGGCGCGGCGGCTGTGCGAGGTACCCAGCCGCACGTTCCCCACCCTCGAAGCCATCACGGACTTCGAGGACGAGTTGCTCGCCACGTTCAACCTGACGCGCGACGCCTACACGCCGTGGCGGGCACAGTTGACCGACGCGGACCGGGACGCCGTGTCGGACGCCTACGACGCGCTCTGCGGCGAGGTCTGACCAGCCGCCTCGACCAGCGCCGCGACCAGCCCGTCCAGGTCGTGCGGGTCTGCCTCGACCGCGACGTCGAGCCCGAGCTCCCGGCAGGTCGCCGAGGTGACGGGCCCGATCGAGACGACACGGCCGGACCACGGACGGTCACCGATCAACTCGACGAAGTTGCGGGCCGTGGACGAGCTCGCGAAGGCGAGGAGGTCGACCTCGCCGGCGACGAGGGCCTCGATGGCCTGCGGCGGCAGGTCGTCGGGGCGCCCGGTGACGTAGGCCACGACGTCGACCGGCTCGTACCCCTTGGCCCGCAGGCCCGCGGGCAGCAGCTCGGTGGCGATGTCCGCCCTCGGGAGCAGGACGCGGCCCTCGCCGGTCGGGAACGCCTCCGCCAGCGACTCCGTCGTCGCGGCGGGCGGCAGCAGATCGGGCCGCAGGCGCAGCCGCTCCCACAGCGCCGCCGCCGTCCCGGGGCCGACGCACGCGATCGTGCGGACCTCGGCGAACACCCGTGCGTCGAACCCCAGCGCCTCGATCGCATCGGCGACGGCCGCGACGCCGTTCGGCGAGGTGAAGCAGACCGCGACGAACGCCCCGTCGCGGAGGTCGTGGAGGCTGCCGCGGAGATCGGCCTCGTCGCCGGGGCGGATCTCGATCGTGGGGGCCTCGATGGGCCAGCCACCGAGCGTGCGGATGCGGGCCGACAGGCCCGACGCCTGCGCGCGGGTCCGCGGCACCAGCACGCGCTTGCCGAACAGCGGGAGCCGCTCACGCCAGGCGAGCGCCTCCTGGAGCCCGGCCACCTCACCGACGACGGTCACCGCCGGGCTCCGCAGTCCCGCGGCCTCGACGTCCCCGGCGATGGTCTCGAGCGTCCCGGTGACGACCCGTTGGCGCGGGGTCGTGCCCCAGCGGATGACCGAGGCCGGCGTGTCCGCCGGGCGGCCGTGCTTGACGAGCTGTTCGGCGATCTCGGGGAGGTGGTTGACGCCCATGAGGAAGCAGAGCGTCCCGCTGAAGGCCGCTGCGGTGGCGAAGTCCACGTGCCCGTCGCCCTTCGCCGGGTCCTCGTGGCCCGTGATGACGGCGAACCCCGCCGCCAGGCCCCGGTGGGTCACCGGCACCCCGGCCGCGCCGGGCACCGCGACGGCGGAGGTCACCCCACTGACGATCTCGTACGGGATGCCGGCGAGGCGCAGGGCGGCCGCCTCCTCACCACCGCGCCCGAAGACCAGCGGGTCACCACCCTTGAGGCGCACGACGGAACGGCCGTCCGCCGCGTGCCCGGCCATCAGCGCGTCGACCTCGCCGCGCGACAGCCCCGCCTCGCCGTAGCGCTTCCCGACCTGCAGGACGGTGGCATCGGGGCGGACCAGCTGCAACGCCTCGCCGGGCGAGAGCCGGTCGTGCAGGACCACGTCCGCCGTGGAGAGCAGCGCGGCAGCGCGGAGCGTCAGCAGTCCCGGGTCGCCGGGGCCGCCCCCCACGAGGTAGACGGTGCCTGGCTGCGCGGGGCCGCCACCGAGGCCGGCGTAGACGTCGAAGACGGCGTCGATGGCAGCGCGGACGCGGCCGGCCCCGCTGCTCACGAGCCGCCCCGTCGGAGCCGGTCGAGGACGGCCTGTCCTCCCTGCTCCCTGAGGCTGTGGGCCAGCGTCTCGCCGAGCAGCTCCGGGCTGTCCTCCGCGGCCTCGTGGCTCGCGCGGAGAAGGGTCGTGCCGTTGGGATCGCTCAGCATGCCCAGCAGCTCGAGCCGCCGGGAGCCGCCCGCGCCGGGCACGAGTGCGGCGTGGGCGCCGATGGGCGCCGTGCAGCCGCCCTGCAGCGAGCGCAGGAACGTCCGCTCGGCGGCAACCGTCGAGCGGGTGTCGTGGTCGTCGAGTGCGCTGAGCCCGACCAGGGTCTCCTCGTCGTCCTCGCGGCACTCGATCGCGAGGGCCCCCTGGGCCGGAGCGTGCAGGCACTCCCCGTGCTCGAGCGGTGCGGCCTTGAGGGCGAGGTCGGTGCCGCCGAGGCGCAGGAGACCGGCCATCGCGACGACGACGGCATCGAGGTCGCCGTCGGCGACCCGCCGCAGGCGCGTGTCGAGGTTGCCCCGCAGCGGCTGGATGAGCAGGTCGCGTCGGGCTCGCGCCAGCTGGGCCTTCCGGCGGGCGCTCGAGGTACCGACCTTGGCATCGCGCGGCAGCGTGGCGAGCCGGTGGCCGTCGCGGGTGACGAGCGCGTCCCTGGGGTCGACACGCGGCGGCACCGCGCCGATCACGAGCCCGTTGCAGGGCTCGGTCGGCAGGTCCTTGTACGAGTGGACGACGAGGTGGCACTCACGGTCGAGGACGGCCTGGCGCACCCGGTCCACGAACAGGCCCTTGGCGTCGAACGACTCGATGGCCCGGTCGGGGTGCTCGTCGCCGGTCGTCGCCATCGGGACGAGCTCGGCCGGCCGGCCGGTCGCCTTCTCGAGCGCGGCGGCGACGTGACCGGCCTGCGTCGTCGCGAGGACGCTGCGACGCGTTGCGATCCGCCAGGGCGACGGCGTGGCCACGGGCTACTCGTCGAGGTCGAAGAGCTCGCGCAGGGCGTTGGCGTGGTGCTCGGCACCGCCGCTGTCGGCGAGGTCCTTGAGGCGCACGCTCGGCTCGTGCAACAGGGTGTTGACGATGCCACGGGTGAGGGCCTCGAGGGCCTCACGCTGCCGCTCGTCAAGGTCGCCGAACCGACCCGAGAGGCGGTCGAGCTCGGCCTGGCGGACGAGCTCCCCGCGGGTGCGCAGGGCTCGGATGGTCGGCTCGATCTTGACCGCGCGCGTCCACGCGTCGAACCGGGCCGCCTCCTCCTCGACGATCGCGACGGCGTCGTCGATCGCCGGGGCCGTCGCGGATGCCGCGGCCTCGTCGCGGACCGCGCTGATGTCGACGAGGGACACGCCCTCGATCGCGGCACAGCCCGGGTCGATGTTGCGGGGCATGGCGAGATCGAGCAGGACGAGTGGGCGATCGGGCCGGTCGACCATGACCCGGGCGATGTCGTCGGCGTCGATGACGGGCGTGGCGGCGCCGGTGGTGCACACCACGACGTCGACGTCGCGCATGACCTCGCCGAGCGCGTCCACCGCGACGACCTGGCCGCTGACGCGGGCGGCGAGGCGCTCGGCCTTGTCGAGGTTGCGGTTCCAGACGTGGACGCCCGCGACCTCCTCGCGACTCAGCCGGTCGGCGGTGAGGCTGCCGATCTTGCCGGCACCGGCGACGAGGACCCGGCGGTCACGCAGCCCGTCGACCTGGGCCGCGACGACGTCGAGCGCCACGTCCACCATGGAGGACGCACCGGTCGAGATGTCGGTCTCGGACCGGACCCGCTTGCCGACGCGGACGGCCTCGCGGAAGAGCTTCTGCAGCAC
>JBFHRB010000114.1:0-10281 GCA_041591915.1 Nitriliruptorales bacterium
CGCCCTCGCCCGTCTCGGCGAGGACGTGCATGCCGAGGTGGCGGATGTAGCGCAGTGGCTCGTACGGGAGCTCGGTCGGGGTCGTCGGCAGCCGCTTCACCCGACCGGTACCTCGTAGCGCAGGGCCTCGATCAGCTCCTCACGGCTCATCGAGGAGCGGCCGGGGATGTCGCGCTCCTGTGCGATCGCGTAGAGCTCCTTCCGCGTCATCCCGTCGAGGCCGCGGTCGAGCGCGGCCGCGGGGGACCACGTGCCGTGGGTCGGGAAGGGCTTGGACGCGGCGACGGAGCTCGGGGTCGCCGGCCCGCCGCGGTCGAGCAGGCGGCCGATGGTGGCGTTCCAGCCCGCCCGGCTCTGCGCGGTGATGCCACCGGGGTTGTTGGCGAGGCCGATGGCCGCGGCGCCGAAGAAGACGTTGCGCAGCTCCTGGGCGTTCTGGAACTCCACGCCGATGGAGCCGCCGAGCCACTCGAAGAACGCCGGGAGCAGCTCGGGCGTCAGTACGAACAGGGCCGCGCCGACGAGCGCGCCCGTCGGTGTGCGGACGCCTCCGACCACGACGACGGCGAGGAAGATGAGCGAGAGGAACGTGAGGTAGTCGGTGGGCGAGGCCCGGTTGATCGTGCCGGCGATCATCGCCCCGCCGATGCCGGCGATGAGGGCGGAGAGCGAGAACACGATGAGCTTGAGGCGCGCGAGGCTCTGGCCCGTGCCGGCGGCCGCCACCGAGCTGTCCCGCATGGCCACGAGGGCGAGGCCCGTGGCGCCCACCTTCACGTTGCGAAGCACCAGCGCGAACAGGCCGAAGACCACCAGACCGGCGACGTACAGCGCGTACGGCCCCTCGAGGATCGCCGGTCGGCTGAACGGCACGCCCGCGAAGTTGTTCGTGACACTGGGCACGTTCAGGACGATGGCGTCGACGAGCGAGCCGAACGCGAGCGTCGCGAGCCCGAGGAATAGCGGGGAGAGGCGCGTGGCCCGCCAGGCCAGCAGCACGGCCGGAACGACGGTGATCAGCGCAGCGATGAGCGCCGCGAGCAGGAACGGCACGCCAGCGTCCGCGACGAGGCGCGCGGCGACGAACGCGCCGATGCCGGCGAGGGACGCGTGGGCCAGCGAGATCTGGCCTGCGTAGCCGACGAGGACGACGAGGCCGAGCAGCATGATCGCGTACGCCGGGACGCGCGCGAGCTCGAACTCGAGGCTGCGGACGAACGGCAGCAGCGGGAGGACCAGCAGCCCCACCCCGGTCGCGATCAGCGCCCCGGGCCCGAACGGCTTGGGCTTGCTGCCACCGTCGGCACCTGCCCCGCCGCCACCGACGGCCGGCCGGACCTCGCGCCAGTCGAAGGGCAGAAGCAGTGCGACGAAGAGCACCATGAACGGGATGGTGGCCTGGATCACGGCGCCCGTGACGTCCTCGAGGTAGATCGCGCTCGCCGTCCGGGCGATGCCGATGCCGACGCCGGCCAGCAGGGTGATCGGGAGGCTCCTCAGCGCGCCGACGATGGCGGCGGCGGTCGCCGGCACGACCATGAAGGGGAGTGCCTGGATGTCGAGGCTGCCGCCCAGCTCAGGCGTGATGAGGATCCCTGCCAGCGCCGCGAAGGCCATCGAGAGGCCCCAGGAGATCGAGCTGACGCGTGCCGAGTTGATGCCCATGAGCTCGGCGAGGTCCGCCCGGTCGACGACGGCCCGCATCTGCACGCCGAGATGGGCGCGCCGGAGGAACACCAGGAGGCCGACGGCCAGCAGGACGATGAGGCCGAGCGTCAGGAACCGCGAGACCGGCGTCGTGAAGGTCCCGACCTGCACCAGGTCGGTCGGGAACACCGGCGTGGGGCGCAGGGCCGACGACGACGTCCACACGAAGGCCACGACGCCCTGGATGGCGATGAGGAGGCCGATGGTGGACACGATCTGGATGTGTGTCTCGGCCGTGCGCAATCGTCGGAAGAGGATCCGATCGAGGAACCAGCCCGACAGTGGCGCCAGCACCAGGACCGTGAGTGGTAGTGCGACGACGACGGGCAGTGTCCACGTCTGCTCGTACGAGCCGACGAGGAAGAACACGCGTCCGCCCTGCGTGAGCTGGAAGAACACGAAGGCGAACAGCATCCCCATCGCGCCCTGCGCGAAGTTGAAGATGCCCGTCGTCCGGTACGTCAGGACGATGCCGAACGCGAGCAGCGCGAACAGCGAGCCGACGACCGCGCCGAGAACCGCGGTGGTGAGGAACTCTCCCATAGGGCGCCGAGTATGACGCGAGTGTTAGGTTCGGCGAAACCCTTCCTGCGGAACTGGTCCGCGTGGCAGGGTGTGGCGCGCGAGGTGTCGAACCCTTCTCCATGACGGCTGATGGCCGTCATGGAGACGCAGGGACACCGAGAGTCGCAACGAGGGGGACCCCGGGATGCACCGAGGCTGGGTTGGCTGGATCGAGCGGAACCCGCTGTTCAGCGTGTTCCTCGCGCTGGTGCTCGGCGCCACGTCCGCCAGCGCCTTCTTCCTCGCCGCGGACGTGGGTGCACCGACGGTCAGCGTCGACAGCGGCCTGGCTGCCGGCGGTACCGGGAGTGGCGCGGTCGGCGACCCCGCGACGTCACCCGAGGGGTCCACCACCGACACGTCGGACGGCTCGTCGACCGTGGACGGCACCGAGGTCGGCGCGGGCGGAGACGTCGGCACCGGCGACGGTTCGACCGGCTCGGGCTCGGGGACCGGCGCAACGGCCGGCTCGTCGGGGGGCTCGTCCTCGACGGGTGGCTCGGCGACCGGGAGCGGCGGGACGGGTGGCTCCGGCGGCAGCACCGGCGGCACCGGCGGCTCCGGCGGGACGGGTGGCTCCGGCGGGACGGGCGGCTCCGGCGGAACCGGCACCACCGGCACCGGTGGCTCCGGCGGGACCGGCACCGGTGGCACGGGCGGGACCGGCACGGGGTCGGCTGGCTGCACGCCGCAGCCCGGCTACACGACGGTCGGCGTGACCGACACCGAGGTCGTGCTCGGGCAGATCCTCTCCGACGTCTCGCAGCTGCCGCAGCAGTTCGGCCCCCTTCGCGACGGCCTCAATGCCGCGGTGAAGGTCATCAACGACGCGGGCGGGGTCTGTGGCCGCAAGCTGCGGGTCGAGTACCGCAACGACAACGCGACACCCGCCAACGCCATCTCGGCGTACCGGGAGCTGAAGGACCAGGTGTTCGTGTTCGCCGCGATCGGGTCCCTCATGGACCAGGTCTGGTACGAGGACAGCCCGCCGTTCGCCCCGCGCCGCGACATCGCCGGGGACTCACTCGTCCCCGACATCGGCGGCCAGGGCTTCTCGATCAACCGGGCGCAGTCCGAGATCCACTTCAGCCCCATGGGCTCGCTCTCACCGGTCCTCACCGGCGGGACGGCCTTCCTCGGGTTCCAGAACGAGCTCCGAGCCGCCGGCAATCCGTGCAGCTCCGGTGGGATCGCCTACCTCCAGGAACCGACCGGCGCCTCCGAGCAGCAGGCGCAGACCGGGCGGCTGGCCATCGCCGGCCAGCAGGGCATGAACATCGGCGTCGAGAACACGAAGATGTACGGCGTGCCGCTGGCCGCGCCCGTCGCCCAGTGGGAGGCGACGGTCCGCCAGATGGTCGGCGACGGCGTCGACTGCATGTTCGTCTACGGCGACCTCGGCTCCGCAGGCAACGCCGTCCTCGCGGCGAGGAACCAGGGTGTCTGGCCGCCCGACGACTGCACGCTCAACTGCTTCGACCTGGTCTGGTCGCCGTACACGATCTACGACCCGCAGTTCGCGAACGCCGTCGGCGCCGCCGGCGAGCAGGTCCGCACGTTCCTGCCGCACCTGCCGTTCGAGGAGAACTCGTCGATCACCGCCGCCTACGTGCGTGACCTCAAGGCCGTCGCGCCGAACGCGGTCCCGACGACCTTCGGCGCCCTCGGCTACGAGAGCGGCTTCTGGGTCCGCGATTCCCTGATCGCCTGTGGTGCCGCGCCGACCCGCGACTGCATCCTGAACTTCTTCCGGACCAAGCAGGACTTCCAGGCGACCGGGCTGTTCGGGCCGATCACACCGTTCAGGACGACGCGCGCGACGTACGAGGGCACGACCTGGGACTGGCGGTGGGTGTTCAACTGCACCATCCGCGTGCAGCTGCAGAACCAGGGCGGTGGCCTCAAGTGGGTGCGGACCGGCCCGTCCGGCTTCGAGTGTGGCGCCCTGCAAGCCGTCCGCGGGAGCACGTGATGCCGCGCCGTGACGCACCGGCGCTCGAGGTCCGCGACGTCACCATGCGGTTCGGCGGCCTGACGGCGCTCGCGAACGTGTCGATGCGCGTGCCGCGCGGGAGCGTGGTCGGGCTCATCGGACCCAACGGCGCCGGCAAGACCACCACGTTCAACGTGATCACCGGCGTCTACCGGCCGACCGCTGGCCGGGTTCGGCTCTTCGGTGACGACGTGACCGACCTGCCACAGCACCAGCGGGCACAGCTCGGCGTCGCCCGCTCGTTCCAGAAGCTCGAGCTGTTCGCGACGATGACCGTGCGCGAGAACCTCGTCTCCGCCTTCGAGGCGCGCTACGGGCGCGGCGACGTCCTCACCGACATCCTGCGCCTGCCGGCCACGCTCGAATCACGCTGGGAGGCCGAGCAGCAGGTCGACGACGTCCTGACGCGCAGTGGCCTCCGTCCCTACGCGGACACGCCGGCCGGCGACCTCCCGCTCGGTGTCGCGCGGCTCGTCGAGTTCGCGCGGGCCTACGTGCAACGGCCTGAGCTCCTGCTCCTCGACGAGCCGAACTCCGGCCTGCGCGGCGAGGAGTCCGAGCGCCTCGCGCGCCTCATCCGCGAGGCGCGGGATGCGGGCACGGCCGTCCTGCTCGTCGAGCACGACATGTCGTTCGTCCTCGGCCTCAGCGACCACGTGTACGTGCTCGACTTCGGACGCATGCTCGCCGACGGCACGCCCGCCGACGTGCGCGCCAACCCCGAGGTCCAGGCCGCCTACCTCGGCGAAGAGGTGCACGAGGACGCGGACGCGGAGGTAGGGGCGTGAGCCTGCTCGAGGTGCGAGACCTCGTCGTCCACTACGGGCGCCTCCCAGCGCTCAACGGTGTGTCGATCGACGTGCCCGAGGGCTCGGCGGTCGCGCTCCTCGGCCCCAACGGCGCCGGCAAGACGACGTTGCTCAACACGATCGCGGGAGCGTTGTCGCCGACCTCGGGCTCGGTCACCCTCGACGGTGTGGACGTCGCCGGTCGCCCCGCGTACGACCTCTTCGGCCGGGGGATCTGCCTCATCCCCGAGGGGCGCGGGGTGTTCCCCAACATGACCGTCGCCGACAACCTCCGCATCGCGCTCGCTGGCCAGCCGTCGTCCGCGCGCGAGCTCGTGTTCGAGGCCTTCCCGCGCCTGCGCGAACGGGTCGACCAGCTGGCCGGGACCATGTCGGGAGGCGAGCAGCAGATGCTCGCCCTCGCCCGTGCGATGGGGACGGCCCCGCGCGTCCTGATGGCCGATGAGGTCTCCCTGGGGCTCGCGCCGCTGCTCGTCGCGGAGATCTTCGACGCCCTCCGGAAGGTCCACCGCGAGGAGGGCCGGACGATGCTGATCGTCGAGCAGTACGCGACGCACGCGCTGTCCATCGCGGACCACGTCTACATCCTGTCGCGCGGCCAGGTCGCGTGGGAGGGCACGCCCGAGGAGTTGCGCTCGAGCGGGGCGCTCCTCGAGCAGTACCTCGGCGCGGCGTAGGCCACGCCGGAACCCCGCCGCACCTCGGGGTGGGCGGGCGCGGGGCGTCAGGATCTTCGCCCGGTGACGGTGTGACGCAGGTCGATGGCGAGCCGCCCCGGCACCGGGCTGGCGTATGGCCGCCCGGCCGGTGAGGTGAAGGTCAGGTCCGCTTCGGGATCCCCGGTGATGACCCAGGGGTGCGCCTCCCGGTGCGCCAGTCGGTGGTGGTGCCTGCAGAGCAGGACGCCGTTGTCGTTCGAGGTCCGGCCTCCGTGCGACCACCAGTCGATGTGGTGGGCGTCGCACCAGATGGCCAGGACGTCGCAGCCGGGGAAGCGGCAGCCGCGATCGCGGGCACGGAGGTAGCGCCACAGCGTGGCGGACGCCGTGCGTTGGGACTCGACGATCGCGACGGGGTTCCACGTCCCGCCCTCGGTCACGATGGGGTGGGTCACGGCGTCGCACACCAGCATCCGCGCGGCCTCGATGCCGACGGACCCGGACCAGTCGAGCTCACCCGTGCCCGTGCCGGCCAGCAGGTCGCCGAGGTCGACGGTGAGGCCGACGTGGGGGCGCTCGCGCCGAACGGTCGGGAGCTCGCCGAGGTCGAGCAGGCGCGAGCAGGCCTCGTCGAGCGCGTCGTGGCGGCGCTGGGTGGCCGTGCGTCGTGCCTCCTCCGGGAGGTCGCCGCTGTCGGGCGTCGACAGCGCGTCGACCACGGTTCGCAGCTTGTCCGCCGTGGTCGGGTCGAGCAGCCCGTCGACCGGGACCAGGCCGGCGAACTGTTCGCCGAAGTCCAGCCGGCGCCGGTCGAAGGCGTCGTCGCGCTCCCTCGCCACGGGCTCGGGGAGCCACTGGGCGCGGAGGCGGTCGACGAGCCCGCGGAACTGCGACGGGTCGGCGTGGCGGGCGGCCTCGACGACCGACGCCTCACCCTCGGCCATGACGTTGCGGTTGACGTCCTTGCTGAGCCACGCGATCTGGCGGGCGTGGGCGAGGCTGATCTCGCCGGCCTCCAGCGCGGCGAGCGTCAGCGGGAGGCGTGCGAGCCGACGCGCCAACCACGCCGCGGACGAGCCCTCGCGGCCGCTGACCAGCGTGTGGGCGCGCAGCCACGCGCCCGCGGATCGGTGGCCGTCGAGCTGGTGCAGCTGGCGGCGCTCGAACTCGCGGACGCGCTTGAGCCACGCCGCGGTGATCGCTTCGGCCTGCTGTCGCAGCGCGACGACGTCCTCGCGGAGCTGCTCGTCGGAGAGCTCCCGGACCTCGATCGCGGCGACGGCGGAGACCGCCGAGCCCAACTCGGACAACGTGCTGCTGCTCTCTCCCGCCCCCCAGCGGAAGAACGTCCCCATCGTATCGCCGACCGCCCCAGGAGTCGAACGTATGTTCGATGTTCGTGGCGGTGGGTGCGGCGCTCGCACGAACGGCTGCCTCGATCCTCGCCACCCCCGCGCTCGCACGGAACCCCGCCCCAACCCTGACATGAGCGTCAGGTAGGGTTCAGCGCTGCACGGTGCGGAGAGGGAGCCTCACATGCTGCTGGAGGATCGGGTCGCGATCGTCACGGGTGCCGGTCGGGGGATCGGTGCCGAGATCGCGAAGTGCCTGGCGTCCGAGGGCGCCAGGGTCGTGGTCAACGACATCGGCGCCTCGCTGCGAGGCGAGGACACGGGCGAGGACCCGGCCACCAAGGTCTGCGAGGAGATCCGGCTCAAGGGTGGTGAGGCGGTTCCCGCGCACGACTCGGTCAGCGACTTCGAGGCGGCGGGCCGGATCGTGCAGACCGCGGTCGACACGTTCGGGCGGGTGGACATCGTCGTGAACAACGCGGGCATCGTCCGCGACCGCACGCTGGTGAAGATGGAGGAGTCGGACTTCGACGCCGTCGTCGCCGTCCACCTCAAGGGCACGTTCAACGTCACGCGCCACGCTGCTCCCCTGATGAAGGAGCAGGGCTACGGCCGCATCGTGAACATGACGTCCTCGGCGGGCCTGCGCGGCAACTTCGGCCAGACGAACTACGGCGCGGCCAAGGCCGGGATCATGGGCATGACGTTCGTGTGGGCGCTCGAGCTCGGGAAGTACGGCATCACCTGCAACGGCGTCGCGCCCATGGGTGCAACGCGGATGACCGCCGGCCTCTACGAGCGCACGGGCGAGGCCCCACCGCCCGAGCACGACCCGGCGCTGAACGCCCCGCTGATCGCCTACCTGGCGTCCGAGCGTGCCGGCCACGTCAACGGCCAGATCCTGGGCCGCACCGACTACAGCTACACGCTGTTCCAGACCCCGCGCCAGATCGCGCACATGTACAAGCCCGGCGGCTGGACCGCGGGCGAGGTCGCCGACCACTTCGACGCGGTCCTCGGCCAGCACCTGCAGTCGGTCGGCATGCCGGCGCCCATGGCCCAGGAGTTCCCGGGCAGGGGCTGAGGCGATGCTCGACGGGCCGACCCGGACGGCCGGGCCCCGTCGTGCGTCCGGTGGCTCAGCCCTCGGCGCTGTCCAGCGTCACGTCGAGCGAGATGTAGCCCGGACCGGAGATGTAGTTGCGCACCGTCAGCTCGACGACCTGGCAGTGGCCCACCACCCCGGCGTCAGCCGACTCGACGTTGTCGGCGTCCATCGGGTTGAAGTTGTGGGAGCCGTTGCGCAGCTCGCCATCGACGTAGAGGTCCATGTCGACGTCGCCGAAGTGCTCCCACTGCAGCGTGAAGGTCGGCGTGGCGGACAGGCGGTAGGGGTTCACGTCGACCAGGATCTCGTAGCGATCCGTCGCCGCCTCCTGCATGCCGAGCGGGTCAGGCTCGATGCCCAGTCCGAGCGGGTACGGCGAGACGTTCTCCGGCGTCGAGATCACCGTCGAGAGCCCGTCGGTCGTGACGACGAAGTCGACTGAATCGGGGACGACGCAGGGCTCCGAGACCGGCTCGGGCGCGGTGCCGGACGCGATGGCGCCGATCACGACGAGCGGCAGGACGAGCTTCTTCATGGATCATTCCTCTCCCATTGGAGAGGTGCTTCGACGCCTGGTCGTCCGATACCTGCTCGTCGCCACGGCGATCGGAGCCCGGGCGCCTCAGTCGACGTAGACCTCGACCTCGACCGCCCCGGTGTTGCCGCCGGTCGACGTCGCCGCCTCGACCCGGACCCGCTGGCCGGTCACGTCGAGGTCGACGACGGTCAGGTCGCGACCGACGGGGAACGTCCCGAGGTCCGTCCCGTCGACCAGGATGCGGATCGACTCGATGATGGCCGTGCCGTCGCCCATCGCACGCGTCCAGAAGCCGACGCCCGTGATCGGGGTCGGCTGCGGCAGGTCGAGCTCGATGAAGGCGTCGTCACCGTCGCCGGCGCTCGACCACTCGGTACCGAGGTCGCCGTCGATCGCGTTCGCCGCGGCGAAGGCCGTCGAGAACTCGGAGCTGACGCCGGAGACGGTGGCGGTCGGGGCGACGTTCGTCCGGCCCGCTGCAGCCGCGCGCGGGTCAGCCGCGAGGTCGACCTCGGGCGCCACGAAGGTCCGCGGCTCGGATCGATAGAGGTTGCCCGCCGCATCCGAGCCCTGGAGCACGTAGTGGTAGGTCCGCCCCGGCTCGAGCTGGCCGAGGTTGGGGGAGTGGTCGGTGTGCGCGCCGCCCTGCATGTCGTCGTCGACAGCGAGGATGCCGTACTCCGGGGTCTCGCCGAAGACGATCTGGCACGCCACGTCGATGTTGGTCTCGAGCTCGAGGCGGACGTTGCCGCTGACGTCGCGGACGAAGGTCTCCTCGCCGACGACGATGTCGTCGATCGGGAGCACGGTCTGGTCGACCCCGGTGGTCTCGCCGCCCGAGGTGCAGGCGCTGAGGGCCAGGACGAGGGCGAGTGTTGCGACGAGCAGGCGCGGCACGGTGACTCCGTAGGTGGGGGATCGTCGAGTGTTCAACGTCAGATGCCGCGGTCCTCATCCTTCAGTGTCGAGAGCACGATGGTGGACGTGACCTGTCCGACGCCGGGGAGACCCGTGATGACCTCACGCGTGAAGCGGTCGTACTCGCGCAGGTCGGCGACCTCGACCCGAAGCAGGTAGTCGACGTCGCCGGCGAGGTGGTGGATCTCCGTGATCATGGGCAGCTGGCGGGCGCCCTCCTCGAAGCGCCGGTTGAGCTCGCGCTCATGGGCGCGGAGCCGGATCGAGGCGTAGGCGGTCATGCCGCGTTCGACGAGGGATGGGTCGACCTGGGCGCGGTAGCCCCGGATCACCCCGTCCTCCTCGAGCCGTCGGACACGTCGCAGGCACGGCGACGGGGACAGCCCCACGCGGTCGGCGAGCTCGACGTTGCTGAGCCGACCGTCCTCGGCGAGCTCGGCCAGGATCTGGCGGTCGATGTCGTCGAGCGTGACGGCGCCCTTTCGCGGCACGGGGCCCTCCGGTATCCGAACGTTCAGTGTCCGGGGACAAGCATGCCGCAAGAAGGGCAAGAACAGCAATATCATTGCGCTTAAGTCATGTGCAGAGGTGCTCTACGCCATCCTGTGCCTCGCTGACGTTGCAATGCTGCCC
>JBFHRB010000115.1:0-10217 GCA_041591915.1 Nitriliruptorales bacterium
CGGGGATAACAGGCTTATCCTCCCCAAGAGTCCACATCGACGGGAGGGTTTGGCACCTCGATGTCGACTCGTCGCATCCTGGAGCTGGAGCAGGTTCCAAGGGTTGGGCTGTTCGCCCATTAAAGCGGCACGCGAGCTGGGTTCAGAACGTCGTGAGACAGTTCGGTCCCTATCCGCCGCGCGCGTTGGAAACTTGAGAGAAGCTGCCCCTAGTACGAGAGGACCGGGGTGGACGTACCTCTCGTGTGCCGGTTGTCCTGCCAAGGGCACGGCCGGTTAGCGACGTACGGACGGGATAAGCGCTGAAAGCATCTAAGCGCGAAGCCCATCTCGAGATGAGGTTTCCCATCCCTTTAAGGGAGTAAGGGCCCTGGCTAGACCACCAGGTTGATAGGCCGGAAGTGGAAGCGTGGCAACACGCGGAGCTGACCGGTACTAATAGCCCGAGGGCTTGCCGTACTCGCTCGCGCTCGCTATGGAGTTCCTGGATCGCGTATCCGGAACCTTTTAGAACTGAAGATCTGCCGTGGTCATAGCGGAGAGGTCACACCCGGTCACATTCCGAACCCGGAAGTTAAGCTCTCCTGCGCCGATGGTACTGCCGGGGCAACCCGGTGGGAGAGTAGGTCGCTGCGGCATCCTCTTTCGACGACGCCGTCCCGTTCTCAGATCGGGGCGGCGTCGTCATGTGTACGGCTCGTAGGCTTGCGCGGCAGCGCCGACCACAGGTGATCGACGATGGCACAGGGCAGTGGGCGCGGTGGTGACCGCTCACACGGCAAGGGCGGCGGCCAGGGCGAACGCCGCGGCGGCCAGCGCCGCGACAACCGCTCGCACCGCCCGGCCGATCCCAAGGGCAAGACGTCGGGGCGCCGCGACGGTGGGCCGACGGGATCCCAGGCCAGCCGCGGCAAGCCTCGGGACGAGGGCCACGGTGACCGTGACCGCCGGGGCACCGGCGGGGGTGGGCGCCGTTGGCGCGACGAGGGCAAGCCGGCCGCGGGCGCGCGCGAGCGACGGCCGGACGCGCCCAAGGACGAGCGCCGCACGCCGCGTCGGCTCGAGACGGCGAGTCGCCCCCGGCCCGACTTCCCGGACGGCGCCCGGGCCTCGATACCCAAGGGCGTCGAGAAGGAACTTCGCCGCTTCGCAGGCCCCGACCGGGTCGACGACATCGCGCTCGCACTGACGCTCGGCTCCGAGGCCATCGACGAGGGCGAGCCGGAGATCGCGCGTCAGTACCTGGAGTGGGCCAAGGAGCAGGCTCCTCGGTCTCCCACCCTCCGTGAGGCGCTGGGCATCGCGCGCTACCTCGACGAGGACTACGCGGGGGCCATCACGGAGCTCAAGGCCTACAAGCGGCTGACCGGCCGGACCGACCAGAACCACGTCCTGGCCGACTGCGCCCGCGCGACGGGCAAGCCCACGTCCGACATCGCCGCCTACGTCAACGAGATGGTCGACGCCGACGCGAAGGAGCCCCTCGTCGTCGAGGGCCACATCGTCTGGGCGTCTGCACTCGCCGACGCCGGGGACGCGGGGGCGGGTCGCGCCGTCCTGCGCCGGATGCTCGAGGGCCGAGGCCTCGCGAAGGCCGAGAAGGTCCGCGAGCACCACCTGCGGCTGTGGTACGTGGCCGGCGACCTCGCCGAACGAGCGGGCGACAACCGCGAAGCGCGACGTTGGTTCGAGCAGGTCGCGGCCGAAGAACCCGAGGCGTTCGACACCGAGGACCGGCTGGCGGCCCTGCGGGGCTGACCAGCAGGGGGACGGCGTCTCCGCGTCGAACCCTCAGGGGACCGACCCCGAGGTCCTCATGGCCCGCAAGACCCCCTTCCTGCTCCTCGCGCTCGCGATGGCGGCCACCGCTGCCGCGCCGATGCCGCCGGTTCCCGAAGAGGTGCCCGACTGGGGCCCCGCCGTGTCCGAGCGGGTCGAGCGGGGAAGCCTCGTCCTGACCGAGGTCGCGCCGATCGAACCGTCGGAGAAGGAGATCGACGGCGACCCGTCCGACTGGATCGGGACGTCCGCCCGCGTGGCTGGCAACTCGCACTTCTCGGCCGGCGAGTTCATCCACACCGACTTCCTGTTCGACGCCTACGGCGCAGACGACGGCGGCGACATCGACCGCTGGAACGACTTCGCGCACCTGCTCTACGTCGAGGAGCGCACCGAACGGCTCGACGACCTGCTGCGCACCTCCGGCAGCCAGCTCGGCGTCCCCGAGCCGCTCGGAGCCGACGACGAGTACGGCGACGCCGACCGCTCGCTCGCCGAGGGCGACCTCACCGAGCTCCGCATCGCGGCCGACGACGACGAGCTGCAGTTCCTCGTGCGCACCTCGAACATGACCGAGCCGTCGAGGCTCGGGGTCCTCGTGCTGGGCCGCCTGGGGGAGTACGCGTACGGCCAGGACGGGATCCTGCCGGGTTACCTCTCCGCTGGTGGCGGGGTCTTCGACGGCTTCGGGAGCGCGGTCCTCATCGCCGCTGACGGTTCTCTTCGCGCATTCACCGGCTTCACCGAGGTGCCAGAGGTCGAGGTCGCGGTTGAGGCGGTCGGTTGGAGCAACACGCTCGAGTTCTCCCTGGACGGCGGGCCGCTCGTCGATGGTGGTGTGGTGGACATCGCCGTCGTGACCGGACGGTTCGACGACACCGCGCGGTTCGTTCCGCTCAACATCGCCTTCCGCCACGCGGAGCCGGTCGACATCTACAACGACCGCATGCAGGCCTTCGCCCTGCACGGCGATGCGCCCGACGGCTCCAGGGTCAGCGACTTCACGAGCGGCCCCGTCGCGCTGGCCGACCTCGAGGCCGGCCGGACCCAGACGTGGGAGCTCGGCCCGGGCTACCACGAGGTCCTGTTCACGTCCGGCGAGAACATCTCGCGCGAGGTCAACAAGGACAGCCTCACCCAGCACTACGGCCTCTACGTCCCGGAGGAGTACGACGCACCCGAGGGTGACCCCGTCCCCGCAACCTTCTGGATGCACTACCGCGGCGGCAAGGCGCACTCCGCGGCGGCGATCAACCCGCGCCTCGTGCACGACCACGGCCCGAACATCGGCACGCTGTTCGTCTCGCCGCGCGGTCGCGGCACGTCGACGTGGTACGTGACGCAGGCGCATCAGGACTTCTTCGAGGTCTACGACGACGTCCACGCCCGCTTCCCGGGGATCGATCCCCAGCGGCGCTACCTCTCGGGCTACTCGATGGGCGGCTACGGCACGTGGCTGATGAGCACGCTGTACCCCGACCTCTTCGCCGCAGGGTTCGCGGTATCCGGCGCCGTGACCCAGGGCGCCTGGACGGGCGTCCTCGACGAGGGCGAGGAGTGTGAGCGCCTGCGGTACGACGACGAGAGCTCGGCCTGCTACCTGGAGGCCAACGGGGGTGACGCAGCCGCGCAACTCACGTACCGGCTCCTGGAGAACCTGCAGCACTTCCCGATCGCCTTCGACCACGGGACCGACGACGAACTGGTCCCGCTCCCGCAGATCGAGCGCATGGCGGCGCGCCTGACCGAGCTCGGCTACGAGCACCGGCTGACGAGGTTCCTGGGCTACGAGCACTTCACCCAGGCGATCATGGAGGAGTGGCGCGACGGCACCGAGTACCTGGTCCGCCACCGCCTGCCGGAGAACCCGCGCACGGTCACCTACAAGGTGGTCCCCGCGCTCGTCGAGGCCCTCAACACGGTCCGCAAGCCCGACTGGCAGGCGCGGTTCGACCACGACCCCGACGGCGCCTGGTGGATCGATGACGTCGAGGTCCGCGATCCCGACGTCGAGGACGTGTACGACTTCGGGCTCGTCGAGGCGACGTCGTGGGCCATCGAGGCCCCGACGACCGTGGCCATCCCTGAAACGGGAGCGGCGTCGCCGATCCACCACTCGACCCCCTTCGTGCGGACCGGCCTGGCGCACCTCGAGCTCGCGCAGGTCCCGCAGCCAATCGAGAACCGCCTCAGCGTCACGGCCACCGGCGTCGCCTCCCTCTCGATCGACACGGTCCGGGCCGCCGTAACCAGCGACGTCCTCGAGCGCCTCGACGTCGAGACCGACGGTCGCGTCGAGATCACCCTGCGGGGCTTCGGGCGGGCATGGGCCGACGTTGCCGGCGATGGCGTCGCCGTGCGTCAGGCGGGGAGCGACCTCGTCCTGACGGTCGAGGCCTCGACGACGATCACGTTCACCTGATCGGCGTTCAGCCGACCGGGGTCAGCGTCCCGTTGTCGCGGCGGGTGAAGTAGCGGAGCAGGCCCGCGGCGTTGCTCTCGTAGCCCGAGAGCAGCGCGAGTCGTCGCTCGCCATCGGGGTCGTCGCCGAGGGCCGCGGCGTCGAGTTCGTGCTGGAAGCGCGCGCGCAGCGTCTCCGCGACGTGGTCGAGCTCCGAGGACTCGTGGTAGGCGGCCTCGGCGGTCTCCGCCCACAGGCGCAGGCGCTCGTCCGCCTCGGCGAGTGCGGCCTCGGGGGGGTCGACGGGCCCGTAGTGCGCGAGGTAGATGCGGCTGGGGGAACGCTCCTCGTATCGGCGGAGTGAGTCCAGCGCGGCCTCGAGGTGGAAGTCCGCCGGGGGAGTGGCCGGCCGGATGTGGGTCATCCCCGGAAGCTTCACGCCGACGCTGTCGCCCGAGAACATCGCACCGGTCTCCGAGTCGTGGACGCCGACGTGGTGCTTGGCGTGACCGGGTGTGTAGAGGAGTTCGAGCTCGCGGCCGCCACCCAGGTCGATGGTGTCGCCGTCGCCGACCGCGACGAGCCGGTCCTGGTCGATCGGTGTGCAGGGCCCGTAGACCGTGTGCATCAGGTCGCCGTAGACCATCTCGGCCGAGGCGTTCAGCCGGCTCGGATCGGCCATGTGGCGCGCACCGACCTCGCTCACCACCACCTTCGCGTTCGGGAAGGCTGCGGCGACGTCGCCCGCACCTCCCGCGTGGTCGAGGTGGATGTGGGTCACGACGAGGTACGCGAGGTCGTCGGGGTCGAATCCGATGGCCCGCAGGCCCGCGACGACCGTGTCGGCCGCGAGGGCGGGCCCGCACTCGATGAGTGCCGGTCGCGGCGCCCGCAGCAGGTAGCCCGCGGTGACCTGCGTCATCCCGCCGGTGAGGGTGTCGATGGCCAGGACGCCATCGTCGTACTCGTGGCTGGGCGGCGGTGCGGTCTCGCGATCGGTCAACGTCGTTCCTTCGCGTGCGCCAGGGCGGTCAGTGGCGGGTCGAGACCGCGTCCTCCTCCTCGGAGGGGTCGTCCTCGAACGGCGGGCGGTCGCCCGGGATGCCGAGGTGCAGGACCGCGTCGCCGGGGCTGACGAGCGGCAGCGTCGTGCCGCCGATCACGACGCCCTCGACCGGGCTCTCCATGGCCCGTCGCTCGGCGCCGGTGGGGCTCGTGGTCGTCCACAGCGGCTGGCCTTCGACGACGTGGTCACCCGGCTCGACCTGCATGTCGATGATGCCCCCTCGGTCTGCGCGGAGCCACTTGGACTCGTTCATGTAGACCGGGGGCTGGGATGGCGGCGGCGGCCCCGCGTCGCGCATGTCGAGGTGCGACAGCAGGCGCAGGATCCCGAGCGTGGCGACCTCGATCGACTCGTCATCGAAGCGCAGCGGCTCGCCACCCTCGAACGTGAGCACCGGGATCCCGTGCTCGTGGGCGATGTGGCGTAGCGAACCGGGCCGGATGCTGGCCGCCAGGGCGAACGGGGCCCCGAAGGCCACCGCCAGCTCCTGTGCGCGCTGGTCGTCGGCGACGACGCGGATCTGCGGCACGTTCGTCCGACGGTTGGCGGCCGTGTGCAGGTCGACGCCGACGTCGGAGCCGGTGACCACCTCGTCGAAGACGATCCGGGCCATGCGTGCGGCGATCGATCCCGAGTTCGAGCCCGGGAAGCTGCGGTTGAGGTCGCGTCGATCCGGGAGGTAGCGCGAGTGGATCTGGGCACCGAGGACGTTGACGATCGGGACGACGATCAGGCTGCCGTGCAGGCCCTCGGGCTCGACCAGGTCGATGACCCGTTGGCACGCGGCGGTGCCGTTGAGCTCGTCCCCATGGATCGCCGCGGTGACGAACACGCGAGGGCCGGGCTCGACCCCGTTGATGACGGCGATGGGGATCGTGGTCGTGTCGCCGGTGTAGGACTCCGACACGACGCAGGCGACGTCTTCGCGCTGGCCCGGCTCGACCGTCGTGCCGGCGACGGTGATGGGATCGTTCGTTCGCGTCATCGGTGGCTGCCCTTGCGTCGCGGTGGACGCGGGCTGACCAGGTAGCCGCGGCCCGGGTCCACCACGAGCCGGTCCTCCATCGCGACGCGGCCGATGAGCATCCGGAAGTTCATGCCCTCGCGAGAGGTCAGCGTGATGTCGGTGATGAGGTCGAGCGGTCCGCAGAGGATCCGGGTGCGGACGACCGGCCGCTCCTCGGCCCGGGCCGACGTGTCGCGGACCGTCCGGAACTTCACGACCGGCGCCTGTACGAGCTTCGTCCGCGGATCGTCTCGGGAGCCGACGTGGATCCCGAACTCGACGACCGGGAGGGTCTCGCCCCGGCGCTCGTGCTCGCCGATCTCGCGGAGGTCGACCACGTGCAGGGCGCAGCGCTTCGCGCCGGTGTCGAGCTTCGCCCTGAGCCGCCGGATGCCCCACTCCGGGAGCGCGACCTGCTCCTTCCAACCGAAGACCGGGAGGTCTCTCACGACGCGCCGCGCACGCGGTCCACGACGGCGAGGATCTCCTCGGCGACGAGGCCAGGCTCCTCCGCCGGCAGCACGTGCGTGGTGCCGTCGACGATCCGCAGCCGCGCCCCCGGGATGGCCTCCGCCATCTGCCGTGCGAGCTTGGGTGGGGTCATCCCATCGCCCCTCGCGCCGAGCACCGTGGACGGCACGTCGATGGACGGCAGGACGTCGGCGCTCGAGTGCTCCTGCATCGCACGCAGCATGCGCAGGAGGACGTCGACGTCGAGGCCCGCGACGTGCTCGAAGTAGCGGTCCATGACGTCGCGCGGGGCTCGGGGGCCGATCCCGCCGATGACCCGGCCACCCCAGTAGGGGAGCGACGTGCGGAGGGCTCCGCGGATGAGCAGCTTGGCCGTGCGCGGCGCCGGCCAGAGGGCCATCTGGATGGCCGGGAAGACCATGGCGCCGACGTTGCGCTCGAACACCGTCCCGAGGGGGTGGCCGTACGCGCCGGCAACGGCGACGAGCCCGTCGACGAGATCGCGATCGTGCCGGAAGGCCTCACAGATGACCTGGACGCCGTAGGAATGGCCGACGAGGACGGCGCTGTCGACCCCGGCAGCCTCGACGACCGCCTGCAGGTCGCGCACCACCGACGAGACGATGACCTCCTCCGGATTCGCCGGTGCGCCCGAGCGGCCGTGACCGCGGTAGTGCCAGCGGATGACTCGCGCACCGGCCGTGCAGAGTGAGGGCCAGACCTCGGTCCAGTACACGTCGTCGCAGGCGATGCCGTTGCACAGGACCACGACCGGACCGTCCTCGGGTCCGTCGCTGCGCCAGGCGATCGAGGTGCCGTCGTGCGACGCGACCCGGGACCAGCCGGCGGCGACCGGCGCGGACGAAGGTCCGGGGTCTCGCGGGGCCGCTTGCGTGCTGGACATCCGGGGTGATCCGTCCGACGGTCGTGTGGTCGCCGGCAGCGTACCGACGGGCCGGGCCCCAGCGGTTGCCGGCACGGTGTCGCTAGCCTGCGCCCTTCCATGGCCATCATCGACCGCTACGCCGGGCTCGTGATCGACCTCGACGGCGTCATCGTCCGAGGCGATCTGCCCCTGCCCGCGGCGGTGACCTTCCTGAAGAAGTCACGGCGCAGCAAGGTCCCGGTCGTGTTCGTCACGAACAACTCCTCCCGGACCCCCCAGGAGTGGTCGACCCTCTTCGCGGACGCCAAGGCTGACCTGGACCCTGCCCGCGTCATCACGAGCGGCGCGTCGGCGGCGGCGCTGCTCGCCGGCTCCGCCGGTAGCGCGGTCTTCGTCATCGGCAACGAGCCCCTCCGCCAGCAACTCCAGTCGGCCGGCCTGCAGGTGACGGACGTGCCGGACGAGGCGGAGGTCGTGGTGGTCGGCGCGGACCGCAGCCTCAACTACGACCGGCTCGCCCGTGCAAGTCGGGCCATCTCCCGAGGTGCCCGGTTCGTCGGCACGAACCCCGACGTCGTACGCCCGACCCAGGACGGCGACGAGCCCGGCAACGGCGCCACGCTGGCGTTCCTCCAGGCCGCGACGGGCGTCGCGCCCGAGGTCGTCGGCAAGCCACAGACCCCGATGTTCGAGCTCGCAGCGCAGCAGCTCGGCGTCGAAGGGCCGATCCTCGTGGTCGGCGACCAGGTGGACACGGACGTGGTGGCGGCGTCACGCATGGGGTGGGACTCCGCCCTCGTCCTGTCCGGAGTGGCCGACTGGCAGCACCTGATCGGGGCGCGCGCCATGCCGACGTGGGTGATCCGCGACATCGGCGAGCTGCTCGGCCCGGAGCCGGCGGTGGTGCGCCATGCACGTGAGGCCGACCTGTCGGCCATCATGAAGCTGGTCGAGGCCGCAGGATTCTGGACCGAGGGCGCTGCGGCGCGCCTGCGCCAGACCCTGGTGGCCGAGGATCCCGGCGGCGAGGTCGTCGGCACGGTCAGCTGGGAGCTCGTCGACAACGCGGCCCATGTCCGCGCGCTGACGGTCGCCGAGCGCGAGCGCGGGCACGGCACGGGGGCACACCTCGTCGTCGCGGCCCTCGACGAGCTCCAGCGTGCGGGCGTCGACTGGATCTACATGATCACGCCGGCGAGTGGTGCGCTCCTCGAGAAGCTGGGCTTCTGGCAGGTCTCGCGCGATCGCGTGCCGCCGGAGATCATCGAGCGCTCACAGTTCGGGCCCGAGGCATCCGGCGGCCTGGCCATGGTCCGCCGGATCTGAGCGTCACCAGCGGGCGGTCGCCACGACCGGGTGGCGCCCTGCCGCGATGCGCTGCCAGAGCAGGACGAGCAGGACGCCGGCCAGGAAGCCGCCGACGTGCGCCTCGAACGCGACGCCAGGGTCGACGATGCTCGTGGCCGACAGCACCTGGTAGTAGAACCAGAAGCCGAGCGCGATGAACGCCGGTATCTCGATGATGGCGAACACGAGCAGGAACAGGCGCATGCGCCCTGCGAGCAGCCAGAGCAGCAGGTAGAGCGGGAACGGCGAGTAGACCCGTACCCGGGCGTGCGGGAACAGGATGAGGTAGGCCCCGAGCACCGCGGCGATCGCCCCGCTGGCACCGAGGAGCGGTGCGGTCACGTCGCGGTTCAGGAGCGCGAACGCGTACGTCGCGGCGATGCCGCCGGCCCCGTAGAACAGCACGAACGCGCTGTGTCCGAGGCGGTCCTCGACGTTGTTGCCGAACACCCAGAGGAACAGCATGTTCCCCAACAGGTGCGGCCAGCTCCCGTGCAGGAACATCGCGCTGAGGAGGCTCAAGAGGACGGACTTCGCGCCGATGACGCACGTTCCGAGCCCCATCGCCTGGTACTCGGCCGCCGAGAGCTGCTCGAGCGTGAGCAGCTCGTCGGGGATCGCCGCGAAGCGGAAGACGAACGACGCCTCGGCGCACGTGCCGCCCTTCGGCTGCAGGAGTGCGAAGACCGCGATGTTCACGGCGATGAACGCGATGGTGACGAATGGCGTGCGCCGCGTCGGGTTGAGGTCGCCGATGGGGAAGACCATCAGCTGGCGGCGATCTCCGCGAGGTCGACCGTGCCACTCCCCAACGCGTGCTCGGTGAGTCGGAGCGTGTGGCGGGTGATCTCCTCGTGGCGCTCCAGCACCACCGCGTGTCCCGCGTCCTCGTACTCGACGTGTGTCGATCGCGGCAGCAGGCGTGCGAGCTCGTGGGTCTGGACCGGGTTCACGACGCGGTCCTGCTGCCCGATGACGACGAGGGCCGGCACGTCGATGTTCGCGAGGTCGGGGCGGAGGTCCTCGGTGAACATGCCCTCGAACGTGCGCCGCCGGACGTCGACGGGGGTGTTCGCGATCATCTGGTGGATCAGCCTGACCTTGGCCGGGTCGGGGCGCTTGCCGAAGCCCGAGGTGCGAACGATGGCGTAGCCGCGCTGGCGGGTCGAGTCGTCGGCCGTCGTGACGAAGGTCTGGTCGACGCGATCGCTGCCGAGGACCGTGGCGAAGAGCCGACGGAACGCGGCAGCCTCCATCCGTC
>JBFHRB010000116.1:0-10172 GCA_041591915.1 Nitriliruptorales bacterium
CATCTCCTCCCAGAGCTGGGCCGGGGTGGCCCGGCGCGAGTAGCGCTTGAAGAGGCGCTCGCGCCCCGGGAACGGTGTCGCGAAGACGCCGAGCCGGACCTTCTCGGTGTTGATGTCGCGCAACGAGTCGACCGGCGAGGCTGGGAACGCGGGGGCGACGAGGACCAGTCGCTGCACGAGGATCGGATCCTCGGCGGCGACCATCGTCGCGACCATGCCGCCCATCGAGTTGCCGTAGAGGACGACCTGGTCCCAGCCGAGCTTGCGGCACAGGGCACGTACGAACCGGACCTGGTTGCGGATCGTCGCGGCTCGCCGCGTCGGGGGCTCGGTCTCGCCGAAGCCCGGCAGGTCGACCGCGGCGGTGGGCCCGAAGCGCGAGAGATCCGCGAGGTTCTCGAGCCAGTTGGTCGCCGCCCCGCCGAGGCCGTGGACGAACAGGTGGGGCAGTCCGTCCTCGGCGCCGGGCGCCCCGTGGTGGCGAAGCAGGCGCACCTGGGTGCCAGCCACGTCGACGACGTCGGTGACGACGCCGGACCAGCGGGGATGCAGCGCACCCCAGTCCTGCTGCACGCGTGCCTCGAGGTCGGGGGAAGAAGGCCCCGCAAGGCTACTCGGCGGCCGCAGCCTCGAGGCCGAGGCCCGACTCGATGGCCTGCGTCACGGAGGTGGCGAGCTTGACCTGCCAGTCGAGCACCGCGCCGGCGACGTCACGGCTCGTCGCGACGAGCGCGTTGGGGCGGACGGGGGCCGGGACGCTGGCCGCCTCGAGGGTCGGCTCCACCCGCTCGGCGAACGTCTCGGCCGTCTGGAAGGCGGCGCTGGTGATCAGGCGCGCGACGCCGAAGCCCTTCAGGGTGAGGTCGGTCAGGGTCCCCATGGTGGTGTCCTCGTGGGAGGCGGTGACCGTGTCGGCGGCCCCGCGGTCGGGAGTGCTTGCTGAATGCTAACTCTAGCAAGCGGCTGGGCGGCGAACAAGGGTCAGTGCCCGTCCAGTCAGGTCGTCCGCGTTGCACCGAGCCGAAGGCTGCGCCACTGTGGTCGTGGACGCAGGAGGACACGACGATGATGCTGGACGCCCACGGCGCAAGCGATGCCGAACGACTCGCGACGGACATCCTCGAGGACCTCGCGGAGCGGGGCTACGACGCCGATCTCGAGATCGTCGCGGGGCCGGCCATCGGTCGCATCGGCACCGGCGAGCGCTGGTCGATCGGCGACGCGGTCATCGACGAGGTGCATCGACTCGAGGGCGACACGAACCCCGACGACGAGGAGGACATACTCGCCATCTCCATCCCCACCGCGGACGTGCGCGGCACGACGTCCGTCCCGGTCGGCGCGAACGTCCCCGGGCACATCGCCGAGGCACTGCGCGCGATGGCGACCAACCGAAGAACGTGAGACGGCGTCCCACCCGGCAACGCAAGAGTCGGCGACGGAAGGCGGAGCGGGTGAACGCGCGAGCGGTGGCAGTCATCGTCGGGGTCGCCATGTCGCTGTCGGCGTGTGCCGGCGGCGCGACGGAAGGGACCAGTCCCGGCCCCGAGGCGGTTGGCCCGCAGGCCACGCCAGAGGTCGATGACGGCGGCCCGACCGAGGAGGTCGTGTTCGCGCGCTTCGGTGGGCTCTGCGTGGACGGCGCCTGCCGATTCGAACTGACACTGTCCGACGACGGCAGCTGGACCCTGACCGAGCAGCTGCAGCCAGCCGGCGACGGCGCGATCGCCGCGGCCGACGCGCTCGCCCTCATCGAGGCGGTCGATGCCGCCTGGGACGAGCTCAGCGCCCAGGACTTCACCGGCACCTGCCCCACCGCCTACGACGGGCAGGAGCTGATCCTGCTGCGCTCGACCTACCCGAACGACCCGCTCGCCGACGCGGACCGGCGCACGACGTCGTCGTGCCGTTTCGTGTGGCCCGACGCGCCGACGCAGGCACTGCGCGAAGCCGTGAGGTCAGCCGGTCTGCCCGACTGGTGACCCTCAGCCGAGCGACGCGGCCAGATCGTCCGCGCTCGTGACGGGTCGCTCGCAGACGAAGTCCCGGCAGACGTAGGCCGCCGCGCGGCCGTCGACCTCGGAGCGGTGGGCGAGCAGGGGCACGGCCGCGTCGGTGCCCACCTCGGACGCAGCGCTGATGGCCAGGACGGCGCCCGGACGCGGGCGCTGCCAGAAGCTGGCGACCAGGGCGTCACGCTGAGCCGGGTCGCTGCCGACGATGGCGACCTCGCGCGGGCCCTGCCGCAGGAACTCGACGACCTGCAGGAGCCAGCCGTACCCGGTCGCGCCGCGCTCGACCTGGTGCTGGAAGAGGCGCAGGACCTCCTCGGCCACCTCGCGCCAGCCGTGGTCGCCGGTGTACGCGGCGAGCTTCGCGCCAACCTCGGCCATCACCGAGTTGCCCGACGGGGTGGCGTTGTCCCACGAGTCCTTGGGCCGGGCGTACAGCGTCTCGGCGTCGTCCGCGGTCTGGAAGAAGCCGCCCGCCTCGTGGTCGTGGAACCGCTCACGTGCGTCGGTCGCGAGCTCGACGGCCCACGTGAACCAGCCGTCGTCGCCGGTCGCCGCGTACAGCTCGAGGCACGCCGAGGCGAGGTACGCGACGTCCTCGAGGAACGCTGGCACGGTCGCGACACCGTCCTTCCAGGTGTGGTGGAGCCGGCCGTCGACGACGAGGTGGTCGCGCAGGAACGCGGCGGTCTCGACCGCGGCGGCGACGTAGCGCTCCTCCCCCAGCAGCGCCCCGGTGCGAGCGAGGCCGCGGATCGCCAGGGCGTTCCACGAGGTCAGGACCTTGTCGTCGAGGCCCGGCTCGATGCGCGGGGCGCGGACCGCGAGCAGCACCTGGCGGACGGCGGCGAGCTCCTGCTCGAACTTGTCGACGTCGATGCCGCGCTGCTCGCAGAACCGGATCCGGTCGAGGGGCTCGTGGAGGATGTTCGTGTGCTCCCAGTTGCCGTGCTTCTGCACGCCGAAGAACTCGGTGAACCGGTCGGCATCGTGGCCCTGGGCGGACACGGCTCCCCGGAACTCGTCGTAGCCCCAGGTGAAGTACTTGCCTTCGACACCCTCGGAGTCGGCGTCGGTCGCCGCGAAGAAGCCGCCGTCGGGATGGCGGAGGTCGCGCAGCAGGTAGTCGCACGTCATCCGCGCGGTGCGGGCGAAGCGTGGGTCGCCGACCAGCCGGTACGCCTCGGCGTACGCCGGGGCCAGGAGCGCGTTGTCGTAGAGCATCTTCTCGAAGTGCGGGGCCAGCCACTGCGCGTCGGTCGAGTAGCGGTGGAAGCCGCCGGCGAGCTGGTCGTGGATCCCGCCCCGCGCCATCGCGTCGAGCGCCATCGCCGCAGCCTGCAGCGCCTCCTTCTCGCCGGTCCGCTGGTGGTGGGCCATCAGGAACGAGATCGTCATCGCCTGTGGGAACTTCGGGGCACGACCGAAGCCACCGAGCCGACGGTCCCATGCCGCCCCGACCAGCACGCGCGCGGCCGCGTCGGAGACGGTGAGGTCCGGCGCGTCGGCGAGCGTCGCGGCGTTGGCCCTCGCGAGGTGCTCGCTGATGGAGGTCGAGGACTCGAGCACCTCGTCACGTCGCGTCTCCCACGCGTCGTGCAGCGACTCGAGCACCTGCATGAAGCTCGGCAGGCCCGGCCGACCCTCCTTCGGGAAGTACGTGCCGCCGAAGAACGGGCGGCCGTCGTGATCGGCGAAGACCGTCATGGGCCAGCCACCGTGGCCGGTCATCGCCTGCACGGCGTCCATGTAGACGGCGTCGACGTCGGGGCGCTCCTCGCGGTCGACCTTGATGCTGACGAAGCGCTCGTTGAGGTAGGCGGCCGTCGCCTCGTCCTCGAACGACTCGTGCGCCATGACGTGGCACCAGTGGCACGACGAGTAGCCCACCGAGATGAAGACCGGCACGTCGCGTTCCCGCGCCTCCTCGAACGCCTGCTCTGACCACGGCACCCAGTCGACCGGGTTGTCAGCGTGTTGCCGCAGGTAGGGCGAGGACTCGTCGGCGAGGCGGTTCGGCAACGGGGATGCTCCAAGGGAGGCGGCGGACCGAGCCTACGAGGTGGCCGTCGGGACCGAGCCACGGCGCCGTGGATCGACCGTCGTGACGGATCGCTACCCCTGCAGATCGTTCTCGCGGACGCCGACGACGAACTGGTCCGGTGGCTGGGGCGGGTCGACGCGGTGGATGGTCATCCCGAGCTTCTCCATGACCCGCTGCGAGGGCGTGTTGTCGTAGCCCGTCGTGGCGAGGACACGCCCGAGCTGCTCGTGCGTGAACAGGTACTCCATCAGGGCACGCGCGGCCTCGGTGGCGAACCCCCGCCCACGATGCTGTGGGTCGATCGCCCAGTACAGGCCCACCTCCGCCGTCGCTCGGCCCGGCGCCCGTGGCGCCATCGCCGGGACGCGGTCGAACGTGTCGAGGTACGGCACGACGCCGACCACGCCGATGATGTCGCCCGTCTGCCTCATGGCCACGGCGCGCTCGCCGTAGTGCGGTTGCTCGAGGCCCGCGAACATGTCGTAGCCGAGCACGGTCCACTGCAGCCATGGACGGCGCCCCTCGGGCGAGGTGTCGGATCCGTGGACCCGGTCGAGGACGGCGTTCACATCGACCAGGTCGTCCATCGACAGCTCGCGGACGATCAGCCGCTCCGTCTCCAGCGTCGGGATGCGGCGCGTCACGCGGCACCACCTCCCGGGTCGGCTCGGATCGGGCCCGCCTCGACAACGTAGGTGCTGCAGCGGTCGACCGATGGTCCCGCCCGAACCGGATCCCTCGGCCGGTCGGGGGCGGGCCGGGGCCTCGTACGCTGGGAACATGACGAGCACGCAACGCTACGAGCACCGCCAGGTCGGCCGGTTCGCGATGGGCCTGCTGGTGACCGCGACCGTGGGCGCCCTCGTCGGGGCCGCTCTGGCGGGCGAAGACCTGGGGCTGCGGATCGTGCTCCTGGTCGTCGCGTTGCTCTACCTGGTGCTCGGGCTGACGTTCGGACGACTGACGGTCACCGTCGACCGCAAGCGCGTGACCGTGGCGTTCGGCAGCGGCTGGCCGCGCCGCGTCATCCCGCTCCACGCCATCACCCGGGTCGAGCGGTTCCGAGCCAAGTGGTGGTACGGCTGGGGGATCCGGCGCATCCCGGGCGGCTGGCTCTGGAACGTCGGCGGGTTCGAGGCGGTCCGACTCCACCTCGACGACGGCCGGACGTTCAGCGTCGGCACGGACGACCCGGAGCACCTCGAGGCGGCCATCGCTGCGGCGATCGCCCCACGCCCGTCGCGCTACTGACGGCGAGCCAGGACGGGACAGCGCGTCCGAGCGCGTTGGTGGGCGGTCCGCTGACTGTCCGCATCGGCGAGCTCAGGGGCGCCTAGCCTCGGCAGGTCATGGCGACCGTCTCCCCGCTGCACTCCCGCGACTTCCGCTGGCTCCTGGCCGGTCGGACCGTCGACGCCTTCGGCACGTTCATCGCGCCCATCGCGCTCGGCTTCGCGATGCTCGACGTGTTCGGGTCGTTGACGATCCTCGGTCTCGTCGTGGGGGCACAGACCGCCGGCAACGTCCTGCTCGTGCTGCTGGGCGGCGTCGTCGCCGACCGTTTCCCGCGATCGCTGGTCCTCATCGCCTCGAACGTCGTCGCCGCGATCGCGCAGACCGGACTGGCGTTCCTGGTCGCCACCGACTTCGACGTCGCAGGCGCCTACGTGGCACTCGCGTTCTTCACGGGCGCCGCGGCGGCGTTCGACTTCCCGGCCGTCGCAGCGCTCGTCCCCGACACGGTCGACGACGAGTCGCTCCAGCAGGCGAACGCGACGCTCGGGATGGCACACAACGGCGCCCGCGTGCTGGGAGCGTCGACCGGCGGCGTCATCGTGGCGGTGCTGTCGCCGGCCATCGGACTCGCCATCAACGCGGCCAGCTACCTCGCGGCCGGGGCGGCGTACACCCGGATCTCGCGACCGGCCACTACCGCACACGAGGATCAGGCCGGCGCCCCGACCCGCAGCGCGATCCGGGACCTGCGCGAGGGCTGGGCCGAGTTCACCCGGCGGCGGTGGCTCTGGGTCGTCGTCTCGATGGCCTTCTTCACCAACGCTGCCTGGTCCGGCGGGGTCAACGTCGTCGGCATCGCGCGCGCGGACGCCACGGTCGGGCGCGCAGCGTGGGGGTTCGTGCTCGCGATGGGCGGGGTCGGGCAAGTCGTCGGCAGCCTCGTCGTTGCGCGGCTCGAGCCACGCTTCCCACTGCGCTACGGGCTGACTGCGGGCCCGGTCTTCGCGCTGGTCCCCCTGGCCCTGGTGTTCACGCCGACCACGGCCGCTGTCCTGGTCGCCGCGTTCCTCGGTGGCATCGGCATGACCCAGCTCGTGGTCACGTGGGAGACGAGCGTGCAGCGCCACGTCCCCCGACAGGCGCTCGCCCGCGTCGCGTCCTACGACCTGCTGGGCTCGCTGGCCGCCATGCCGCTCGGGGCGGCCCTCGCCGGGCCCCTGGCCGAGAGGGTCGGCGAGAGCCCGGTCCTGGTGGCGGCCGGGGCGATCATCGTCGCGGCGCACCTGATCGCGCTGGCCGTGCCGGACGTGCGCAACCTCACGGCGAGCCCGACACCAGCCGCACCGACCATGCCCACCGCATGACGGCGACCCCCCCGTCCGAGGACGCGGGCGCGCCGAACCACGGACATGGCACAGATCACCGTCTCCGCACGGACCACGGCCCCGACGGGCGTCGCGTGGTCCGTGTTCGCCGATGCGCGGACGTGGTCGGCGTGGGCTCCGCACATCCGCGACACGACCGGGGCCGGCACGGTCATCGAGGGCGACGAGCTGACCATCGACTCGATCGTGCCCGGGCTGGGCGTGGAGGCGCGCATCACCCGCGTCGAGGCGCCCTGGCGATGGGACTTCGAACTCGAGCCGCTCCCCGGCCTCCGGCTGGTCGGCGAACACCACGTCCGCGACGTCGGCACCGAGCGCGAGGTCGTCTCCGTCCTGCGAACGGCAGGCCGATCGTCGCTGGCGGGCCGGATGGTCCTCACCGCTTACCGCCCGCTCGCGGCGCTCGCCATGCGGCGGCTCGCGCGGCTGATCGACGTCCGGTCAGCCGTCGCCCTCCGCGGCTGACCCAGGCCCGAGCGCGAGGCCGATCGCCTCGCGCAGCGCCGTCGCGGTCGCCGGGTGAGGTGCCCCGGCGGCATGGAAGAGCACGCGCCCATCGCCGTCGACGAGGACCGCCGAGACCCGACGATCGCCGCCCCCGACACCGAGCACCCGGCGGCGGAAGCGACGAGGGTCGGTGTAGACGCACATGGTCTGCTCGCGGGTGCGCTGGTCCATGTTGCTCGACATCCCGGCATCGGCCATGGGCTTCAGGGGCAGCCAGCGGCGACCGATGACCGGCAGCTCGAGGACACGGAGTCGGGAGAACTCCCCGGCGATCGCCAGCCAGCGATCGACCTGCGGCTGCTGCCGCTGCAGGTACGCGAACAGCAGGAGCGTCGGTCCCTCGAGGTCGTCGGGCAGCCGAAGCGGACGCCCCGCGAGCGTCGTGCTCGCCACGGCTCCGATGCGGTCGTGCATGCCGGTCCTCCGCCTCCACCCTACGGTGGGCGTGCAGGGAAGGCAGGAGCAGCGACGTGCCGACGAGCTCGGACCTCCGCGCAGCGGTCCGCGCGATCGACGGTCGTGACTACGGCGCGTACCAGGACCTGCGCGGCACGTACGCGTTCGACACCTTCGAGCTCGAGATCGCGATCGTGCCCAAGGATCCGTTCGCGCCACCCGGCACCGGGGTCTTCCGCGTGCGCCGGCGCATGGACGACCTCGGGCTGGCGACGGCGGACGTCGCGGACGCGACGCGGTCACGCGCCACACGTGACTTCCTGTGCCGCCGGTTCCACGCCGCCGCGCAGCGACTCAGCGGTGGCGTGCGCGGCACCGGGTGGTCGGGGCTCATCACCGTCGGCGAGCCCGGGCAGGCCGTGCTCGACCGAAACGCCGTCGTGCTCGACGGCGACGTCGTCGAGGTCCGTGCCTTCGTCGGGCTGCCCGGACGCGGACGACGCGTGCAGGCCGACCTCGCCGAGACCGTGCTGCTGGGCGAGTTGCCGGCCATCGCCGCGAGCCTGCCCCTCGATGACGACGGCCGCGCCGACCTGGACCACCACCTCGAGGTCGTCGAGGACGCGCAGGCGCTGCGCGGGCAGCTCGTCGAGCACGGGCTCGTCGCGTTCGTCGCGGACGGCGCCGTGCTCCCCCGCCGCAGCGGCATCGACGACCGCCCGCTCGCCACGGGCGCCGTGCCCGTGACCAGTCCGGCCTCGCTGCAGGTCACCCTCGAGGCGCCTCACGCGGGGCCCATCCCCGGGATGGGCATCCCCGCAGGGGTCACGGTGATCGTCGGGGGCGGCTACCACGGCAAGTCGACGCTGCTCACGGCACTCGCGACCGGCGTGCACGACCACGTCCCGGGCGATGGGCGCGAGCGGGCCGTCAGCCGGCCCGGCGCGATGGTCGTCCGAGCCGCTCCGGGCCGGCCGGTCGCAGGCGTCGACATCGCGGCCTTCATCAAGGGCCTCCCCGACGGACGCGACACGACGAGGTTCACGACGGCCAACGCGAGCGGCTCGACGTCGCAGGCGGCGGCGATCAGCGAGGCCATCGAGGGCGGCTGCGACCTCCTGCTGATCGACGAGGACAGCTCGGCCACGAACCTGCTCGTGCGCGACGCCCGGATGCAGCGGCTCGTCGAGCGGGAGGACGAGCCCATCACGGTCCTGCTCGACCGGGTCCGCGCACTCCACGACGACCTCGGCGTCTCCACGGTCCTCGTGATGGGCGGCTCGGGCGACTACCTCGATGTCGCCGATCACGTGATCCAGCTGACGCGCTACGTCCCGAGCGACGTGACGGAGGCCGCGCGCGGCGTGGCCCGGGCACTGCCGACCGAGCGCCGACCGGAGGCGGTCGACGCATCAGGGGCGCCACGCGACCGCCACCCCGTCGGGGCGTCCATACGCACCCGCAACGAGCACGGCAAGCGGAGCGTGCGGCCGCTCGCGACCGACCGGCTGCTGCTCGGCGGGGTCGAGGTCGACCTCCGCGACGTGGCCGACACGCTCCACGAGAGGGCGCAGGCACACACGCTCGCGCTCGCGCTCGAGGCGCTCGCCGAACGGCTCGCCCGAGGAGGGACGGCGCTGCGAGCCGCCGTCGAGCAGCTCCTCGGCGAGGTCGCCGCAGACGGGCTGGACGTCCTCGATCGTGACGGACGCGGGGTGCTGGCCGAGGTGCGGGCGCTCGACCTCGCCGCGGCGCTCAACCGCGTGCGCGGTCTCGAGGTGCGCTGACGGGCGGGTGGGTCGCGTCCCACCGCCGCGCGGCGACCGCGACCACGTCCTCCGCGTACGGCGCCTCGCCCCGCTCGTCCTCCGGCGTGTCGAGCCACGCCGCCAGGTCCGCGAGCTCGTCGCGCTGGGCCGCCACGAAGTCCGTGTCGACGACCTCGCCGTGCCCGGGCACCACGACCCCGCTGGCGAGCGACATGACGCGCGTCAGCGTGGCCGGCCACTCCGCGGGGTACGAGTCGTCGAAGTCCGGGGGCGCGCCCTCCTCGACCAGGTCGCCCGCGAGCAACACGTCCACGTCCGGGAGGTGGACCACGATGTCGTTGTCGGTGTGGCCCCTCCCCGGGTGGTGGAGCACGACCTCACGGTCACCGATGCCCAGGGGCATCGAGGACGTGAAGGTGTGGTCGGGCGGGAGCACCGGGGCATCCCACACGTCCTGCCGTTGCGCGAGCGGGAACCAGCCGGCGGCCTCCATCTTGAGGCCCTCGATGTCCTCCCACCTCTCGGTGCAACGCTCGTGCCCGTAGCGCGGCACCTTCGGCCAGGCGCCGTTGCCGAGGACGTGGTCGACGTGGTGGTGGGTGTTGACGACGCCGACCACCTTGCGGCGGCTGATCTCACGCAGGCTCGCGCGGATCTCCTCGCCCTCGACGAGTGACGTCCGCGTGTCGACGACGACGAGCCCGCCACCGACGTCGAGGACGGTGACGTTGACGTTGAACGGGTCGAACCGGCGGACCCAGACGCCCTCGGCGACCTCGTCCCATGGTGTGACGGCTGGCATGCGACCTCCCGAGAGCGAACG
>JBFHRB010000117.1:0-10168 GCA_041591915.1 Nitriliruptorales bacterium
GACCGCTGGCGCGAGGTCGCCGAGGAACGCCGTGTCGCGATGGAGCGGCTCCGTCAGCACCCCGTCGTCCGGGTCCTGTACCGGCTCGCGCGGCTGGTGCTCCCCGGTCTTCGCGTGGCCAGGCATCGGGCCGCTCCGGTCGTCCGCACGGCCCGCCGGACCGGCTCGGCACTCAAGGTGCTGCCCGACAACCTGGGGGCGGCCCAGCGCGAGCGCGCGCTCATGGACGCACTCGAGCGCATCCCCCCACCGCCGCCCGACCCACGGCGGGTGGCACTCGTCATCCTGACCCGCGACGGGAGGGACAACCTCGCGCGGCTGCTCCCGGCCATCCGGGGGACGACGGAGCCCTCTCGGACGGAGATCGTCGTCGTCGACAACGCCTCCGGAGAGGGCACGACCAGCTTCCTCGCATCGCAGGACGACGTCCGCGTCGTGCGCAACGAGACGAACCTCTCCTTCAGCGCGGCCAACAACGCCGGTGCCGCGGCCACCGACGCGCCGGTCCTGTGCTTCCTCAACGACGACGTGGAACCCATCGCCCCGGGGTGGCTGGACCACCTCCTCGGCGAGCTCGATGGCGACGTCGCCGCCGTCGGCGCCCAGCTCGTCTACCCGCGACGTGGGTTGTTCGAGGGGCGCACCGCGGACGTGTCGGTGCAGCACATCGGCATCGAGCTCCACGTCGACGACGACGTCCCGGTCGCGCGCAACGTGAGCGCGCCGACCCCCGATCCGTCGCTGCCTGCCGGGGACGTGCACGCCGCGACCGCGGCATGCCTCCTCGTCGATCGAGCCGCCTTCGATCGCGTCGGCGGCTTCGACGACCGCTACGAGTACGGGGCGGAGGACGTCGACCTCTGCGTACGACTGCGCGAGGCGGGCCACCGCCTCCGCGTCGCGCCCGCCGCCGTCCTGTGGCACCACGAAGGGGCGACGCGGCACCGCGTCGCCACATCGACGGAGCTGAACGAGCGCCAGACCCGCAACTGGCGCCGCTTCGCGGAGCGGTTCGGCCCCAGCCTCAGCCGGTCGCTGCGGCTGGCCACGATCAACGGCGGAGACCCCTCACAGCCCCTTCGCCTGGCCGTCACCGTGACGCGCGACGACCCGGACGCTGGTTACGGCGACTGGTACACGGCGCACGAGCTCGGGGCTGCCTGCGAGCGGATCGGCTGGACCGTCAGGTACGTCGAGCGGTACCGCGACGCCTGGTACGACCAGCTAGACGACGTGGACGCCGTGCTCGTGCTGCTCGACCTGTTCGATGTTCGCCGCGCGCCCGAAGGCGTGACGACGATCGCCTGGATACGCAACTGGCCGCAGCGATGGATGGCCCACCCCTGGTTCGAGGCCTACGACGTCGTGCTCACCTCGAGCGAGCGCATGGCCGACGAGGTCGAGGCGGAGGTCGGCGTCCGTCCGGAGGTGCTCCGGCTGGCGACGTCGCCGGAGCGGTTCGCGCGCGAGCCGGGCGGAGACAGGGCAGGCGTCGTCCTCACGGCGAACCACTGGGGGCGCGACCGCGGCCTCGACGCCGTGATCGCGGCCGTCCCCGAGCTGGAGCTGTACGGCAAGGGATGGGAAGGAGTGCCGGAGGCCTCGGCCGTCGCCCGCGGCCCGCTGCCGTACGAGGCGCTCGCCGACCTCTACGCGCGGTCCGAGGTGGTGCTCGACGTCGGAGCCGAGCACACGGCGGACAGCGGTGCCCTGAACTCGCGGGTCTTCGACGGGCTGGCGGCGGGCGCGCTCGTCGTGACCGACCAGGTCGCCGGCGCGGAGGAACTGTTCGACGCGGAGCTGCCCGCGTACTCGTCGGCTTCGGAGCTCCCGGAGCTGCTCTCCGGCCTCCGTTCCGACCCGCAGACGCCCTCCCGCCTGGAGCGACTGCGTGATCGCGTGCTGGCGGAGCACACCTACGAGGCGCGTGCACGACAGCTCCGCGACATCCTCGTTGCGGAAGCCGAACGCGCCCGGGTCGCCCTCCTCATCGGCACCCCCGACCGCCGTTCCTACGACTCGTGGGGCGACAGCCACCTCGCGGAGGCGCTCGCACGCGCGCTCGCCCGTCGGGGCGTCCGAACGCGCATCTTCACCGCCGACGGTTGGGGGGCTCGCGCCCGCTTCGGCCAGGACGTCTGCATCCACCTCAAGGGCCGCGGGGTCGCCGAGCGGGCCGAGGGCCAGTTCCACGTCCTGTGGGTGATCAGCCACCCCGACGAGGTCACGCCGGGCGAGCTCGACGGCGCCGATCTCGTGCTGGCAGCGTCCGAGGGGCTGGCGCACCGTCTGCGCGACCAGACGGAGACCCCGGTGGAGGTGCTGCTGCAGGCGACGGACGCGCGGCGCTTCCGGCCCCGGCCTCGCGACCCCCGGTACACCCACGACGTGGCCTTCGTTGGCAACTCCAAGTTCACGTTCCGCCCCGTCATCGAGCACGCGCTGCAAGCCGACCTCGACGTCGCCATCTACGGCGCCAACTGGGAGAAGTTCATCGACCCGAGGCACGTCCGCGCGAAGCACGTGCCCAACGACGAGCTCCCGTCCGTGTACTCGTCCGTTGGCGTCCTGCTCAACGACCACTGGGACGACATGCGCCGGGCCGGGATCGTGTCCAACCGACTGTTCGACGCCCTGGCCTGCGGGGCCGTCGTGGTCAGCGACGACGTGCCCGGCCTGGCCGAGCTCTTCGACGGGGCCGTCGAGACCTACTCGTCGCCCGATGACCTGCGACGTTCCGTCGAGCGACTGCTGTCCGATGCCGACGAGCGCGCGCGGCGGTCGAGCCTGGGGCGCGAGATCGTCTCGTCCGCCCACACGTTCGACCACCGTGCCGAGCAGTTGCTCGGCCACCTCGAGCGGTACCGCGACTGATGCGCGTCCTCGTCGTCACGATCGTCCACACGCCGAAGGACGCGCGGATCTTCGCGCGGCAGATCCGTGCGCTGCGTGAGGCCGGACACCACGTGACCTACGCCGCCCCGTGGACGGCCCGCTCCGTGGCGCCGCCGAGCGAGATCGAGACGCGCGACCTGCCGCGAGCGAGCGGCCGCTCTCGTGCCGGCGCCGTCCGCGCCGCCCGGGACCTCCTCGCCCGCGACGGCAGTCGCCACGACATCGTCCTGCTCCACGACCCCGACCTCCTGCTCTCCCTGCGCGGGCGCCGCCCCGACGTGCCGATCGTCTGGGACGTCCACGAGGACACGAGCGCCGCCCTCGTCGATCGCGACTGGGTCCCGGCAGCGGGCCGGAGCGTTCTGCAGGCGATGGTCCGCCGGGCCGAGCGCTGGGCGGAGCGCGAGCTCCACCTGCTGCTCGCGGAGGACCGGTACCAGGAGCGGTTCGAGCGGCAGCACCCGGTCGTGCACAACTACCCGATCGTGCCCGACGAGGTGCCGCCGTCCGATGCACGCGTCGCGACCTACGTGGGCCGGCTCGCGTGGAGCCGCGGACTCGCGGAGCTCATCGGGACGGGGGATGCACTGGGCGACGTGGCCCGCGTGCAACTCGTCGGTTGGGCCGATGCCAACGCCGACGAGGCCGTCCGGGAGGCGGCCGACCGCGGGGGCATCGACTGGACGGGCGGCGCGTACGTGCCGAACGAGCAGGCGCTGGCGATGCTGGAGGGTTCGGCTGCCGGGTTGAACCTGCTCCACGACCAGCCCAACTACCGCGTCAGCCTCCCCACGAAGGTCATCGAGTACATGGCGCGAGGCGTGCCGGTCGTCACGACGCCGCTCCCGCTCGCCGTGGACCTCGTCGAACGCCACGACTGCGGGATCGTCGTCCCATTCGGAGACGCGGAGGCCGCCGCCGACGCCGTCCGCCGGCTCGTCGACGACCCCGAGCTCCGACACCGCCTCGCCGCCAACGGCCACGCGGCCGCGCTCGAGCACTACGACTGGCGGGTCGAGGGCAAGCGGTTCGTCCGCCAGCTCGAGGAGTGGGCTCGGTGAGCCAGCTCATCCTCGCGCCCCTCCCGCCAGAGCCGGCCGTCGCGGTCATCGTCCCCGCCCGCAACAGCGCGGCGACCCTCCGCGCTGCGGTCGCATCCGCGCTCTCCCAGGACACCACCGGCCCCCTCACCGTGACCATCGCGGTGGGCCCGTCGCACGACAACACCCGTGACGTCGCGGACGCGCTCGCGGCCGAGCACGCCAACGTCACGGTCGTCGACAACCCGACGGGCACGACACCGGCGGCCCTGAACCGCGCGGTCTCGGCGTCACGGGGCCAGGTCGTCGTCCGCCTCGACGCGCACGCCGAGCTGCCCGCCGGCTACGCCGCGCGGGCGGTCGAACTCCTCCGCGAGACGGGCGCCGCCAACGTCGGTGGCATGCAGGTGCCCGAGGCCGACGACGGGATGCAGGCCGCGATCGCGGCCGCGATGCGTTCGCCCGTCGGGGCCGGTGGAGCGCGGTACCGCGTGGGCGGCCAGCCGGGCCCCGTCGACACCGTGTACCTCGGGGTCTTCCGCCGCGATGCGCTCGTGGTCGCCGGGGGGTTCGACGAGGCGCTGATCCGCAACCAGGACTACGAGCTGAACCACCGCCTGCGCGAGCTCGGCGGCACGGTGTACTTCCACCCAGACCTCGCCGTGACGTACCGACCCCGCCCCACCCTGAGGGCGCTCGCGAGGCAGTACCACGAGTACGGCCGCTGGAAGAGGGTCGTCGCGCGACTGCACCCCGGGTCGCTCCGACTCCGCCAGCTCCTGCCCCCGCTCTTCGTCGTCGGTCTCGTGGTCGCGGCCATCGCCGCGCTCATCACCGGCCACCCGCTGCTGCTCGTCGTGCCGGCAGCCGCCTACCTCGCGGCCCTCCTGGTCGCCGGGGCACTCGCGGACCCCGTCCGCGCCCCGCTCGTCGCCGCCGCCCTCGCGGTGATGCACGTGGTGTGGGCGGTAGGCTTCCTGCGTGGGGGACCACCCGGAGCGCCGCGACGTGCTGCCGGCTGACCCCCGTCCGCGACCCTGAGCGAGCACGCTCATGACCGATCCCGATCGTCCGGCCCGCAGGGGTCGACCGGGCGGGCAGGGCCGGACCTCGAGCGATCCCGACGCTTCGGAGCCCAGCCGCCAGCGTCCGCGGCGCCCGGCGTCCACCGGCCCCAACCTCCCGCTGCTGACCCGCCTGAACCAGCGCGGGTTCCGGCTCGTCATGCTCGGGGACGGCCTGGCGCTCTACGCGCTGATGGTGCTCGTCGCCGTCGTTCGCTACGGGCTGCTGAACCGTGGCACCGACGGCTGGTTCGACTGGCCCACCTACCCGGTGCCGCTGTACCTGCTGAGCTTCGCGCTCCTCACGTCGCTGTACCTCGTGACGTTCTACTTCGGGGGGCTGTACGAGCGCGAGCCACGCCTCGGGTTCCCGCCGGCGCTGCCGCGCGTCGTCCGCCTCGCCCTCATCGCAACGGGCCTGTTCGCCGGCCTCGAGTTCGTGGCGACGTCGCTCTCGGAGCGCATCGGCGAGGCCGGCACGGCCAGGGCGCTCCCGATGCCGCTCATCAACCTCACGGCGATCTTCTTCCTGGGCTCCATCATGGTCGCTGGGCTCCGGCGCGCCGCGAACTGGATGCGCGTGAACCGCGAGGGCCCGCCGCGGGCGATCCTCGTCGGGGCGCCCGACGAGGTGAACACGGCGCGCAAGCACCTCGACGAGGAGCAGGAGCGGATCAACGTCGTCGCCGAGTTCAGCGACGTCCGTGGCCTGGTCGACCGCGTGCAGGAGCTCGGCGTGACCGACGTCGTCCTGCTGTCGAGTCGGTGGCTCGACACGCTCTACCCGACCGTGCTCACGACGCTCGAGGACCGTGGCGTCAACGTCCTGCAGCGGGTCACGGCCAAGGAGACGATGTTCGGCCTCGAGCGCGTCCGCCAGGTCGGTGGCCTGCCGTTCGTGCTCCTGCGCAGCCACACCATCCCGGCGAGCCGGATCCGCTTCAAGCGCTTCACCGACCTCGTGTTCCTCACGGCCGCGTCCCCGATCCTGCTGCCGCTGCTGCTGCTCACGGCCATCTACGTCCGGCTGGTCGCGGGGTCACCGATCCTGTTCTGGCAGGAGCGCGTTGGGCGGGCCGGCGCCCGGTTCCGGATGGTGAAGTTCCGGACGATGTACGCCAACGCCGAGGAGGACGGCAGCCCGAGACTCGCCACGCGCGACGACCCGCGCATCATCCCGGCGTGCACGTGGCTGCGAGCCACGCGGCTGGACGAGCTGCCCCAGATCTACAACATCCTGCGCGGCGACATGGCGCTCGTCGGCCCGCGCCCGGAGCGCCCCGAGCTCACCGAGCAGTTCGAGCAGATCATCCCGGGCTACGAGCGGCGCCATGAGCTGCCTCCGGGCCTGACGGGGCTCGCGCAGATCCACGGCCGCTATCACACGGACCCCGAGTACAAGCTGGGCTACGACCTGCAGTACCTCGTGAACTGGTCGCCGGTCCTCGACCTCGAGATCATCGCGCGGACCGTGGCCGTGGTCCTCCTGCGTCGGGTGTGAGCCCGGTCGGGCTGGGCCCGTCGGCGTCCGCCGGAGGGGCTCAGTTCCCGCCGTCGAGGTCGGCTTCGAGCACCTCGGGTCCGTCGGCCAGCGCCGGGTCGGGGAAGCCGGCACGTCGCAGCACCGTCGAGGCGGCCTCCGCGTCGAGCCCCACCGATTCGAGCGCCTGGCGCAGCCGCTCGGAGGCGAGGACGGTCCCGCATCGCGGGCAGAAGTTCGCGAGGGCGAGGTCCGCCTCGAGCAGCAGGTTGCAGCGCGGGCACGCGTCCGAGCGGAGGCGCTCGTCCGCGCCGACATCGCGGAGTGCGTCCACGTACCCCCGCGCGTAGTCCCAGGGGATGTACTCCTCCGGGTCCGGCGCGTACGCCTGCTCGTGGACCGGTGTCTCGCCGGTCTCGAGCAGCGTCTCGAGGTTCATGCGGAGCATGTCCCAGGGGTAGTAGTGCTCCTCGGCGCAGTCGGGGCAGTAGACCGACACGCCGCGGTAGCCCTCGTCGGAGAACGTGCCCTCGAACCGCATGAGGTCGATGAGGTCCTGCCGCACGAGCGCCGATTCGTGGTCGTCGAGCGGGACCGGCTCGAAGTCCTCGTACTCTTCGAAGTCGTCGAACCCGTCGAACGAGTCGTCGGTCATCGGGGCTTCACCTCTCGGCGTCCGGCCTGGACACCGCAGTCTTGGCTGTACGGCGACGGAGCGCACGGCGTGCGAACCGTCACCTGTGGACGAGTACGGTACCCCCGTCCATCCCCACCCGAAGTCCGAGGGGTTCCGTCATGTCCGAGGTGTCCATCGGCGGTGACAAGCGCGCCCGCCGTGGCTACGAGATCGCGGACGTCGACATCGTCCCACGCCGTCGGACGCGAGCCCGTGAGCTCGTCGACATCGCCTGGCAGCTCGACGCCTACCGCCTCGAGCTCCCGCTGCTGTCCGCACCGCTGGACGCGGTGACGTCGCCACGCACGGCCGTCGTCATGGCCGAGCTCGGTGGCCTGGGTGTCCTCAACCTCGAGGGGCTCTGGACCCGCTACGACGACCCGGCCGAGGTGTTCGCCGAGATCGCGTCGCTCGCCCCGGGCCCCGAGGCCACGCAGACCCTGCAGCGGCTCTACCACGAGCCGGTCAGGCCGGACCTCATCGGCAAGCGCGTCGAGGAGCTCAAGGCCGGCGGCTACGCCGCGGCGGCGCTCTCGCCGCAGAAGGTCGAGCGCTACCACGGCGTCGCCCTCGAGGCGGGCCTCGACCTGTTGGTGGTCAACGGCGTCGTCACGACGGCCCAGCACGTCGGCACCGAGCAGGACGAGCCGCTGGACCTGCGCTCGTTCACCGCCCGCTACGACATCCCGGTCGTCGTCGGGGGTGTGGCGAGCGCCAAGTCGGCGCTGCACCTCATGCGGACCGGGGCCGTGGGCGTGCTGGTCGGCGTGGGGACCAGCGCCGCGTCGACGACCCGCCCGACCCTCGGTGTCTCCATGCCGCAGGCCACCGCGGTCGCCGAGGTCGCCTCCGCCCGCAACCGCTACCTGGGCGAGTCGGGACGCTACGTCCAGGTCATCGCCGCGGCCGGCATCGAGACGGGCGGCGACATCGCACGGGCGATCGCGTGCGGCGCGGACGCCGTGATGCTGGGCGTCCCGCTGGCTCGCGCGTCCGAGGCGCCCGGTGGCGGCAACTACTGGGGCCTGGCGTCCGCGCACCACGAGCTGCCGCGAGGCGGCCTCATCCGTGTGGGGCAACGCGGGTCGCTCGAGACGATCGTCTCCGGCCCGGCCGACCGCGAGGACGGCACCGCCAACCTCATCGGCGCCCTCAAGCGAGCGATGGCCGTCACCGGCTACGAGGACCTCCGTGCGCTCCAGCGTGCGGAGCTCGTCGTCCGCTCCTGAGCGCGCGGGCCGGAACCACCAGCCACGCCGAGACGTCTACCTGCTGACTGACCCGGAGGTCTCGATGAACCGCCGAGCCAGGGCCATCAGGCTCAGTGCTGCACTCCTGCTCCTGCTCACCGCCTGCAGCGGGGCCGGGAGCGTCGCGGATGACATCCGCGACGCGGCCGACGAGATCCGCGAGCCCGACGACGGCCAGGCGGGTGAGACCGACGGGGCCGGGGGCGAGGCGTCGAGTCCGGGAGGTGGCGATGGCGCCGACACCACGGGCGGCGGCGAGGACCCGGCCGGGCCCGATGGGTCGGACGGGGGAGCGGCGGAGCCGACGGAGCCCGCGCCCACCGAGGAGCCCGCAGGGCCGCCGGCTCCGGCGGTCGACGACTTCGGGCGCGTCGGCGGGAACGGGCGGGCGATCCTTCGGGCGGCCGTCCCCAGGCTCGTGGTCGAGGTCGACGTCCAGCAGGGCGCACCGGCACCGAGCCAGTCCGCGCTCGACCATCTCGCGGCGACGCTCCGGTCGGTCGCCGACAAGCCGGGCGGCATCTCCTTCGCGGGCGGCAACACCTTCGCGTCGGACCGCACCGAGTGGACGAGCGGTTACCTCCGCGAGGCCGCCAAGGCCAACCGCAGCGCCTACAGCTCGAGCGACACGGTCGTGCTGTACGTCCTCTACGTCCGCGGGGGCTTCTACGCCAACGGCGAGCAGACGAACGCCATCGGCGTCGCCTACAACGCGAGCGAGGTCGCGCTCTTCGGCGAGCGGTGGCAGGGCCTGGGCACGCTGCTCGGCAGCGACCGGGCGATCGAGCGCGCCGTGCTCGTGCACGAGCTCGGCCACGTCCTCGGGCTCGTCAACCTGACCTACACCTCGGAGATCGCGCACGAGGACCCCGAGCACCCCGGGCACTCCAACAGCCAGGGCTCGGTCATGTACTGGGCGATCGAGTCGACGCTCATCGGCCAGATCTTCAGCGGCCCGCCGCCGGACACGTTCGACGACGCCGACCGGGCTGACCTCGAGGGGCTGAAGTCCGGGCGATACTGAGCCCGTGCCGATCGCCGCTGTCCTCGCCGCGCTGCTGCTGGGCGTCGCGACCCGGGTCGACCTCCTGGGCCGCGAGTTCACCATCAGCTACATCGACGTGCTCGCGCTCTCGTTCGCGGCGTGGGGGGCTGCCGTCGCGGGGCGTCGCGGTCGCTTCCACGTCGACCGCGTGGCCTGGGCCTACGTCGCCTTCCTCGGTGTCGTGGTGCTGCAGTCGTTCGTGCTCCCGGACCGCTGGGACATCCTCGGGGGTGGCAGCCGGTTCGGCGTGCCGCTGCTGCTGCTCGTCGGGCTGACGCAGGTCGTCCCGGCCGCCGGGACGGACCCCGGCGGTGACGGGCGGGCGCCGAGCTGGCTGATGACGGCTCGCGAGCGATTCAGGCTCGACGGCGAGACCTGGGACTGGCCCCTGTGGTTCGGCGCCTTCGGTGTCGTCCTGGCGCTGTGGGTGCTGGGCCTCGTGGGGCTCGCGTTCCTCGACGACGCCCCCGATCGCTTCTACACCGTCAAGAACTCGATCGTCATGCCGCTTGGCGCGAGCAACTACCTCGCGGGCTTCCTCCTCGCCCCGCTCGGGGTGGCCGTCGCCTACACCCGTCGGTCGCGTGCCTGGATCCCCGTCGCCGTCCTCTGTGCCGCCGGGCTCGTCGGGACGCTGTCACGCGGAGCCGGGGTCGCGACGGTGGGCGTGCTGGCCGTCATCGGCGTCAACGCGGCATCGGCCCGGCGAACCGGACCC
>JBFHRB010000118.1:0-10113 GCA_041591915.1 Nitriliruptorales bacterium
CGGAGGTTCGCGTAGATCTCGCGCGTCGCCGTCGAGCGGTTGAGCGTGTAGAAGTGCAGGCCCGGCGCCCCGGCCTCGAGGAGGGCCGCGCAGAGCTCGGTCGCGACCTCGACACCGATCCGGCGCACCTCGTCCGCGTCGTCCTCGACCGCGTGCAGCCGCTCGGCGAGGTCCGCCGGGAAGTCCGCACCGCTCAGGGCCGCGAAGCGCTCGATCTGGCGGACGTTGGTGACGGGCATGATCCCGGGGATCACCGGGGTGTCGCAGCCGAGCGCGTCGAGCTCCTCGATCATCCGGACGTAGTCGTGCGCGCGGAAGAAGAACTGCGTCACGCCGAAGTCCGCGAGGCCGAGCTTGTGTGCCAGCCAACGCCGGTCGGTCTCCCGGTCGGGCGACAGCGGGTGGAGCTCGGGGTGGGCCGCGACGCCGACCGAGAACCCGTCGACCTCACGTGCGAGCGCCACGAGGTCGGTGGCGTGCTCGAGGTCGCCCACGTCGGCGTCGGGGTCGTCCGCCGGCGGGTCGCCACGCAGGGCCAGGATGTTGTCGACGCCCTCGTCGCGGTAGCGGCCCAGGATCGCGGCCAGCTCGTCGCGGGTGTGGCCGTACAGCGTGAGGTGGGCCATCGGGGTCATCGACGTGTGGCGCAGGATGTCGACGACGAGGTTGTTGGTGCGCTCGCGCGTGGAGCCGCCCGCGCCGTAGGTGATCGACACGAACGACGGCCCGAGCGGCTCGAGCTCGTTCAGCGCCCTGCGCAGCGCCTGCTCACCGGCGTCCGTCTGGGGCGGGAAGAACTCGAACGAGAACGTCGGCCCGGCGGCCAACAGGTCCACGATCCGTACCACGGGTGCTCCAGCGTCTGGGGGAGTGCATCCGGGCCGGACTCGACCGTGCAGCGGGGTCGCAGGGTACGCCGCACGGGGCCCACGTCGCCAACTACAGCTGGCGGTAGAGCTTGGCGTACTCCCGCGCGGTGTCGCTCCAGGTGTGGATCGGGACCTTGGCGCCCCGGCGGGCGGCGACCTGGGTGACCGCGACGGCGGCCCCCTCGCCGTCGCCGAGCGGGAAGAACGCCGCATCGCGGCCGGCGACCTCGCGGTGGACGGGCAGGGCCGAGCAGGCGACCGGGCACCCGCGGGCCAGTGCCTCGGCGACGGGGAGGTCGAAGCCCTCGTACTCCGACGGCGCGACCAGCGCGACGGCGTGGTCGTAGAGCCACGCCAGGCCGAGGTCGAGCACGTCACGCGCCCACAGCACCTTTGCGTCGATGCGCCGGATCCGCTCGAGGTCGTAGGCGGCGTCAAGCCCGCCCGCGAGGACGAGCGGGAGGTCGAGGATGCGGGCCGCGTCCGCGGCGACGTCGGGGCGCTTGCGGTCCGTGAGGGACCCGACGAACAGCAGGAACTGCTCGGGCACGCCCACGGTCAGCCCGGAGTCCATGTCGACCACCCGGGGGCGCTCGCCCTCCTCGGGCAGCGCCACGACGCCGCTGCGGATGACGTGCAGACGGGTCGCGTCGACGTCGTACTGCGACAGCTCGTCCGCGACGGCCTGCGTCGGCGTGACGATGGCGTTCACGTTCCGCAGCGACCGGCGCCCGAGCCGTGCCCAGACCTCGCGCCCCGTGCGCTCGTAGTCGCGGTGCCCGCCGAGGACCTGGTCGTCGTGGACGGTCCACACGGTCGGGACGGGGACCCGGGGAGGCGGGAAGGCCGGGGCGTGGAGCACGTCGATCTCGCGGTGGGCCGCCGCCCGCTTGAGTCCCTTCTGGTACCAGCGCAGCTGGTCGAACAGGATCTGCTGCGGCGTGTCGGCGACGCGCGGCTTGCGGAGGTCGACGACCGTGAGGTCCTCCTCCTCGGCGACCCCCACGAGGGCCGTGAGCAGTTCGCGGACGTACCGCTCCCACCCGGTGACGCGGTTGCGTTGCGCCGCGGTGACGTCCAGGCCGATCCGCACGACCTCTACCTCCGACCTCGGCAAGGTACTCCTGCCGCCGGTCGCGGCGTACCCGGGCGGCGAACCGTTTCGCGCTGGTCGCCCGGGCTACGCGAGTGCCGTGTCCCCGACCTTCATCCGCATGTCGACCGCGACCGCGCCCGACGGTCGCACGAACACCGGGTTGAGGTCGAGCTCGCTGATCTCGGGCAGGTCCTCCACCATCGCGCTGATCCGGTAGAGCAGCTCCTTCAGCGCGTCGACGTCCACCGGTGCCGAGCCCCGGTAGCCGGTCAGCAGCGGCTTCATGCGCAGCCCGTCGATCATCTCGTCCACGTCGACGTCGGTCAGCGGCGTGATGCGCACGGACACGTCCTTGAGCAGCTCGACCAGCGAGCCGCCCATGCCCGTCATGACGATCGGCCCGAAGCTCGGGTCGTGGCTCACGCCGACGACCATCTCGACGCCGTCCGTGACCATCTCCTGGACGAGGAACGCATCCGCGTGCTCCTCCATCCCGGCCTCGATCAGGTTCGTGCGCATCTGCTCGATCGCGCGACGCACCCCGTCCGGCGACCGCAGGTCGAGGGCGACCCCGCCCACGTCGATCTTGTGGATCGGTGCCGCGACCTTGACCGCGACCGGCACGTCGAACTCGGCCTGCGCCTCCGCGCCCTCCTCCGCCGACCGCACGATCCGCGACTTCGCCAGCGGGACGCCGTAGGCCCCGAGCACACCCTCGACCTCGGCCGTGCTCAGCCAGACCTCGCGCTTGGCCTTGCGGGGCGCGGCCCGCGTCGCCGCGGCGGCATGGGGCTTGCCGATCAGGCGCTTGCCGTGCTCGTCGGTCGTCGGGGCCGCGGTCAGGGCGGCCTCGATGATGGACCGCGCCTGGGCGGGGTCCATGCCCTGAGGTCGGACGACCTCGCCGACCGGTCGCTGCCGCCACGCCGAGTAGCGCGCGACGCGGCCGAGGGCGCGCGCCGCGTCCTCGGGGAACGCGAAGGACGGGATGTTGGCCTCGGCCAGCTCGTCGGGCACGCCGCGCGCCGACATGAAGATCGAGATCACGGGCTTGTCGGCGGGCACGTCCTTGCGCGCCGCGACCAGCGCGTCGGCCACGTCCTGCGTCGACGTCGTCCCGGCCGGGATGAAGATCACGAAGACGGCATCGACCTCGTCGGCGTTGCCGAGGATCCGCAGCGCCCGGCCGTACCCCTCGGCCGAGGCGCTGGCGATCATGTCGACCGGGTTGTTGATCCCGGCCTCCGGCGGCAGGAACTCGCGCAGCTTGGCCTTCGTGTCGTCGCTCAGCTGAGGAGCGGTCAGGCCGTTGGACTCGCACGCGTCGGCCGCGAGGATCCCGGGTCCGCCCGCGTTGGTCAGGATCGCGACGTTGGGGCCCGGCGGTGGCGGCTGCGACGACAGCAGCGCCGCCACGTCGAACAGCTCCTCCAGCGTCTCGGTGCGGATGACCCCGGTCTGGCGGAACAACGCCGAGACCGCGACGTCACCGGCTGCCATCGCGCCCGTGTGCGACGACGCGGCGCGCGCACCTGCGCCCGTGCGCCCCGACTTCACGACCACGATCGGCTTCTTGCGCGACACCCGCCGCGCGATCCGCGAGAACTTGCGCGGGTTCCCGAACGACTCCAGGTAGAGCAGGATGACGTCGGTCGCCGGGTCGTCCTCCCAGTACAGCAGCAGGTCGTTGCCCGAGATGTCGGCCTTGTTGCCGATGCTCACGAACGTGGAGATGCCGAGCCCGAGGTTCGCTGCGTGCTCGAGCACCGCGAGGCCGAGCGCGCCCGACTGCGACGAGAACGCGAGCCGACCCGGCATCGGGAAGATCGTCGAGAACGTGCCGTTCATGCGCACGTCCTCGCCGGCGTTCATCAGGCCCATGCAGTTGGGCCCGACGATCCGCAGCCCGTGGCCGCCGGCGATCTCCATGAGGTCGCGCTGCAGCGCCTTGCCGTCGTCACCGGCCTCGCCGAAGCCTGCCGAGATGACGCACACGGCCCGCACACCGAACTCGCCGGCCTCGTCGACGACCGCGTTCACGTACTTCGCCGGCACGCACACGTAGACGAGGTCGGGTACCTGCGGCAGGTCGCTGAGGCTCTTGTAGGCCGCCACCGACTGCACGACCGGCGACGACACGTTGACCGGGTAGACCGGCCCGTTGAACCGTCCCTCGAGGAGGTTGCTGAACACGAGCCCGCCGATGGAGCGGGGGTCGCGGCTCGCCCCGACCACCGCGACCGCCTTCGGGTCGAAGAACCGCTGGAGGGCAGCCTCGGCGGCCCTCTTCTCGTCCGCATAGATGGCGGCGAGGAAGTCGGCCGTCGGTGCGAGGTCCATGGCTGCCCGCACGACCCCGCCCGCGTCGTCGGCGTCCTGGTCGTAGTCGAGCCCGGCATCGCGGAGCAGGCTCATCATGCGCTCGTTGCTGGCGAGCAGGGCGCCGTGCAGGCGCGTGATGCCGGCCTCGCGCGCCTCGTCCGCCAGCTCGCGGATCAGGACCGTGCCGATGCCGCGGCCCTGCTGCGCATCCTCGACCAGCGCGGCGAACTCGGCCGAGTCCGCGCCCGGCTCGTCGCGCTCGAACCGCGCGACGCCGAGGATCCGCTCGTCGTCGCCGCGGCCGGCGACGGCGACCAGCGCGAGCTCGATCGCCGGGTCGAGGTCGGTGAACCGGCGGACGGTCGTCTCGTCGATCTCGAAGGGGCCCAGGAACCGCTGCCGGCGGGACTCGTCACTGGTGCGTCCCCACATCGCGAGCAACCGCTCGTCGTCGAACGGCTCGATCGGCCGGATGCGGATGGTCGTCCCGTCGGGCAGCACGTGGCTGTGCGCGTCGGTCACCCGTCGCTCCTCGTCGTCCGCGACCGTCGCGTCCCGACGGCAGCACCGGCATCCAACCCGCCGAGACGGGCAACCGGCAACCCCCGACCCGGTCCGACGGCGGGGGTCCGTACGCGAAGCCCGGGGGGCCGTCAACCACGAACTCGGAGAACCGGTTGTGGCGGGGGCCGCTGGACGGCACGATGCACGCACCCCCGAAACCGAAGAAGGTCGCCGGATGAGAGTGCGGACATCAGAGCCGGTCGACCCCGCGGTCGCAGGTGCCCAGGCTCGGCTCGATCGACTGGATGACGCCGAGGAGGGGGTCGCGATGGGCGGCTACGAACCCAACGGCATCGCCGAGACCGACGGCTTCCACATCGAGGCCGCCGGTGAGCCGATCGACGTCGACGAGGAGCCGGAGGCGCACGTCGGCTCGAGCCTCGATGACGCCATCGACGCCTTCAGCGAGGGCTTCAACGCCCGCGACCTCGACGCGCTCTTCGACGTCCTGTCCGGCGACTGTGAGTTGCCGGGCTTCGGTGGCGACCGCGACAACTTCGGTGACACCGTCGAGCAGCTGTGGGAGACGCGGCCCACCTGCCTGTGCACCCGGGGCGATCTCGACGGACAGCCGGTCGGCGTGCTGTGGGAGGTCGGCGACGACGGGCGCTGGTGGAAGGTCGCGCCGGTCGCGTTCGAGGAGGCGCGCTCGGGCCGGCTCGCCGTCGTCGAGCTGATCGACGACGAGGCGCTGCTCGATGCCATCGACGCCCCTGAGCCCGAGCGGGAGTTCGACGAGGGCGCCCGCTGGTCGGACTGGGACGAGGGCGCGGGCGACTAGCACCGGCCCCCGGCGCAGCGTCCACAAGGACGCGCTGCAGGCCGGCCCGCGCACGTGTCTGGACGTGCGTCAGAAGCCGGTCAACCCGGGCGTGGCCCACGTTCAACCGCCGAAACCACCCCGAGGGCCCATACCCGACCCGTGACCACCGTGCGATGCTGGTGGCCACGCTCCGTTGGCGCCTCGCCGCTGCCGTGGAGCGGTGCGTCTCCCACACGAACGGGGGTCATGGGTGGCGAGTGTCGCAGTGCCAGAGGGGTTCTCCAGCCGCACCGTCCGGCCGCTGGAGACGACCCTCATCCGTCAGGCCCTGCTGCTGATCGCCCTCGGCTCGCCGGTCGTCGCCATCGACATCGCCGTGGGCGGGATCGACACGTTGCCCGACGCGGTCGGGTTCGCCCTCATCGCCGGCGGGCTCCTCTTCCTGACCCGCCAGCCGCTCGGCCGGCCGGCCGAGCGGATGTTCGGGCTCGCCGCCGGGTTCGCGCTCATCGCGGCCCTGGGCGCGGTGCTGGTGTCCGCCAACGCTCCCGGCGCGTACCGCACGGGGATCGCCGCGGTCGCGACCCTCACGACCGAGCTGGCGCTCATCGCGGGCGTGCGAGCGTTCCTCGTGGCGATGCGCCGCGCCGCGCACCACCACCGGATGCCGATCTCGCGGGCGAGCTGGCGCACCTCCACGAGCGTGCACGCGTGGATGATCGAGGTGCCCTTTGTGTTCCTCGCGACGCGGTCGATCGTCGTGTTCGCGACGAGCGGCGTGTACATGCCGGTCCTCGACATGCCGCCCACCTGGTGGATCGTGGCCTGGCTCGTCCCCGTGGTCCACATCGTCCTGTCGCTGCTGCGTTCGCGCAGTGAGTTCGCGAGCATGCGCACGCAGCCGCGCGAGCGTCCGCGCGAGATCGAGTGGCGCTGGGCGGGAACGGGTGCCCGAGGGGCGTAGGCGCGCGTGCGCCCTATGGGTCGCGCCTCGGGATCGCCTTGCCGCTGCCGGGCTCGGTCCCCGCGACGTCGTCCCACGTGGGACGCGGGAGCTTGAACAGCCGGTCGAGCGTCGCGTAGCCCGTGCCGGCCAGCCGCGCGACGGGGTCCAGCAGGTCCGCCTGCACCCGGCCATCGCGCCACACGGACGGGTCCACGTGGATGTGCGTGACCCGTCCGATCACGATGTGGCCGTTGCCGGCGACGACCTCCTCGACGAACCGGCACTCGAGGTGCGCCTTGGCCCGCGCGACACGCGGGGCGTCGACCGTGGCGGAGGCGGCGGACTCGAGCCCTGCCCACGTGAACTCGTCCTCCTCGGGCGGGAAGTTCGTGGCCGTGAAGTTCATCTCCTCGACCAGGTCCTGGCTCACGATGTTGACGACGAACTCGCCGGTCTCGCGGATGTTCCGAAGGGTGTCCTTCACCCCCGACGAGCTGAAGACCACGTGCGGCGGATCGTGCGCGACGACGTTGAAGTAGGAGTGGGGCGCGACGTTGCGGACGCCGTTCGGACCGAGGGTGGACACCCAGGCGATGGGCCTGGGGATCACGAGGCCGGTCATGAGGAAGTAGACCTGCCGAGGTGCCCAGTCTGCGGGGTCCACCTCGAGGGGCGCGTCGAGCTCCTCGGGTGGTTCGGGGTGGGAGGACACCATCGGTGCAGCACTCCGGTCGGGGGTCGGTGCGGTTGGGCTGTGCCGAGCCTAGGCACGTCGAACTACGGAACTTCCGCCGATCCTGTGCGAACGGGTGGCCGAGCGGCAGCGCGCCGGTACGGTGGGTCACGTCGGGGGGTTCTCAGATGGATGCGGGGGCGTGGCGCTTCAGCCGCGCGACCGGGGGTGGAGGACCCATGAAGATCGTGCTCGTCGAGGACGACGCGGACCTGCGATACCTGCTCAAGCTCTCACTCGAGCTCAGCGGGTACGAGGTCATCGAGGCGGCGACCGGTGAGGAGGCCCTGCTGTTCGCGGCAGGTGGTGATATCGCCGGGATGATCCTCGACATCCGACTCCCGGGCATCGACGGCTTCGAGGTGATCCGTCGCCTCGGCGTCGGTGATCGGTTCCCGATCCTCGCGATGTCGGCACACGCCTCCCAGGAGGATGCGGACCTCGCGGTGCAGATGGGCTGTTCCAGCTACCTCATGAAGCCCTTCACGCCGAAGCAGCTCGTGTCACTGGTGGCGGAGCACGTGCAGCCGACGGGCCGCTGGAACTGACGGTCGGGCAAGAAACCGGCAGAACGGGCGTCCGGGCGCGGGATCGACGCGCTCCCCGCATGCGCGTGTGCGCACGACGCATTGTCAATGTTGACTAACTGCAAATGACTAGTCAATCGCATTGACAGCGTGTACGGTGGGCACCGATCCGCTCGGCACCGTCCAGGTGTTGGATCACCCCGGCGTCCGCGTCCCCTGGGTACAGCAGCCGCTCGGAAGTGCGAATCCCGCAAGCGCTCCCGAGATCCCGCCGGCAGCGGCCCGCGACGCAGAGATGACGACCGGTAACGGCCCGGCCGTGGTTTGAGGGGACCACGGCCGGGCCGTTCCCCTTTCCCGTTCTTCCGGCCATCCCGACACGCGGATGCCGAACATGTCAGACTCGCCCACTCGGGGATGCTGAGGCGAGCGTTCGTGGGGGACGCATGACGGATCGCGCTGCGCGGCACTACGCCGAGTTCGAACGGCTGGCCCACGTGGGCTCATGGTCGTGGGACGTCGAAGCCGACGTCGTCGAGTGGTCGGACGAGCTCTACCGCATCTTCGGTATCCAGCGCCAGGACTTCGAGGCGACCTACGAGGCCTACCTCGGCCACATCCACCCCGACGATCGCGAGATGGTCAACGAGACCGTCCAGACGGCCTTCGGTGCGGCGAGCTCGTACTCGCTGGAGCACCGCGTGCTGCGCCCCGACGGGACCACCCGGTGGATCCACGGACGGGGTGACGTCGAGGCGAACGCGGTCGGCGACGTCGTCCGCCTGTACGGCGTGGCCATCGACATCACGGACCGCAAGCGAACCGAGGAGTTCCTGCGCTCGTTCATCGCCAACGCGGCGCACGAGCTGCGGACACCGGTCGCCAGCATCACCAGTGCGATCGACCTGCTGGGCCAGCCAGACCTCGCCGAACAGGAGCGAGGCCCCCTCCTCGGGGCGCTGCAGCGCCAGGGCGCACGGTTGCGACGACTCGCGGGCGACCTGCTCGACCTGTCCGCGCTCGACCGCGGGGCCGAGTACACGATGATCGGCCCCGTCGAGATCGCACCGATCGTCGAGGCCGCGCTGAGCGCGGTGCCGGCGACCGCCCTGATGGATGTCGACGTCGCCGTGGAGGGGATCACGGTCCTGGGCGACGCCGGACACCTCGAGCGGATCCTCGTGAACCTCTTCTCGAACGTCGAGCGCCACGGGGGCAAGGAGTTGACGGTCACCGCCGTGCTGGAGGGCTACGAGGTGGTCATCACCGTGCACGACAACGGGCCCGGCGTCCCGGCGGCTTTGATCCCCGACCTGTTCGTGCCGTTCTCCCACGGGACCGGCGCCGCGGCGGGCGCGGGCCTCGGTCTCGCGATCTCCCGCCGGTTGGCCGAAGCGCTCGGGGGCTCGCTCGACTACCGCGGTGGGGACGGCGCGACCTTCGAACTGCGCCTCGAGCGAGCGGAGCCGGTCAGCTAGCGCCAGCTCGGCCGCGCTCGGCCTCGACGTCGCTCGGCCCCGGCAGAGCAGCGTCCGCACTCGGCTCCAGGACGAGGGGGAACTCCACCACGAATCGCGCGCCCCCGTCATCGGGCGCCTCGTAGCGCACGCTGCCGTCGCGGGCCTGCACGATGGTGGTGATGATCCGCAGGCCGAGTCCGACGCCCGTCGCGATTCGCTGGTCGCCGCCACTCGCCTGCGCGAACGCCTCCCACATGCTGGGCACGAACTCCTCGGGGACACCCGTTCCGTGATCGCGAACCGAGAGGGCGGCTCCGCGGTCGGTGCGTGCCGTGGCCACCTCGATCGGGGGGTCGCCGTACTTGTGTGCGTTGACCACGAGATTCGAGACCACTCGACGCAACTCCTCCTCCGTCACCGCGACGACGGCGTCGGGGGCGCCGAGGTGGGTCACGACGTCCTCGCCGACGTCGCCCGGCAGCTCGGCGACGACGGCCGCGACCGTGTCGTCGAACGGCGAGCGTGGTGGGGCCTCGTGGGGAACGTGCCCGATCCGACCCAGCGTGAGCAGGTCCTGGACCAGGCTCTCGAGCGTCGCCGTCTGGCTGGCGATGCGCTCCACGAGCCCTCGTCGTTGCTCCTCGGGGACGGTGTCCCAGCGCAGTGCGAGCGTCTCCGCGAAGCCGCGGATCGCCGTCAACGGGGTCCGAAGCTCGTGCGACACCATCGACACGAACTCGTCCTTGGCCCGGCCGGCCTCCTCCAACGCCTCGTTGCGCTCCTCGAGCGTCGCCTGTGTCGCTCGGAGGCTCTCCAGGAGCGCGTTCATGCTC
>JBFHRB010000119.1:0-10059 GCA_041591915.1 Nitriliruptorales bacterium
CGAGGGCTCGATCAACGACGTCCGGCAGTGGAACGTCGTCGAGCGCACGGTCACGGAGGCCCTCCCCCGCATCGACGAGATCGGCGGCCCGCGGGCACACAACAACTACCCGTGGGGCTGGACCGTCGCCGGCAACACCCCTTTCCGACGCTGGAAGCGCGAGACGCACGAGGGCGGCGTCGCCGACCCGCTCATCGTGCACTGGCCCAACGGCATCGGCGCGCCTGGCGGCGTCCGCCGCCAGTACGTCCACGCCATCGACCTCGCCCCGACCATCCTCGACGTGCTCGGGGTCGAGCCGCCCGACGAGATCGACGGCGTGTCCCAGCAGCCGCTCGAGGGCACGTCGTTCCGGTCGACGTTCGACGACCCGGACGCCCCGGAGGTCCACACCCGCCAGTACTACGAGATGTTCGGCTCACGGGCGATGTACGAGGACGGCTGGAAGGCCGTGCAGTACCGGCTCTTCATGCAGGACCCGGCCGGCTGGGAGACCGACGCGTGGGAGCTCTTCGACCTGCGGGCCGACCCCTCCGAGACCAACGACCTGGCGGCACAGGAGCCGGAGCGGCTGGCGGCCATGATCGAGCGGTGGTGGGAGGAGGCCGAGCGGTACCAGGTGCTCCCGCTCGACGATCGTCCACTCAGCGAGATGGTCCTCGAACGCCCGAGTGGGCTGCCGCCCCGCTCGCGCTACGTCTACCGGCCCGGTGCCGCCCCGGTCCCCGAGGCCGTCGCCGTGAACGTCCGCAACCGCTCGCACCGGATCACGGCGTTCGTCGAGTGGCCGGAGGGCGGGGCCGAGGGCGTGCTGGCCGCCCAGGGGTCGGTGCTCGGCGGCTGGACGCTGTTCGTGCGGGACGGCGCCCTGACCTACGTGCACAACCTCTCGGGCCATCGCGAGCACCGCGTCAGCGCCCCGGTCGACCTCTCGCCGGGGCAGCACACGCTCGCCGTCCGGTTCGACAAGGCCGAGGAGCTGCGGGGCGTCCTGACGCTGTCGGTCGACGGCGCCGACATCGCCTCCACCGATGTGGACTACTTCACGCCGATCCGGTTCTCACTCGTCGGGCACGGCCTGACCTGCGGCGAGGACGCGATCCTCGAGGTGGTCGACGACTACCGCGCGCCGTTCGCGTGGACCGGCGGCCTCGACCGGGTCGAGGTCGACGTGGACGGCGAGCCCTTCGTCGACCCCGAGGGCGAGGCCAACGCCGCCGTCGCCGCGCAGTGAGGTGACCAACGGTCCCGGACCGACCGGGCCGTTCGGCTTCGAGGATCCGGCGTGGCGGGGCCTATCGTGCCGCGCGTGTGGGGGTCTGCCCGCGCACGACGTGACCCGGAGAGGGAGGTCCCGGTGGAGTTCGTGGTCCGTGAGAACAGCGGCGCGATGATCGGCGAGTACATCTTCAGCGTGCTCGAGAAGGAGACGCGCTTCCCGGTCGGCATGGCCAAGACCGAGGAGGAGGCGAACGAGATCAAGGCGCGCGTCGAGGCCGAGGGTCCGACGCCGGAGCAGCTGGCCAAGATCGAGGAGATCAGGGCCAGCCGGTGAGCCTCACGCCGGCGGGCGCGGCCCGACGACGGTGAGCTCCGGCTCGTCGTCGTCGGGGAGGGCGCTGTCGAGCCCGACGGATCGCAGGATCGAAGGGCCGAGCGACGTGAGCGCCGACGGGACGGCCGAGTACAGGACGTAGTACCCGTCGCGCTCGCTGGCGAGCAGCCCGGCCTGGCGGAGCTGCTTGAGGTGGCGGCTCACCGCGGGCTCGCTCAGCGCCAGCATCTCTGCCAGCTCCCGCGTCGAGCGCGGCTGCTCGGCCACGAGCTGGGTGATGCGCAGGCGGGTGCCATCGGCCAGGGCCTTGAGTTGCTCGACGACGGTGTCGCCGTCGTCCACGGGCCTGGCCGGCCGACGGAGCTCGGTGATCGGGTAGATGATCGACGTCGGCCAGGGGTCGTCCGCCTCGACCGCTACGCAGGGCCAGCAGTACACGCTCGGGACGATGGACAGGCCGCCCTTCGCGGCGACGTCGACCTCGCGCTCGTAGGACTTCGGCAGTGAGAGGTCGCGGCCGTCGGGGCTGATCCGCAGCTCGGGTACGAGCCGCTTGAGCAGCCGGATCGGCCCGTGCTGGACGAGCTCCCGGCCGGCCCACTCGATCTCGGCGATCAGCCGGGGTTCGACGTTGCCCCACTCCTCGGCGAAGGCGGCATCCCAGTACCAGGCGAGCATCCTCGCGAGTCGGCGACGGATGGTGGCGGGGTCCTCGAAGGCGGCCTCGAGGATCTCGACGGCGTCCGGCTGCTGGTCACGTGCCGTGTCGAGGATCGTCCGCTGGAACTCGTCCGTGTGCACGACCGAGGTGTCGGGCGTCGGCGAGCAGGCCTGCGCGCCGAGGGACAGGCAGAACTCGTACAGGGCGATGTCGTCGTCGAACGCAGCGATGCGGTCGAGCTCGTCGTCGATCGACGGGAAGTCGCCGTGGAGGCCGATCTCGAAGACGCCGGGCAGTGGCCCCTCGTACGCGAACCGCAGCCGGCGCATCTCGTCCCGCAGGCCGTCCGGCAGGTCCTTCGTGCGTCGCGCCCACGACAGCAGCAGCGGGTAGCGCTTCGGCTCGAGCGCCACGCGCATCGAGTAGATCGCCTCGAGTGCGGGCGAGTAGGTGAACCCGACGAGGTTCAGCGCCCCGGTTTCGGGGAAGCGGAAATGGACGGCCATCGCAGTGATTCGGAGTTTACACAATCTGTTGTCAAAGGGACATACGTAGCGGTATCACCGTGTTGGCAACGATGTCGGTAGCGATGACGGAGGTCTCGGGACCCGGCAGCCGCGAGAGTGGCCCCACACCACGAGGGGAGAACGAGATGCACCCGATCCACAGCGCACAGATCAGCCAGTTCCGCCAGGCAGACCTGCGAGCCGCCGCCGACCAGCACCGCCTGGTGATGGCCGTCAAGGCGGGTCGTGCCGGACGCAGCCCGATCGCCGCCTTCCGCTTCCGCATCGGGAGCGCACTGGTGGACATCGGCGAGCGGGTGCAGGGGTGCGTCGAGGACCGCCTGAGAGAGGCAGCGGACGCGCCCCGCGCCGCCAGCGCCTGATGATCAGGCGGGCCTGGTGAACCGCAGCGAGTAGCTGACGGGGATCAGGTCCCGCCGGTCGTCGGGCAGGGCGTAGTGCCCGCGGACCTCGTCGATGCACACGAACTGCTCGAACGGCTTCCAGTCCACGAAGCGGTGCTCCTCGAACGCCCGCAACTCCAACCCGGCGTCGAGCAGTGCGGTGACGATCTCACCGAGGCCGTGGTTCCACTCGACGGTCCGGTTGTGCTCGAACTCGGCATCGGCGACGGCGTACGTGCCGGGCTCGTCGAACTCCATCGCCTCGGCGGTCTCGAAGTACGGGTAGTCGAACCGCAGGTCGGTCGGGTGGTCGTAGTCCAGCGCCCACAGGACCGGATGGCCCTCCCGCATGTAGAAGGTCCCTCCGGGCGCGAGGAAGTGCGCGACGACCTCCGCCCAGGGCCGGACCTCCGGCAGCCAGTTCAGTGCGCCGATGCCCGTGTAGACCACGTCGAACCGCTCCGCGCCGATCACGTCGGGCGCGTCGTAGAGGTCACCCCGGAACCAACGCGCGTTGATGCCGGCCCGCTCGGCGAGTCGCGCCGCAGCGTCGAGCGCCGGCTGGCTGAAGTCGTAGCCCACCACCTCCGCCGCCCCGAGCTTGCCCCACGACACGGTGTCGGTCCCTATGTGGCACTGCAGGTGCAGCAGTCGCTTGCCGGCCACGTCCACGCCCAGACGTTCGCGGTCGAACTCGACGACGTAGCTGATGCGGTCGGGGTCGGTCGCGATCTCGTCGACGCCATAGCTCGCCGCCGTCTCGTGCACCGGGACGCGCTCGTCCCACGTGCGCAGGTTGATCGCTCGACGTTCGTCCACGCTTCCGCCCCTCACGAGGTGCCATGCGCTCGTACGCTCGGCCGCGCGACGGTAGGCGACCCACCGGGAGGCCGAGATGAAGCTGACGTTCGAGGCACAACGAGTGCTGGGTTGCCTGATCGAGAAGCAGCTGACGACGCCACAGGGCTACCCGCTGTCGATGAACGCGCTCCAGACCGCGTGCAACCAGAAGACCAACCGCGACCCCGTCGTCGGGTTCACGCCGGTCGACGTGCAGGACGGACTCGACGACCTCCGCGACCACGAGTGCACGAAGACCTTCTACGCGCGAGGGAGCCGCACACCGAAGTACGGGCACCTGCTCGACGACCTGTACGGCCTCACGACGGACCAGGTGGCCGTGCTCGGCGTGCTGCTCCTGCGTGGCCCGCAGACCGTCGGCGAGCTCCGCCTGCGAACCGAGCGGATGCACGCCTTCGAGGAGCTCGAGCACGTCGAGCGGACGCTGCGATCGCTGGCCGAGCACCGCCTCGAGCCCCTGGCCGTCGAGCTGCCACGCGAGCCGGGCAAGAAGGAGAACCGTTGGGCGCACCTGCTCGGCACGGGCGACCCCCTCGTGACCGACGCGCCTCAGGTGCCGATCACGACCGCCACGGCCGCGGCGAGCGTGCCGACCTCACCCCCGGCGACGCCTGCGCCGCCGTCCGCGCCGGCCCTCGAGGCACGCATCGCCGCACTCGAGGCCGACGTCGCCGAGCTGCGAGCACAGATCGCCGAGCTGCGTTCCACGACGTCGGCGCCAGGGCCGAGTGTGGTGACGCCGCTGCCTCCACCGGGCTGACGGGCAGGGGTCCACTCCGTCCGCGTCGAAGCCTCCAGGCACACCTCCCTGCGAGATCGACGTGCCCCGCTCCCCCATCCCCGCGCTGCTGGCCGCAGGCTTCACCGCCGCCGTCGTGGCCGTGCCCAGCGTCGCGAGCGCGCAGGCCGCGAGCGCGTGTGACGGCTGGACGAAGACGACACTCGCCACCGGCCTCGGCGTCCTCGAGAACCTCGAGCCCGACCGACGCGGTGGACTGCTCCTCAGCTCGTCGTCGGCGTCGGCAGTGCTGCGCCTGACGCCCGATGGTTCGAGCGAGACGTTCCTCGCCGACGTGGATCGGCCGGGCGGTATGCGTGTCCGCGGCAGCGACCTGTTCGTCAACACCGGCGACGGTGCCACCTCGGCCGCGCTCGACATCGCCGACGGGACCGTGCTGCGCGTCGACCTCGACACCCTCGACCGGGCCACCTACACCGACGGCCTGGTGATGCCCAACGGGCTCGTCTTCGACGCCGCGGGCAACGCCTACGTCAGCCGGTCGTCGGGCAACGGCGCGAACATCACCATGATCCCCGTGGCGGACCCGGCCAACCCCGTGACGCCATGGGCGGACGTGAGCGACACGAACGGCCTCGTCATCAGCGCCGACGGCACGACGATGTTCGCGGCCACGACCTTCAACCAGCCGGCCGACGTCCTCGCGATCGCGCTCGACGACCCGTCGGACATCACGGTCGTCGCGAGCCTCGCGGGCGTCGGGAGTCCCGCGCCGAAAGGGCTCGACGACCTCGAGATCGACGCCGACGACGTCCTCTACATCACGGCCAACGGCTCCGGCGAGGTCCTCCGCCTCGACCCCGTCACCGGCGACGCGTGTGTCGTCGCCGACGGCATCGGCAACCCCAGTGCGATCAAGTTCGGCGACGGCGTCGGCTTCCCGGCCGACCGCCTGTACGTGAGCGCCTTCGACGGCTCCGTCACCGAGCTCACGCCCCCAGCCACGGCACCCGGTCCCGTCCCCTCGCCCGCGCCGAGCCCTGCCCCCTCCCCCACACCGACGGATGCCGGCAACGACGACGCCAGCCTGCCGGCCACCGGGGGCGGCCTCGTCCCGACCGGGCTCGCGATGCTCGCGACGGCAGCGTTCGCCCGTGGACGCCGGTCCCGCTAGGTACCCTTCCCGCCATGCCGATGTACGAGTACCGCTGCCGCGCGTGCGCCGCCGAGTTCACCGAGCTGCGCGCCATGGACGCCGCCGACGACGTCGCCGTCTGCCCCCAGGGCCACGACGACACGGTCCGCCTGCTGTCGCTGGTGGCCCGCCGATCGTCGGGAGGCACGTCGACCGCCGAGCTCCCGATGGCCGGAGGCGGCGGGGGTGGCTGCTGCGGTGGGGGCTGCTGCGCCCACTGAGGCGCTACACCACCTGCACGCCTGATCGTCCCGTGAGCTCGCGGTACAGCTCCGTGAGCTTGCCTGCCAGCGGGTGCTCGCCCGTGTCGATCGGACGACCGTCGATCTCGACGACCGGGACGAGCTCGCCCATCGTCCCCGTCACGAAGACCTCGTCGGCGCGGTAGGCGTCGACGAGGCCGAGGTCACGGACCTCGTGCGGGATGCCGTGTTCCGCACAGAGCTCGAGGACCGTGGCGCGAGTTATCCCCTCGGGGCAGGCGACGACGTCGGGGGTCCGCACCACGCCGCCCTCGACGACGAACAGGTGCGTCGCGTTGGTCTCCGCGATGAACCCGCGCTGGTCGAGCAGGATCGCGTCGTCGACGCCGGCAGCGTTCGCCTCGATCTTCGCGAGGATCGAGTTCAGCAGGTTGTTCGAGTGGATCCGCTGGTCGAGGACGTCCCGGCTCGGGCGCCGGACGGACGCCGTCGCCAACCGGATGCCCCCCCGGTCGTAGACGGGGGGCTTCCACTCGGCCAGGACGACGAGGGTCGGACCAGCGGTGTTCAGGCGCGGGTCCATGCCCGACGTGTACTTCACGCCCCGCGTCAGGGTGAGCCGGATGTGGACGCCGTCGCGCATCCCGTTGGCCTCGAGGGTGCGTCGGATCTGCTCCGTGATCTCCTCGTGGGTCGGGATCTCGGCGAAGGCGAGCGCGACCGCCGAGTGCCGCAGCCGATCGAGGTGCTCGGTCAGCTTGAAGATGCGGCCGTCGTACAGGCGCAGCCCCTCCCAGACGGCATCGCCTCCCTGCACGACCGAGTCGAACGGGCTCACGCCCGCCTCGTCGCGGTGGAGCAGTTGGCCGTTGACGTTGACGATCAGGTCGCGGTTGCGCTCGTCGAACCTCTGCAGCATCGGTGGGCTCCCGGTCGTCGGTCGGGCCTCAGGGACGGAGGCGCTGCGCGTGGAGGGCGGCGTAGAGCTCGCGGCACTCCTCGAGTACCGGACGCAGGTCGTCGGGGAGCTCCTCGGTGCGCGGACGGTAGGGCGCCCACCCGGTCGACGCCTCGACGGAGGCGTACCAGTGCGGCGCCCACACCCCGTCGGTCTCTCGCGCCCCCGCGGGCCACGCCAGCATCGACTCGTCGAATGCGACACCGACCGCCTCGCACATCAGGGCGAGCATCGCCCGCGGTTGCTCGAGGACGTCGCGCGCGTCGAGGACGGGCGGGGCCGTCCCCGTCGACTCGACGAGGTGCTCGTACAGCCGCACCTGCTGCGGCAGCCCGGTGTCGGCCACGCCGGCGTCGGGGAAGACCTTCGTGAGCGAGAGCAGGACCTCGTGCGGGTCGCGGATCAGCAACACGTTGCGCAACCCATCGAGCCAGTCGAGCCCCACCTCGGCGGTGAGGTGGTGGCACATGTGCTTCTGGTACCAGACACCGCGGCCCCCGGGTACGGGACCGAGCAGGCGATCGACGACCTCCCGCCACGCCGTCGGCTGCGACGCCAGGACGTCGTCACGCCCCGGGTGCTCGACCCCGGTGGCGTGCAGGTAGTGGGCGTACAGCGGCTCGTCGACGACCGTCGTGTCGGGGCGGTTCTCCCACGCCCGCATCATCGCGGTCGAGATGTTGCGGGGCCCCGACCAGCCGGCGACTCGAACCCCGTCCGCCACCCTGCCTCCTCACATCCCCTTGAGCTGGCCGACCTCGATGAGGTGGCCGTCAGGGTCGCGAAGGTAGCCCCGGACCTCGCGCTCGAACTCGACGGGCGGCGTCAGCATCTCCACGCCGTCCGAGGCCCAGCGGGCGCGCATCGCCTCGATGTCGGCGACGCGGACGTTGAGGAACGCGCTGACGCGGTTGGGGTCGTCGGGCGTCGCGAGCACGACCTCGGGCTTGTCGTCCGTGGGACCGCCACCGGCGTTGAGGATGATCCAGCTGTTGGCGACCTTCATGATCACCGGGTCGCGCTCGATCAGCACCTGGCCGTCGAAGACCTTCGCGTACCAGTCTCGGGACCGGTCCTGGTCGCTGACGACGAGGAAGTGCGTGAGCACGAAGCCCTCGCTCGGTGCGGGGAACTCGAGGTCGTGCATGGTCGGCTCCTGGTTGACGTGGACCCCAGCGACAGCGCCGCTGTGCCGGGGCTTGTTCCCGCGCGCGCCTCCTACGATGCGGCCCCGCCCTCCGAACGCCCACCTCACGGGAGCCGAGCAGTGAGCGACGACCGCTACGCGAAGTACCGCTACCTCAGCATCGACCGCCCCGCGGACGGTGTCCTGCGCGTGACGATGGACAACCCCGACAACCCGCGGAACGCCGCCAACGTGCCCATGCACAGCGAGCTCACCCACATCTGGAACGACATCGACGGCGACGAGTCGGTGGGCGCCGTGGTGTTCCGGGGACGGCCGGACGCGTTCTCGGCTGGCATGGAGTTCGACGGGATCGAGCAGATCGTGGCCGACCACGCCTTCCGGATGAAGGTCTGGAAGGAGGCCCGCGACATCGTCTACAACGTCATCAACTGCGACAAGCCCATCGTCGCCGCCATGCGCGGACCGGCGGTGGGTGCGGGCCTCGCGGCAGCCCTCGTCTGCGACATCACCCTCGCCGCCGAGGACGCGAGGATCGTCGACGGCCACACCCGCCTCGGCGTCGCCGCCGGCGACCACGCCGCGATCATCTGGCCGCTGCTCATGGGCATGGCCAAGGCCAAGTACTACCTGCTGACCTGCGAGCCCATCACCGGGCGGCTGGCCGACGAGCTCGGACTCATCTCGAAGGCGCTGCCCGACGACGAGGTGGAGGACGAGGCGCTGCGGATCGCGTCGAAGCTCGCGGACGGCGCGCGCATCGCCATGAGCCACACGAAGTGGGCGCTGAACAACTGGCTGCGGATGTTCGGGCCGACGTTCGACGCGTCGCTCGCGCTCGAGTTCCTGGCGTGGGACGGGCCGGAGGCACGCGCCGGGCTGGACTCGTTCCAGCAGCGCAAGCCCCCGGAGTTCCCGCACCCTGCGCCGTTCTGATGAGGGGCCTCAGCGGCCGCAGGGTCGTGCTCACCGGTGCGGGCGGAGGGTTCGGCTCGGCCATCGCCCGGCGACTCGTCGAGGAGGGCTGCACCGTCGCCCTCCTCGATGTCGACGGCAACGCGGTCGTGGCCCTCGCACAGGAGCTGGGTGAGGCGGCGCACGCCTTCACCTGCGACATCACCGATCGAGCGGCGGTCGACGCCGCGGTCACGGGCTTCGTGGGCCATGCGGGCGGCGTCGACGTGCTCGTCAACAACGCCGGCTGGGATCGGTTCGCACTCTTCCTCGACACCGACCCGGCGCTGTGGGACCGCGTCATCGAGGTGAACCTCAAGGGCCCGCTGCACCTACACCACGCGGTGATCCCCCACCTCCGCGATGCCGGCGGAGGCGCGATCGTCAACGTGGCATCGGACGCCGCTCGCGTCGGCTCGACGCTCGAGGCCGTGTACGCGGCCTGCAAGGGCGGCATCATCTCGTTCACGAAGACCATCGCCCGCGAGCACGCGCGCGACGGCATCCGCGCCAACGCGGTCTGCCCGGGTCCGGCCGACACGCCGCTGTTCCACGGGATGGTCGACGCCGGGCCCCTCGGTGAACGCATCCACGCCGCGCTGCAGAAGAGCGTCCCGCTCGGCCGGATCGCCCAGCCCGAAGACCTGCCAGGACTCGTCGCCTTCCTCGCCAGCGACGATGCGGGCTACATCACCGGGCAGGTGATCTCCGTCAGCGGTGGCCTCACGATGGTCGGCTGAGGTGGTGGAAGGCGATGGCGGCGGCCGTCGACACGTTCAGTGAGTCCACGCCGTTGTGCATCGGGATGCGGACGCGTGCGTCAGCTTCGGCCATCACCTCGTCCGTGAGACCCGGGCCCTCCGCCCCGAGGAGTAC
>JBFHRB010000120.1:0-10032 GCA_041591915.1 Nitriliruptorales bacterium
CGGAGCCGTCGGTGGTGGTGACGAAGCTCGCCGCAGCCACGTAGCGGTAGTCCTCGGCGACGTCGACGATGGTGATCGGCGCCTCGTAGTGCACGCCCACGAGCTCCGCGCCCGGGAACTCCCTGACGACCTCGGCGTCCTCGCCCAGGACCTTCTCGCGGAGGTCCGCGGCGACGACGAGGAGCTCGCCGTCGGCACGCACGAGGGCGTAGGTGGCGCCGGGGTTGACCGCGACCAGCGTGTTGGAGGGCAGCGTCCATGGCGTGGTCGTCCACACGACCAGCTTCGCGCCCTCGGCCGCGAGCGGTCCGTCGAGGACGGGGAATCGGACGAAGACCGACGGGTCCTCGACGGTCTCGTAGCCCATGGCGACCTCGGCGTCGCTGAGGCCGGTGCCACAGCGGGCGCAGTAGGGCGCCACCCGGAAGTCCTCGAAGATGAGGCCCTCGTCCCACAGCTTCTTGAGCGCCCACCACAGCGAGTCGACGTACTCGGCGTCCATGGTCCAGTAGGCGTCCGGCATGTCGACCCAGAAGCCGATGCGCTCCGTGAGCTCCTCGAAGTCGCCGACGTAGCGCTGCACGGACTCGCGGCAGCGCTGGTTGAACGCCTCGATGCCGTAGTCCTCGATCTCCGACTTGGAGTTGAGGCCCAGCTCCTTCTCCACCTCGAGCTCGACCGGCAGGCCGTGGCAGTCCCAGCCCGCCTTCCGGGGGACGTCGTGGCCCTTCATCGCGCGGTAGCGCGGGAACACGTCCTTGAAGACGCGTGCCTCGACGTGGTGGGCTCCGGGCTTGCCGTTGGCGGTCGGCGGGCCCTCGTAGAAGGACCAGATCGGCCCGCCCTTCCGCAACGCGAGCGTCTTGTGGAACACGTCGTTCGCGTGCCAGTGCTCGAGCGTCGCCTGTTCCATGGCGGGGAAGTCGGGGCGGCTGCTGACCTCGGGCCAGCCCGCGGTGGTGGTCGTCTCGTCGGCCATCGTCGTCTGCTCTGGTCGTCCGCCGTCACCCGGCGGCGTGTCGGTCACGGGGACATCACACCTGCCGGGGGACGACCACGCCGGAGCGTGACCGCGGTACCACCCCCGTTGCCCTTCAGGGCCACTCGGGGCGAGCGTCACTCGCCAGCCCACTCTCGCTGGGCTGCTCGTCCGCCCCTACGCACCCGCTGCGCGGGCTTCGGGTCGGCCGCTCGGAGGGGATGACACGCGGGGCCTGGCTGCCGGCTCACACCGTCCCGGCTCGCTCGTAGCTGGCGGGTCCGCGCGCCGTGTCCTCGTCGCTGCGTTGGTGCAGGAGCATACGTGAGGGCCGACCACCACGTTTCACCGCCACGTAACACGGGCGGAACGGCCATGTCACCCCTGCTCCGTACGTTCCGTCCCGTTCGCTGAGGAGAAGGAGCCCTCCGTGACTGACGACATCCGGCGTCGCCTGCTGGCACAGGCCTACCTGTTCGACGACCAGGGCGCGTACCGCGCCGGGGTCGAGGACGCGATCTCCGCGCTCGAGTCGGCCGGGATCATCGACGACGTCAACGCCGAGCAGGTCCTGACCGCCTGAAACGCGCCGTGCGCCCGTTGTGCATGGGCGCGTGGCGGGTCACGTGGAGTGCGCGACCGTTGCGCTGCGTGAGATGGGCGTCGTGGTACCTTCCCGCGCCATGGCCAAGCCCAAACCGCTGCCCAAGACGCTCCTGAAGAAGCTTCGCGCTGCCCTGGAATCGGAGCGCGCGGAGGTCGCGAAACAGCTCGAGGAGTCTGAGGCCGCTGCGGACGTGTCGCAGTGGCGCGACGCGGGTTTCGACGACGACGCTGCTGACACCGGCACTGCCGAGTACGAGCGCGCGCAGGCGCAGTCGCTCGCCTCCCACTCGCGCCGCCTGCTGTCCGAGATCGACGTCGCCCTCCGCAAGATGGACGAGGGGAAGTCCTACGGGATGTGCGAGCGCTGTGGTGATCCCATCGAGCGTGCCCGCCTCGAGGCCATCCCCTACGCGACGCTGTGCCTCACCGACAAGCGGCGCGCCGAGACCGGGCGCTAGGCCCTTGCCGGTCCTCCCACCGTTGCGGGCGGTGCCATCGGACGGCACCGGCAATGGATGGCTGCTTCCGGCGCACACCTTCCACGTCGTCGTCGGACTGATCGTCGCCCTGTCCGCCTACCTGCTGGACCAGGCGACGAAGCACCTCGCCGTGACCCAGCTCCAGCCGGTCGGCCGCATCGTGGACTTCCGGGGCCCGTTCAAGTGGCAGCTCGTCTTCAACGAGGGCGGGGCGTGGGGATTCCTGGACGAGGCCAATGCCGGGCTGCTGTTCGTCGTCGCCACCCTCGTCGTCGCGGGATTCGTGCTGTGGCAGCTCCCGGCCGCACACACGTGGCGCCATGCCGCCGTGTACGGGATGCTGCTCGGGGGTGCTCTCGGCAACGCCTCCGACCGCTTGATCCGCGCACGCGTCGGCGACACCGAGGGCCTGTTCGCCGGCGCCGTCGTCGACTTCATCGCGTCGAACCGCATACCGACGACCGCCTCGGTCCTGCCGGGGTTCCAGTTCCCGACGTTCAACGTGGCGGACGTCTGGATCATCGTCGGCGTCGGGCTGCTGTTCGTGCTCTGGTGGGGTGACGAGCAGGAGGCCCAGGAGCGAGACCGTGTCGCGCTGGCCGACATCGCCGCTCGACGAGGCACCACGTGACGCCACGACACGCGTTCGAGGTCCGCGGCGAAGCCGTCGGGCTGCGCCTCGACGTTGCCATCAGCCGGGCGCTGTCGCTGTCACGCAGCCAGGCTGCGCAGCGGATCGCGGCCGGGCAGGTCACCGTCGACGGCCACGCCCGACCGAAGTCGTACGCCGTCGAGGACGGTGACCGGGTCGAGGTCGAGGAGCCGCCGGAGGCCCCGCCCCCGACGGACCACGGTCCGACCCCGCCGATCCGGTACGAGGACGATCACGTCCTCGTGGTCAGCAAGCCGGCCGGGCTCGTCGTCCACCCCGGTGCCGGCAACCCCCACGGGACGCTGGTCCAGGTCCTCCAGGGCGCCGGCTACGCACTGAGCCCGGGGAGCGGCCCCGAGCGACCGGGCGTCGTGCACCGCCTCGACAAGGAGACCAGCGGACTCCTGGTGCTGACGAAGACCACCGACGCCTACCGCGGGCTCGTCGACCAGCTCCGCAGGCGTGCCGTCGAGCGTCGCTACCTGGCGCTCGTGCACGGGCGTCTCGGAGGGGAGCGCGGGCGCGTCGACGCGCCCATCGGCCGCGACCCGCGCGACCGCAAGCGCTTCGCGGCCGTCGCCGACGGGAAGCCGGCCATCACCCACTGGGAGGTCCGTGAGACCGCCCAGGCCCCCGGTCTCCCGGTGGATGCAGGCTCGGTCTCGCTGCTCGAGTGCAGGCTGGAGACGGGCCGGACGCACCAGATCCGCGTCCACCTCAGCTATGCCGGGCACCCGATCGTGGGGGACCCGGTGTACGGCGGGCGCGCCCTCGTCGCCGACACCCTCGGGCTGACCCGCCCGTTCCTGCACGCCTACCGGCTGGCCTTCGTGCATCCCGTGACCGGCCAGGGCCTCGAGTTCCGCGAGGCGCTGCCCGCCGACCTGGCGGACGTCGCGGAGGTGCTCCACCTCGAGCCCGGCTGAAGGGCCGTCGCTGACGGGGGCCCGTCACCGACGGCCGCAGCCCCGAGCAGTGGGCCGGGTTCCGTCGCGGCTGCGCGTCCGGTCCCGATCCGGCCGGATGCCACGGACCGCGCCGAGGTGCTCGCGCGCTCGTCGCGGCCCTCCTCTCCGACACCTGCCCAGCCGAACCTGGGCCGGCTCGCCCGGCTCGACCAGGCGGTCGTGCCGGGCATGCAGCGCCGGGCGCGGGCGCTGGCCCGGGTCATCGGCCTGCCCATCGCCGCGCTGGCCTGGCTCGAGGACCGACTGCTCGGGGGCCGTCCCTGGCGCTGGATCCACGAGCGACGCCGAGGGCTGGCCTTCGTGGCCGTCGTGATCGCCTTCATCGGTTCCGGCGTCCACTTCGTCCGCTACCCGAGGATCCAGCAGCAGCGTGCGGACGAGCGCGCGGCCGCGGAGCAGCAGGACGTGCGCGCGCCGGCGGAGCGCGAGGCGGAGGTGTCCGGTGACGGGGCAGAGGTCGTCGGACCGCCCCGCGGCGTCGACGTCGACGCGTACATCACGGGCCGACACGGGGCGTTGGCCGCAGAGGCTGCCGCCGCGCCCGATCGTGAGCGGCGGGTGGCGGTGGTGTCCTTCGGCGACTACCGGACCGGGTCGGAGGTCCTCGCGGCGCTGCCGGACGAGTGGCGCATCGAGGCCGCGCAGCTGCGCATCCCGGGTCCGGAGTTCGACCCGATCGAGACCGAGGTGATCGGCGGGGACGTGGCGGCGAGCGTGGACCGGGCCCTCGCCACGCCGCTCGGTGACCTGCAGGCCGAGGAGCTCGAGCTGGCCCGTCTCATCGAATCCGGCACCGTCACCGACCCGGAGTTCCTCGGCGAGTACCAGACGCGGCTCGATGAGCTGGTCGGTGTCCGCAACGTGATCGAGTCGGGTGTCGGCCTCGTCTTCGCGGTCGTCGTCGAGGCCGAACTCGCGGACATCGCCGGCCTGGTCGGCAGCGAGGGCGTGCGGTTGGTCGACCTCGCCCCGCTGGGGACGGACCCGTCGCGGTCCGTGTTCTTCGGACTGCTGCCCGAGGACCGGGGAAACGCGACCTACGGCCGCACCGGGTGACCAGCCAGGGGCCCGGAAGGGCCCTCGGCTGGTACGGTGGCGGGAACGACACCCGTGTGACTTCCCCCCGCCGCGTGCGTGCACCCGGGTCCGCCGCGAACGGACCGCCGGAGACCACAGAGCCGTGTCGACCTCCAGCTTCGTGCACCTGCACGTCCACACCGAGTACTCGATGCTCGACGGGGCCTCGCGCCTCGACCAGCTGCTCGACGTCTGCGTCGAGGACGGCCAGCCTGCCGTCGCCGCCACCGACCACGGAGTCCTGTTCGGGCTGGTCGACTTCTACAAGGCCGCGACGAAGAAGGGGATCAAGCCGATCCTCGGCTGCGAGCTCTACCAGGCCCACGGCTCGCGGCGGGACCAGGAACGGACGCCCGGCGGCGACCGCTACTACCACCTCATCACGCTCGCCCAGGACGCGACCGGCTACCAGAACCTCATCCAGCTCTCCACCAAGGCCTACATGGAGGGCTACTGGTACAAGCCGCGGGTCGACCGCGATCTCCTCGCCCAGCACAGCGAAGGGATCATCGCCCTCAGCGGCTGCCTCGGCTCCGAGCTCAACCAGGCGATCACGCTCGGCGACCTCGACCGGGCCCGGACGATCGTCAGTGACTTCAAGGACATCTTCGGGCCCGAGCGCTACTTCATCGAGCTGCAGGACCACGGCATCGACCAGCAGCGCCAGAACAACCCCGTGCTCGAGGACCTCGCCCGCGAGTTCGGCCTGCGGACGGTCCTGACGAACGACAGCCACTACACCTACCCGGAGGACGCGGAGGCGCACGAGGTCTTCCTGTGCATCGGGACGGGCTCGACGATCGACGACCCGACCCGCTTCAAGTTCGACGGCCAGGGCTTCCACGTGAAGTCAGCCCGCGAGATGCGCGAGGAGTTCGCGCACTGGCAGGACGCCTGCGACTCCACGCTGCTGATCGCCGAGATGTGCGACGCGAAGATCGACTTCGGCCTCGACCTGCTGCCCGAGTTCCCGTGCCCGGAGGGCATGAGCGAGGCCGACTTCCTCCGCCACAAGGTGTACGAGGGCGCGAAGCGCCTGTACTCGGACCCGGTGCCAGACCACGTCCGCGAGCGGCTCGACTACGAGCTCGGCGTCATCGAGCAGATGGGGTTCCCGGCCTACTTCCTGATCGTGGCCGACCTCGTCGAGTACGCGATGAGCAACGGCATCCGCGTCGGGCCGGGGCGTGGCTCGGCGGGCGGCTCGGCCGTCGCGTACTGCACGGGCATCACGCGCATCGACCCCATCAAGTACGGCCTGATCTTCGAGCGGTTCCTCAACCCGGGCCGCATCCAGATGCCGGACATCGACATGGACTTCGACGACCGCCGGCGGTCGGAGATGATCCGCTACGCGGCGAAGAAGTACGGCGACGACCGGGTCGCACAGATCATCACCTTCGGCACGATCAAGGCGAAGTCCGCCATCCGGGACGCGGCTCGTGTCCTGGGCTACCCCTTCCAGGTGGGGGACCGGCTGACCAAGGCCATGCCACCGGCGATCCTCGGCAAGGAGCCGCCGCTCGACAAGGCCATCTCGCAGTCCACCGAGCTCAAGGAGGCGTACGAGAAGGACCCCGACGCCAAGCGCGTGCTGGACACGGCCAAGGCGATCGAGGGCCTGCGACGCCAGCACGGGATCCACGCGGCGGCGGTCGTGATCGGCGCCAAGCCGCTGTCCGAGACGGTGCCGCTGCTGCGGACCGACAAGGACGAGATCGTCACGCAGTACGAGATGCACGGGGTCGAGGAGATCGGCCTCCTCAAGATGGACTTCCTCGGGCTGCGCAACCTCACGGTGATCTCCGACGCCGAGCGCCACATCCGTGACAACCGCGGGGTGGAGGTCGACGTCGACAGCCCCGACCTTCCCATGGACGACGAGACGACCTGGGAGATGCTCGCCACCGGCGACACGCTCGGGGTGTTCCAGCTCGACTCGTCCGGGATGCAGTCGCTCGTGCGGCTCATGAAGCCGGACAGCTTCGACGACGTGATGGCGCTGGTCGCCCTGTACCGCCCGGGCCCGCTCGGTGCCGAGATGCACGTGGAGTACGCCGAGCGCAAGCACGGACGTCGCCAGGTCGAGTACGACCACCCCGACCTCGAACCGATCCTCGACGAGACCTACGGGATCATCGTCTACCAGGAGCAGGTGCTCCGGATGGCGGTGGACATCGCCGGCTACACGATGGCCGAAGCCGACATGCTGCGGAAGGCCATGGGCAAGAAGATCCCCGAGGTCATGGCCGAGCAGCGCGCCAAGTTCGTCGAGGGCGCGGTGGGCAAGGGCTACGAGCGGAGGTTCGCCGAGGACCTCTTCAAGAAGATCGAGACGTTCGCGGGGTACGGGTTCAACAAGTCGCACTCGTGCGGCTACGGGCTGGTCAGCTACCAGACGGCCTGGCTCAAGGCGAACTACCCGGTCGAGTACATGGCGGCGCTGCTGACGTCGGTCAAGAACAACAAGGACCGCCTGCCGCTGTACCTCAACGAGTGCCGGCGCATGGGCATCACCGTCCTGCAGCCCGACGTCAACGAGTCGCAGACCGACTTCACCCCGGTCGGGGACGACATCCGGTTCGGCCTCAGTGCCGTGCACGGCGTGGGGGAGGGGGTCGTCGAGGCGATCGTCGACGCCCGTACGGAGGAGGGCAAGTTCACCGACTTCCGCGACTTCTGCCAGAAGGTCGACTCGTCCGCGCTCAACAAGAAGGTCCTGGAGGCCCTCGTCCTCTCGGGTGCCTTCGAGGGCATCGGCCACACGCGCCGTGGGCTGCTGGAGGCCTACGAGCCCATCGTCAACGGCATCATCGACGAGAAGCGCCAGCGCGCGGCAGGCCAGGAGTCGCTGTTCGGCTTCGGCGAGGAGGAGGGCGGCGTCGACCTCGACGACGGCATCACGATCGGCGAGGTCGAGTTCGACAAGGGTGACCTGCTCACCTACGAGCGCCAGTTCCTGGGCCTGTACGTCTCGGACCACCCCCTGTACGGCCTCGAGCGGCTCCTGGACTCGGTCGCCGACGCGACCTGCGCGGACCTGCGCGAGCGCAAGGACGGGGCGTCCGTCCGCGTCGCCGGCGTCCTGCACACGCTGGTCAAGAAGTTCACCAAGAAGGGTGACGCCTACCTCGTCGCCACCCTCGAGGACCTCACGGGTTCGGTCGAGGTCGTCTTCTGGCCGCGGATCTACCAGGTCGCGCACGAGATCCTCGTCGAGGACAGCGTGCTCGTGGTCACCGCGCGCCTCGAGTCGCAGGACGAGTCCGTGAAGTTGACCGCGAACGAGGTCACCGAGCTGGACACCTCGGAGTACCGCGGTGCGCCGGTGGTGGTGCACTTCGCCGAGCAGCAGTGCACCGAGGACGCGCTCAGCCGACTGCGGGCCGTGCTCGGCGAGCACCCGGGACAGGTGCCGGTGCAGCTTCACGTCCAGCCGACCGAAGCCGTGGACGCGGAGGGTGAGCCCGTGGCCGCTCGGCGTTTCCGCCTCGGCGACGACCTGCGCGTCGAGCGCCGTCCGGGCCTGTTCGCGTCGCTGAAGGCCGCATTCGGGCCCGAGGTCGTCGAGGACACGCGGGTGCGCTCGTTCCGGGACGAGGCGCCCGAACGGCGCTGGTGACCGCTCGCAGGAACTAGTCCAAGCAGATGGCCCAGCGGCCATACAGCGGATAGTCAACCCGTTTTTAGCTCATCCGGGCTACATGTAAATGGTTCTCCGCGGTCACGACGCGGCGTGTCCAGAGCTCCACACTCTGTGACAGATCGCTGCCCCGTCCCGGGGGGACCAAGATGCAAACGACAAAGAACCGGCTCGGCAGGGGCCTCGTCGCTGCCACCATCGCCGCAGCATTCGTGCTCACGGCCGTGCCGCAAGGTGTCGGTCAGGGCCAGCCAGAGCTTGAGCGCCGACTGTCGTCGCGTGCCGCTGTCGACCCGGCCGTCACCTCGGCGGCCGCCGACGGGCCCGTCGAGGTCGTCGTCCGGGCAACGCCGTCGACCGTCATCGAGGTCCAGGCCCTCGCTGCCGACCTCGGGACGGTGACCCAGTCGCTCCCGATCGTCGACGGCTTCGCCGCGACGCTCGACGCCGAGGCCATCGAGACGCTCGCCGCGACGCCCGGCGTCATCGCCATCAGCCTCGACGGCATCGTCACCCTCGGCACGGCCGGAGGCGGTTCGTCCGAGCCCGACTCCAGCTACGTCGAGACGATCGGCGCCGACGTCCTGCACGCCCAGGGCATCGACGGCACTGGCGTCGGCATCGCCATCCTCGACACCGGCGTCACCGAGGTGGCCGACCTCGCGGGCCGCATCGTGGGTGCCGCCGACTTCGCCGGTGACGGCGACCACCTCGACCACTACGGCCACGGGACCTTCATCGCGGGTGTTGCCGCGGGTAACGGTGCCGCGTCCTTCGGTGAGCACGCGGGCGTCGCGCCCGGCGCCCACGTCATCCCGGTCAAGATCACCGGCCTCGACGGTTCCAGCGACGTCACGCACGTCCTCGCCGGCATCCAGTACGCGGTCAGCTTCGCCGACCAGTACGACATCGGCGTCATCAACCTCTCGCTCGGTACGGACTCGAGCCAGTCGTGGCTCGTCGACCCGCTCAACTACGCGGTCGAGAAGGCCTGGGACGCCGGCATCGTCGTCGTCGCCTCCGGCGCGAACCTCGGACCGGACAGCCAGACCATCACCAAGCCGGCGGACGACCCGCTCGTCATCGCGGTCGGCTCGACCGACTCCAACGGCACCATCGACCGCAGCGACGACACGGTCCCGGACTTCTCGTCCCGCGGCCCGACCCGTGACAACGGCCGCGCGAAGCCAGACCTCGTCGCACCGGGCGTCAGCATCGTCGGCCTCCGCGCGCCGGGTTCGTGGGCGGACCTCAACGCCCCCGAGGCCCGCGTCGGCACCGACTACTTCCGAGGCTCCGGCACCTCGTTCTCCACCGCCGTCGTCTCGGGCGCCGTCGCGCTGCTGCGCCAGGCCCACCCGAGCTGGACCCCCGACCAGATCAAGGGCGCGCTCCTGGGCACCGCTGCCGCGGGTCCCGTCGGCAACCCCAACGTGGACGGCCACGGGGCGATCGACGTCGCTGCTGCCGCCGCGCTCAGCAACCCGACACCGGCCAACCAGGGCGTCGCCCGCTCCACGGGCCTCGGCTCGCTGGACCTCTCCCGTGGCACGATGCAGGTCCAGATCCAGCCGAACAACCTGCTCCAGCTGCTCACGGGGCTGACCACGGCGCAGAACAAGCCGTTC
>JBFHRB010000121.1:0-9946 GCA_041591915.1 Nitriliruptorales bacterium
GGAGCGTCGCCGGAAGGGGCAACGCGTCACCGTGGCGGCGGTGGTCATCGGCATCGTCACGCTGGTGACCATCGTCTTCGTCGTGGCGGTCTCGCTGATTCCGGACCCGCGTCCGGAGATCGCCGTGGCCGAGGAGTTCCTCGGGGGCCTCTACGGCGGCGACGCGACGTCCGTCTACGGCCTCACCACCCCGACGTACCAGGCCGTCGTCTTCGCCAGTGACCTCGAGCTGCTCGCGGCGACGCTCACCGAGCTCGCCGGACCGGACGTCGAACTCGATCTGGTCGGGGCGCAGCGGCAGCCGTCGGGGCCCCCGCTCGTCTCGGTGGTGGGCTACACCGGGACGTCGGCGATCGGCCCGGTCCGAGGGGTCCTCACGATGATCGAGGTCACGGCCGGTGAATGGCGGGTGTCCGACGTCAGCTACCGCTTCCCGGACGCGCCGACGGATGCGGCGGTCCGGCTGGACGAGGTGACGCGCCTGCTCAACGAGCAGATCGCGGATCGCATCGCGCAGCTGCAGCCCCCGGGCGGCTGACGATGGCCGGCATCTGGGCCGACCCCCCGGATGAGGAGCCGCCGCGGCGGTGGTTCGCCTGGGCCAACACGACGACGCGGGCGGTCATCATCGCCTTCGCGCTGACGGGCATCGCCGTGGCGACGCAGGGGATCCTCGAGCGGCTCGAGCGGCCGGAGCGGACCGTGGCCCTCGCCTTCCTCGAGTCGGCGTTCCGCGGAGAGCAGGCCCGGGCCGTCGCCTTCACCCAGCCCGGTGTCGGGTTCCTGAACGATCCGGCGAACCTCGCCACGCTCGTCGCGCCGTTCGTCGAGCAGGCCGGCGACCTCGGCGCCGTGCAGCTGCTCGACGAGCGCTGGCTGGAGGCCCCCGGGGTCGGTGGCGAGGCCGCGTACTGCGTGGTGGGCGCCGACAGGATCATCACGGGCCGCGTCGAGCTCGTCGCCGGTGCCGAGGGCGAGCCACGCGTCGCCTTCTTCTCGCGCCTGTTCGCACCGGAACCTCCGCAGGGCTGCGTCAGGTGAGCGATCGCGCACGCATCCGGCGACGCAGTGTCACCTCGGCCATACTGTGAGCGAGGGGGAGGTGCCCGTGGGGCGGAGTGACCTCGACGAGCTGATCGTCCCGCTGGACCGCGGGCGCATGAAGGGCCCCTTCGCGCTCGTCGTCGGACTCCTCCTCGTCGGCGCCATCGTCGTGTCGAACAACACCGTGGCCGGTGTCGCCATCATCGTGCTGAGCGCACCGCTCTTCCTGCTGCTGCGCCTGCGGTTCGGGAGCAACTGGGAACTGCGTGCCGGCCAGCTCGGCATCCAGGTCCGCAACACCCCGCCCATCGGGTGGGCGGACGTCGCCAACCTGCAGACCCTGCTCGGTGCCGGGGGGAGCATCATCGTCATGCCGAGGCCCGAGTACTGGGACCAGGTCGACCTGGGCTGGTACGAGCGGCTGGCGGTCCGCATCAACGGGGCCAGCCTCCGTGGGCGGTGCTACGTCGCCAACGTGGGTGACGACGATCGCGCGGACGCGATCGTGAGCCGGCTGCGTCGCATCCACAAGGAGCAGCAGCCCGAGGCCTTCGAGGCGAGGCCCGCGTCGGAGCTGCCCGACTGGGAGCTCGGCGGCTGATCAGTCGCCGTAGGCGACGACCATCCGGATCGGGTGCTCCTCGCGCGTGGCCAGCAGCTCGAGTGCGCGCGGGAAGCCGTCGATGTCGAAGCGGTGCGTGATCGAGCGGCTGAGGTCGAGGCGCCCCGACTCGAGCAGGTCCATCAGCTCGTTGAGGTCCTGCGCGTTCGACCCGAACGACCCGACCACCTCCAGCTCCTGGGAGACGAAGAGGGCCTCGGGCAGGAGCCTCATCGGCTCGGGCGTCAGGCCGACGATCGTGGCGCGTCCGCCGGGCTTGAGGCACTTGACGGCCTGGTCGACCGTGTCGTTGGTGCCCACGAACTCGAAGCTCTTGTCGACCCCGCCACCGGTCATCAACCGGATCCGCTTGGCGACGCTGCCCTCCCTCGCGTCGACGACCTCGTCCGCGCCCCACTCCTTCGCGCGCTCGAGGTTGACGTCGTCGATGTCGACGCCGATGACCGACGCGCCCGCGAGCTTCGCCAGCAGGATCGCGTGCATGCCGAGCCCGCCGAGGCCGAAGATCGCGGCGGTCACGCCCTCGCCGATGCCGCCTCGCTTGAGTGCGTGGTAGGGGGTCGCGACCGCGTCGGTGAGGATCGCGGCCTGCTCGAACGGGATCGTCGACGGGACCGGGATCAGGAACTTGGCGTCGGCGACGGCGTACTCGGCCTGTGCGCCGTCGGCGTCGACCCCCGGGATGGTGATGTCACGGCAGATCGCCTCGCGCCCGGCCTGGCAGTACCCGCAGACCCCGCACGTCTGCGCCATCTGGAAGGCGACGCGGTCGCCCGGCAACCACCCGTCGACCCCGTCGCCGACGTCGGCGACGACCCCCGCCGGCTCGTGGCCGAGTACCTGGGGCAGCGACGGGCCGTGCGGCGTCACGCCCGCGACCACGTGGAGGTCCGAGGCGCAGACGCCGCAGGCCTTGACCTGGACGAGGACCTGGCCGGGGCCGGGCTCCGGTACCGCCACCTCGTCGATACGGACGTCGGGCAGCGTGTCGTGCGAGCCGACGGCGTGCAGTCGAGCCGCACGCATGGTGGTGGGGATCGACATCACGTGGCCTCCGGCGGCGGGGCGTCCGAGCCATCGTCGCCGGGCCACGGCGGGAGGTCGTCGAGCGAGATCTGGCGTGGCTTCTCGCCCTGGTCGAACTGGCGCATCCGCTTCGGGTAGCCGACGATGCCGGCGTCGTAGAGCGGGATCGAGTGCTTCGTGCACACCTTCTCGGCGTTGTTGCGGTCCTTGACCGGCCGACGGATGTACTCGCCGTCCGCCGCCACGAGCAGCAGCGTCGTCGAGTAGATCGCCGTCTTCGGCTCGAGGTAGCCCTCGACGCCGGTGCGGCTCGCGATGAACTCCTCGAGGTCCTTGACGGACTCGCCGCTCGGTGCCGCGGTCGACTTGCTCGGCGCCTTCCGCTGCTTCGTCTCGCCCTTGAGCCAGGCGCGGATGTTGTCGAAGAAGCTCACGTACGTGCCTGCCGGTAGACCCGGAAGTCGATGATCCGGCGGAACCCGAGCGACTCGAGCAGCCCGACGCTGTCGGGCGTCGCGATGGCCACCGCCGCCCCGTAGCCGAGGGCCGACGCGTCGTGCATGGCGCGGGCGACGACGTGCGAGGCGAAGCCGCCATGCCGGTCCTCGGGGCGGGTGACGACGCCGGTCACCCCGGCGCTGTCCGTCGTGCAGAGCAGCGCGCCTGCGCACCGCATCATCTCGCCATGGCGGATGCCGTAGATCGCGCCGTGCTGCCACGGGCGAGCGTGGCGCAGGATGGCACGCGCGAGGTCCTCGAACAGGAGGCGGTCGTCCACGCCCCACCCGAAGCCCGTGGCCGTCACGTCTGCGATCCGAGCCGCGTCCGACGTGGTCGTGATGAGTTCGGGGTGATGGTCGGGGTCGTGGTGGGCGAGCTCGTCGCCGCCCAGCTCGCTCGTGGCCATGCCCTGCTGAACAGGGAGCGGGAGGTACCCGCGGGTGCGGAGCAGCCCGTCGACCTCGCCCGTCGCCTTGTCGCCCTCGATCCAGAGGGTGTGTGGCAGATCGCCGTAGAAGTCGGCGACCTCGGACATGGCCACGTCGAACTGCTCCATGTCGAGGGCCGTGGCGCGGTTGAACAGGCTCGGGCGACCGACGTGCGCGAGGATCCCGTGGTCGGTGACGTGCACGGCGCCGTCGGTGGCGTTGTGGCCCATCCCGATGAGCTCGAGGCGGAGGTGGTCGCGGATGGCATCAGCCAGCGCCGCGTCGGTCCAGGTCCGGCGATCCTCGACGACACCCACGTCCGATCCGACCTCCGCTCCAGCGACCGGCGAGGCTACCAACGCTCCCGGCGCGTGACCGGGGAGTCGACCGCCTCAGTGGTCCTCGTTCTCGACGAGCTCGACGAGGACGCCGTTGGTGCCCTTGGGGTGGACGAACGCGACCATGTGGCCGCCGCCGCCCTTGCGTGGAGCCTCGTCGATCAGCCGGACGCCCTGCTCGCGGAGGTGGTCGAGGGACTCGCCGACCGAGTCGACGCCGAAGCCGACGTGATGCAGGCCCGGCCCGTTCTTCGCGAGGTACTTGGCGATCGGCGAGTCCTCGCGCGTCGCCTGCAGGAGCTGGATGTACACGCCGCCGACGTTGAGCATGGCCTCCTCGACGCCGTCGGAGTCCACCACCTCGCGGTACTCGGGCTCGAGGCCGAACGCCTGTCGGTAGAACTCCAGGGATTCGTCGAGGTCCTCGACGGCGATGGCGATCTGGTCGATGCGGGTGACGTTCACCGTTGTGCTCCGGGGGCGGGTGGTGCGGGAGCGTACGGCGCGGCAACGAGGAGGGAGAGACCGAGCCCGACGGCGCTGCTCCAGGCGACGATCCCGAACGTGAACTCAGGATCCCAGCCGAGCCCGACGCGCCACGCGAGCAGGGCGAGGTAGGACCCGACGAGCAGGGGCGGGATCGTCGCGCCGACGATCCGCAGTGGCGTGGTCCCGACGCCCAGCCGACCGAGCAGCACGTCGGCCACGAGCCCGGCGAGCACCGCACTGGGCACCAGCGCCACGAGGTTGAACTCGTGCAGTCCGGCCACCATCAGGGCCGGTACGCCGAACAGGATCGTCGCGCTCCCGAACGGGAGCCGCCAGCGCCGGGCGAGGAGCAGCAGCGTCCCGAGGAAGAGGATGACCGGGGTGAAGAGGCTGGCCATGCCCTGCAGGACCACGAGCTGTTCGAGGTCGGCCGACCGAGCCCACCGCATCATGCCCGCGCTGGCCCAGTCGTCGAACCAGGGCATCCAGTACATGAAGGCGAACGCGTACAGCGTGAGCACCAACGTGGCGGACATGAGCGTCGCGGCGAAGGTCCGCAACGACCGGTCGACGGGCGCCGGATCGTGTGAGGCGGCACGCCAGGGGCTCGACAGCACGAGCGTGATGCCGGCGATCAGGAGCACGTGCGTCGGGGAGTAGAGGGCGTCGACGCTGACCTCGATGCCGTAGCGGATGTGCCAGAGCATGTCGCCCACGCCTCCAACGGCGAACAGGCCGAGCCCCACGATGCCGAGCCCGTAGCCGTCGGGGATCGCGTCGACGAGGGACCCGCCGCCACGCCGCCGACGTTCGCGGTGCACGAGCCAGAGCATCCACAGCGCCGAGGCCGTGAAGCCGCTGTAGAACAGGCCGTGCCACGGCGTGAAGAACGTCTCGAGCTGGGCGAGGTTGTTGTGGGCCCAGCCGTCGACGAACAGGCCGATCATCAGCCACAGGCCCGCGAGGCCCGTGATGACGTGGTCGCGTTGTCGCAGGCGCGGGTGGGCGTCCGTCGGCGTGAGGTCGGCGGGGGTCTCGGCGGTGATCGTCATGTCGGCCCGAGGGGTAGGCGCGCGTCGATCGTCGCGTGCGGCCGACCGGTTGTCCATCGGGGAGGTCCCTGAGCTGGCCTCGGGGTGCCGGCCCCGGTTGGGTCGCTGACCGGGGCCCGTCCTACCCTGCGCGAGATGCCGCTCCGGCGGCGCTCCCGCGATCCTCAGGAGGACGTTCCATGGCTGGTTCCCCGGACGACGTCGTCGTCGTCGGCTACGCCCGCACGCCCATCGGCAAGTTCGGCGGCGGCTTCAGCTCGCTGTCCGCGATGCAGCTCGGCGGCCACGCCATCAAGGGCGCGCTCGACCAGGCGGGGCTCGACCCGAACAAGGTCGGCTACACCGTGATGGGTCACGTCCTCCAGGCGGGTCAGGGCCAGATCACGTCGCGCCAGGCGGCGGTCAACGGCGGCATCTCGATGAACGTCGCGGCCGAGACGGTCAACAAGGTCTGCCTCAGCGGCATGACGGCGATCAGCCGCGCGCGTGACCTCATCCGGCTCGACGAGTTCGAGGTCGTCGTGGCCGGCGGCATGGAGTCGATGACCAACGCGCCGTACGTCCTCGACAAGGCCCGCTTCGGCTACCGCATCGGTGACGGCACGCTCGTCGACGTCATGCAGTTCGACGGCCTCACCTGCGCGTTCGACGACTGCGCCATGGGCCTGGCCACCGACAACTACCAGGAGGAGCGCTTCGACTTCTCCCGCCAGCGCCAGGACGAGTGGTCCGCCCGCTCGCACGAGCGCGCCGCGACCGCCTGGAAGGAGGGCGCGTTCGAGGACGAGGTCGTGCCGGTCTCCGTCCCGCAGCGCAAGGGCGACCCGGTCCTCGTCGAGGAGGACGAGGGCATCCGTCCCGGCACCACGGTCGACAGCCTCGGTGGCCTCCGCCCGGCCTTCAAGAAGGACGGGACCATCACCGCGGGCAACGCCTCGCAGATCTCGGACGGCGGCGCCGCGCTGGTGCTGATGAAGCGCTCCAGGGCCGACGCCCTCGGCCTCACGGTCCGCGCCACCATCGAGGCCTGGGGCACCGTCGCGGGCCCCGACCCGAGCCTGCACCTGCAGCCCGCTGCTGCCATCAAGGTGGCCGCGGCCAAGCTCGGCGACGACCCCGCCGGCTACGACCTCTACGAGCTCAACGAGGCCTTCGCGTCGGTCGCCATGGCGGCCGCCGACGACCTCGGCCTCGACGAGGGCAAGGTCAACGTCAACGGTGGCGCGGTGGCGCTCGGCCACCCGATCGGGTGCACGGGCGCCCGCATCACCGTGTCGCTCATCAACGAGCTGCGTCGTCGTGGCGGAGGCCGCGGTGCCGCAGCCCTCTGTGGTGGCGGCGGCCAGGGCGACGCCCTGATCGTCCGCGTCGACTGACGACACGTCGTACGGTGCGCCCGGTGTCCCCTGACACCGGGCGCTCCCGTGGGGCGACACGCGAACGCTGAGGAGCGACGTTGGCGATCGACATCCCCGACCTCGTCGAGCGGCTGGCCGACGGCCAGCGGCGCGCCCTCGCGCGCCTGCTGACGCTGGTGGAGGACGGCTCGCCCGAGCAGCTCCGCGAAGTCATCGCGTCCCTCTACCCGCGGACCGGCAGCGCACGGATCATCGGCATCACCGGATCGCCGGGCGTGGGCAAGTCCACCCTGACCAACGCGATCGCCGCGGAGTTCCGGCGTCGGGACCTCACCGTCGGGATCATCGCGGTGGACCCCTCGTCGCCCTTCACCGGTGGCGCCCTGCTGGGCGACCGCGTGCGGATGCAGGGCCACCACGCCGACGCCGGGGTGTTCATCCGGTCGATGGCCTCGCGCGGTCACCTCGGTGGGCTGTCGTTCGCCACCCCGCAGGCCGCCCTCGTGCTCGACGCGGCGGGCTTCGACGTCGTCATCATCGAGACGGTCGGCGTCGGCCAGTCGGAGGTCGAGGTGGCCGCCACGGCGGACACGACCGTCGTTGCGCTCGCACCAGGCATGGGCGACGCGGTCCAGGCCGCGAAGGCCGGGATCCTGGAGGTCGCCGACGTCTTCGCCATCAACAAGGCCGACCACACGGGCGCCGGCAAGCTCGAGTCCGAGATCAACGGCATGCTCGAGATGGGCCACGTCACCAACGCCGACACGGCCGAGGGCTGGTGGCCGCCCATCGTGCGGACGGTCGCGGTGCGCGAGGAGGGGATCGCCGACCTCGTGGACGCGTTCGACCGCCACCACGCCCACCTCGTCGAGTCCGGCAGCCTCGATCGTCGTCACCGCCTGCGCGCCCTCCACACGGTCCGCGAGATCGCCCTCGAGCAGGTCCGTGCGCGCTTCGGCCGCCTCGGCGACGCCGGCGACCCACTGCTCGACGGGCTCGCGGAGAAGGTCGCCAACCGCGACCTCGACCCGTACACGGCGGCCGACCAGCTCCTCGACGCGTTGGAGCGCTGAGCGCGCCGCTCCGAGCGGCAGGCCCGGCCAGGTGACGTCGGCGTCGACTTCCGCTGCGTCGCGCGGTGGGCCGGCCGCTTTCGGTGAGAGGACCATGGACAGGTCCATGACCCACTCGTGGCTATCTCGTGCGCGCCGCGCAAATGGGACCGTCGATCGCTTGGCAGGCGTCCGCGTCTGTCCTTGGGTTCGGTCTGGGCGGCCAGGGCTTCGCTGGGGGAGCGGCGTCCGTGGCCGCGCGTGATCGCGACCACGTCTGGGAGAGAGAGACCAACGATGCGAAGCCGCGCACTCAACCGGTGGCTCATCGCCGCCACGGCCGGTTCGATGATCCTGGCCCTCGGACTGCCCGCCCTGGCCCACGAGGGCGGCGGCGGCGGCGAGGGCGATCCCGAGGGACCGACCTCGCCCGAGCTCGAACTCATCGGCAGCTACAGCCCGTTCGGTGGCCACCCCGTGCTGAACGCCGGCCTCACGACCGACGTCTGGGCGCACGGGAACTACGCGTACATCGGCAGCTTCGACGAGCCGATCTGCTCGCTCGACCTGACCGGGATCCGGATCATCGACATCTCCGATCCGACCGACCCCGCGCTGGCGGCATTCGTGCCGGCGAAGCCCGGTACGCGCAACAACGACGTGAAGGTCGCCCACCTCGAGACGAAGCACTTCTCGGGCGACATCATGGTCGCGTCGAACGAGCCCTGCGGGAACGGCTTCCTGCCGCGTCTGACCGGCGCGGGGGTCGGGTTCATCCCCGGCCAGGGCGGAGTCTCCATCTGGGACGTCACCAACCCGCGGAAGCCGAGGCCCCTCAAGCAGAACTTCGTGTCCGACCCGATCCACAACAGCTTCATCTGGCAGGACGGTGACCGCGCCTACATGATGTTCGTGTCCGACGTGGCCGTCCGCGACGTGCTGATCGCGGACATCACCAAGCCGCAGGCGCCGAAGCTGATCGCGGCGGTGGGTGGACCGGACTGGCCGGACCTCAGCGTGAACATCCCGGGTGGCGCGGCCTTCCTCCACGACATGTGGGTGCAGGACGGCATCGCGTACCTGTCGTACTGGGACGCCGGCATGGTCATGCTCGACGTGAGCGACCCGCGCAACCCGGTCTACATGGGTGACAGCGACTACCTCGACCCGGATCCGCTCTCGGAGAAGGCCCCGGCCGGCGACGGGCACGTCTCGGTTCCCAGCGCCGACGGGAACTTCGTCCTCTTCGGTGACGAGGACTTCGCGTCGGGTTCGCTGACGAGCTTCAGCTACGACGGCACCCCGTACGACGCCGTCGAGGCGGCCTTCACCACACCCGTGTACACGCTGCCCGGGAAGAGCTTCTCCGGGGAGGTCGTCTGGACGGGCGGCGTCGGCTGCGAGGCCGGCGACATCCCTGACGCGACCGACGATGGCCAGATCGCGCTCATCCAGCGTGGCGTGTGCTTCTTCTCCGACAAGGCCCACTGGGCCCAGGAGGCCGGGTACGACGGGTTCATCGTCGCCAACGATGCTGCCCGCGGCGACACGCTCATCACCATGGCGTCCGGCGGTGACTTCGCCGACGACACGGGCGTGATCCCGGGCTTCTTCGTCGGGTACTCGACCGGTGAGGCCATGAAGGCCGACATCGGCAAGACCGCGGCGATGACGGGCGAGTTCGACGGGTGGGGCTACCTCCGCATCCTCGACGTGACCGACCCCTCCGACATCGAAGAGGTCGGCCAGGACGCGACGGAGAACGTCTTCACCAACCCGCCACCTCCGGGCGACTACACGATGCACAACGTCGTCGTCGACACCGGCACGACCGCGTACATCTCGTGGTACGCCGACGGGATGAGGGTCGTCGACTTCAGCGATCCGACCGACCCGACGGAGATCTGGCACTACAAGGACGAGGAGCACGGCTCGAACTACTGGGGCGTGTACCTGCACACGCTGCCCAGCGGCGAGCAGCTGATCCTCGGCAGCGACCGCGACAAGGGCCTGCACATCTTCGCGGACCCGGTCGA
>JBFHRB010000122.1:0-9820 GCA_041591915.1 Nitriliruptorales bacterium
GGGTCGAGCCCTCGCAGGGCGATGGCTCCGATCTCGGCGAGCACGACGGATCCTCTCGGTTACCTCGGGTCGCGACCGCAGGTGCCCGCCCCATCGCGATGTGGGGCAACGTACGGAGCACCTGCGACAGGCTGGCAGCACTCGGCCACGCGCCTGTGGAGAAGCCTCAGAAGGCGGCGGGGACGTGGCGCAGCCTCGCGGTGCCGTCTGGCTGCACGTCGATCGCGATCACGTCGAAGCGGATGCGGCGGGCACGTGGCCGGTGCTCGCGGACGTAGGCCGCCCCGAGCTCACGGATCCTGCGGGACTTCTCGGGCGTGATCGCCGCGACGGCGCCACCGAACCGACTGGCCCGGCGGGTCTTGACCTCGACGACGACGAGGGTGGTCCCGTCACGCGCGATGAGGTCGAGCTCGCCCCGCAACGGACCCGAGGACAGCCGCCAGTTGCGGTCGATGACCTCCATCCCGCGCTGCTCGAGCCAGCGCGCGGCGAGGTCCTCGCCCTGGCGTCCGAGCGTTCGTCGCGGGTCCATGCGGCGACCGTACGGACCGGCGCCACGCGCTCGCCCATGCGATCGCAGGGGCCTGTGGACGGCTCAGAACAGGCCGAACCCCCAGGCCAGCAGGCCTCCGATGATCACGATGGCGCTGAGGAGCAGGGCGATGTCGCGGCCCTTGCCGTCGCGGTAGCGCCGGGTGGCGTTGAAGCCCATCAGTTGCCCTCCATGAAGGGCGGAAGGTCGATGTCCTGGCCCTCGGCGAGCTCCTCGATGTTCACGTCGCGGAACGTGATCACCCGGACCTCCTTGATGAACCGGGCCGGCCGGAACATGTCCCAGACCCACGCGTCGCGCAGCTTCAGCTCGAACCAGATCTCGGTGCCCTCGTGGGGCGTGACGCTGACCTCGTTGCAGAGGTAGAAGCGGCGCTCGGTCTCGACGATGAAGCGGAACATCCGCACGACGTCGCGGTACTCGCGGTACAGCCCGAGCTCGAGGTCGTGCTCGTACTGGTCGAGTTCGTCGGGTCCCATCGTCAGCGCCCCGGCGCCGCTTCCAGCTCGTACTCCGCGCCCTCGATCGTGCCGAAGTGGTCGAACGGCCAGATGACGACCACGGCCCGACCGACGATGTGGTCCTCCTTGACGAACCCGAGTCCGAAACGGGAGTCGGAGGAGTTGGGCCGGTTGTCGCCGAGGAAGAAGTAGGCGCCCTCGGGGACGGTGACGGGCCCGTACTCGCGCTGGTCCTCGAAGACGACGTACGGCTCGTCGATCGGCTGCTCGTTGACGTAGACGGTCCCGTCGGCGTCGATGCGGACCTCGTCACCCGGGACACCGATGACGCGCTTCACGAAGTCGCGGGCGTTCGCGGGCACGACACCCAGGAACTGGCCGGTGCCGCGCACGAAGCGCTGGACGAGGCCCTGGTTCGGCTCGGTGACGTTGCCCGAGGTCTCGCCCTCGAAGACGACGACCTCGCCGCGTCCCGGCTCCCGGAACCGGTAGCTGACCTTCTCGACGATCATCCGGTCGTTGATCTGCAGCGTCGGCTCCATCGAGCTCGACGGGATGTAGAAGACCTGCAGCACGAAGGTGCGGAGGAGGAAGGCGAGCAGGAACGCCACGAGCAGCAGGACCGGCAACTCCTTGAGGAAGGAGAGCATCTCCTGCGCGGCGGTCGGCTCGTCGTCCGCTCCAGCCTCGCCCGTGGGGTGCTCGAGGGAGAAGTGCTTGTGCCCGGCGTCCGTCTTCGCGGACTCTTTGTCGTCGGTCATGCAGCGCAGCCTAGGTCAGTCGGACGGCGAGGTCGGCCGGTGACGCACGACACCCACCGGCCCGGGCGCGGTGGGTGTCGAGGATCTCGTGGCGAGGATCAGAACTCGCGCTTCTCCTTGATGCGCGCCTTCTTGCCGGTGCGCTCGCGGAGGTAGTAGAGCTTCGCGCGACGGACCTTGCCCCGGCGGGTCACCTCGAGCTGCTCGATGACGGGGCTGTGGACCGGGAAGGTGCGCTCGACGCCGACGCCGAAGCTGACCTTGCGGACCGTGAAGGTCTCGCGGACGCCGCCGCCCTGGCGGCGGATCACGACGCCCTCGAAGATCTGGATGCGCGAGCGGGTGCCCTCGGTGACGCGGACGTGCACCTTGACGGTGTCGCCCGGCCAGAACTCGGGGAGGTCGTCGCGCAGGTACTGCTGTTCGATGACGTCGAGCTTGTTCATCGTCTCGTCTTCGTGTCGTGGCGCGTGGAGCGCCGAGGTCGGTGCGTGCAGGCGGACGCGGCGTCGCCGGGGATCGGACCGTGGGGTCGGCAGTCCTCGAGGTGGTCGTGGTGAGGGTGCCGGACGGGCTGGACGGGCGCGCGCGAAGCGGTGATGGCCGTGCGCTGCAGGCGCGGATGGTACGGCTGCCCCGCCGAGGGCGTCAAACGCTGCCGTGCGCTCCGGCGCACAGCGAACACCCGCGTCGGCGCGGGTCAGCCGGCATCCGGCCGCGGGGGCAGCAGGTCGGGCCGCCGCTGGCGGGTCAGCTCCTCGGCCTGCTCGCGGCGCCACGCGGCGATCGCCCCGTGGTTGCCGCTGAGCAGGATCTCGGGCACGTCGAGGCCGCGGTAGCTCGCGGGGCGCGTGTACTGGGGGTACTCGAGGAGACCGTGGCTGAACGACTCGTCCTCGCCCGACGCGTCGTTGCCCATCACGCCGGGGACGAGGCGGGTGACCGCCTCGACGACGACCGCCGCCGCGACCTCACCGCCGGCGAGGACGTAGTCGCCGATCGACAGCTCGTCGGTCGCGCACTCGGTGTGGACCCGCTCGTCGATGCCCTCGTAGCGACCGCACAGGATCACGAGGCGCTCCTCGGCGGCGAGCTCGCGGGCCGTGCCCTGGCCGAACGGTGTGCCGCGCGGGGTCATCAGCAGCGTCCGCGGCCGCGGACCGCCCGCCCCCTGCGGGGCGTCGGCGCCCCAGACCTCCTCGCAGGCGCGGAACCACGGGTCGGCGAGCATCACCATGCCGGCGCCGCCGCCGTAGGGCGCGTCGTCGACGGTGCGGTGGCGGTCGTCGGTCCAGTCGCGCAGGTCGTGCACGCGGACGTCGAGGACGCCGGAGTCCCGTGCCTTGCCCAGCAGCGATGCCGTGAACGGGCCCTCGAAGAACTCGGGGAAGATCGTGATGACGTCGATCCGCATGGCCGTCACTCGAGGAGGCCGTCGGGCGGGTCGACGACGACGAGGTAGTCGTTGCCGTCGGCGTCCTCGTCGACCTCGACGTACTCGTCGACGGCGGGCAGCAGCCAGGTCGAGCCGTCCGAGCGGCGGACCTCCAGCAGGTCGTACGCCGCCGCATCCGGCAGGTCGATGACCGCGCTGACGGTCCCGAGGTCGCGGCCCGCGGCCGTCCCGTCGTCGAGGCGGACGGCCATGCCGATCAGCTCGCTCACGAGGTAGGTGTCGAGCTCCTCGGCGTCGATGGGCTCCGCGGTCAGCTCGGCGCGGCGCAGCAGCTCCGCGGCGTTGCGGTCCGCGACGTCGGCGAACTTCACGAGGAGGCGGCCCTGGTGCGGGCGGGACGCCTCGATCTCGGCCAGCTCGCCCCGGAGCCAGATGCGACTTCCCGGCGCCAGCCGTTCCGGGAAGTCCGTCAACACGTCGACCGCGACCTCACCGCGGATGCCGTGTGGCTTGATCACACGGCCGATGAGGACGCGGTCGGACGTCACGCCTGAGCCCGGCGTCAGTCGACGATGTCGACGTTGATGTTCTTGCCGTCGTTGCCGGCCGCGGCCTTGACGAGCGTGCGCAGCGCCTTGGCGGTGCGGCCGCGCTTGCCGATGACCTTGCCGAGGTCGCTCTTCTCGACGTGCAGCTCGAGGACGACGGAGCGCTCACCCTCGACCGGGACGACCTCGACCTCGTCGGGGTTGTCGACGAGGTGGCGGGCGACGTACTCGAGGACGCGCTGGGCAGCCTGCTCGCTGTTGCTCATGCCTCGTCCTCCGCCTCGGCCTCGCCGGCGTCGTCTGCGGGCTCGTCCGCGGGGGCGGCGGCAGCCTGCGCGGCGGCCTCGGCGGCCTCGCGCTTCTTCTCGCGCTGCTTCTTGGAGAGCTTCTCCTTCTCCGTCCGCTTCTTCTTGGGGCCGGACTCACCGGTGAACTGCTCCCAGACGCCGGTGATGCGCAGGAGGTTCTCGACCGCCTCGGTCGGCTGGGCGCCGACCTCGAGCCAGTGCAGGGCGCGCTCGGCGTCGACCTCGATGCCCGAGGGCTCCTGCAACGGGTGGTAGTGCCCGATGATCTCGATGAAGCGACCGTTGCGCGGCGAGCGCGAGTCGGCGGCGACGATGCGGTAGTGCGGCTTCTTGTGGGTGCCCTCGCGACGGAGGCGCAGCTTGACGGCCATGGGTGTCTCCACGGTCGGCGCCGGACGCGGCGGTGATCGTGAGCGCGTCGGCGGGTTGGCGGTCGACCCGTACCCACGCGGGCAGCGCACGAGATGTGGTGTGCGTGCTCGGCGGGGCGGAGGCCGACCCTGACAGGTGCCCGGTTGGCAGCGGACTGCGGGTGCCGGACGGGCGAAGGGTAACCCGGTGGCGTCGGGGCCGGCTACCTGGTGTGCGGTGGGTCGGGTTCCACGGCCGCGCCCTTGTAGGCGACGTCGGGGTACGACCAGTCCTCGCCCCGGAGGTCCGCGTACCCGTGGACGTCCTCGAGCGGCGGGTAGGCGTTGAGGGCGTGGGCGGCGAGCTTGCCGGAGGTGATGGCGGCCTCGAAGCAGCCGATGTTGATGCCCGTCTCGATCCAGTCCCCCGCGTAGACGAGGTTGCGCAGTGGGGAGGACCACGCGTGGGGGCGCACGGACCACGTCCCCGGTGGCGACATCACGTAGCGCTCGTCGGGATCGATGTTGACGCGGACGTAGCGAGCGTCGACGGCGTCACCGTCCGCGTCGAGCTCGCGGAACACGCGCACGCCGATCTCGGCCAGCGACGGCAGCACGGTGTCGAGATCGGCGTTGGCGACCCGCAGCCAGCGTTCATGCTCGGCCTCGGTCGGCACGTCATCGATGTCCGCATCGGGCAACGCGGCGCTCAACCACAGGACGTCGCGCGGCGCGTCCGCCTCGGCCGACCAGCCCTCGTCTTCGATGAGCTCCGGCAGGTTCACGAACGCGGGGTACTCGTCACGGAAGGTCGTGGCGAACCATCGGTCCTCGCCGTTCCAGAGCTCCTCCCAGCCGGCTGGGCGCTCGTCCAGCCAGAGCTGGGCATGCTTGGTCGCCGTCGTGGTCATGGCCGCGATCGCCGACAGCAGCGCTCCATCCCGCGACACGACGTCACGCGCGATGAAGCGCAGCGGCTCGAGCGACGTGGCGAGCACGACGTCATCGAAGTCCTCACCCCGTCGGAGCATGACCTCGTCGCCGGCGGCCTGTGCGTTGTGCCAGCGGCTCTCACCGACGAGGCGGCGTGCCTCTGCAGGGTCGTCGACGAGTGGGGCGTCCGGCCACACCTCCGGATACTCGCCATCACGGCCAGCGATCTCGAGGAGCGGGTCGTAGCGGTCATCGCCGTCGACGTGGATGGAGTCCTCGTAGGGCCGGTGGAGGACGCGTGCATGGATGGCCGCGACCTCATCCCCGTCGACCTCCAGCTCCTCGACGTGGTGGAAGAACCGGAAGCGAACCCCGCGCTCACGGAGCTTGCGGTAGACCGGGAGCATCACCGACTCGCCGGTGCTCGACCGGAAGAAGTAGCCCACCGCGCCGCGGTAGAGGAGCTCCCGCAGGGCGAACGAGAGGTACGAGGCTGCAGACATCTCGCCGGACCAGGCTTCCGGATCGTCGCCGTCCGTGCTGACGGCGTGGAAGCAGATGTGCGGGATGACGCGGGAGAGGGGTCCGGCGAGGATCCGTTCCGCATCGTCGGGCTCCATGTGCCTGCGCAGCCACGTCACGTGGTCGACGTCGTCGACCGCGGCGAGTCCCCGCTCCGCGAGGCGGTCCGCTGCATAGCCGTCCTGCACGGCCCGCAGCATCAGCAGGTTGTCCCGGACCCAGTCGAACTTCGTCTCGCCGGGCAGGTTGCCGAGGAGGTCGAGGGCAGCCTCGGCCACGGCACCGAGCACCCTGGCGCCGCCCGAGTCGAGCGCGAGGTCCTGAGGCGTCGTGACCCGCTCCGGAGGCCCCATGTACGCCGGCGCCTCGGTCGGGCCGCGCGAATCACGTTCGCTCGTCGCCGGTGGTCGCGCGCCACGTGCGGTGATGGGCCGGAACCCGGGGTCGAAGAGCCCGCCCTTCGCGGCATCCCGTGCGAGTTCGACGAGCTGCTCGTCCCGGCGGACGCGCGCGGTCTCGACGGACGCCCACGGCTCGCCGGGCGTCGCGATGGGCGCCCGGGTCGCGTACTCCCAGCCGTCCTCGCCCTCGCGAGTGACCACGACCGCGTGAACCGCGTGGAAGTGCTCGGCCAGGTCGTCCCGGCCGTACACCTCCCGCAGCATCTCCCACGTGTTCTGGTACCAGTTGCCGAAGAGGTGGATGCCGTGCTCGTGGATCCGACTGCTCGGCCCACGGCCGCTCGCTCCCTTGCCGCCGACGCGCCAGCTCCGCTCGTAGACCGTGACCTCGAACCGCTCGCGGTCCTCGGGCCGATGCGTGAGCCACCAGGCGGTCGCGAGGCCAGCGGGCCCGCCCCCGATGATCGCGATGCGTCGTCTCGGCCCGGACACGTCCGTCCCCCTCGTTCGCGGTCCACGTCCCGGCTCGAGTGTCTAGTCGCCGCAGGGAGCGCGTGACGGGCGGGAGCGTCCCGTGCGGGGGCTCAGGTGTCGAGCTCGCGCGCCCCATCGGTGGCTCGCGTCACGATGGCCGTGGGCTGGCGCGACGGGAACCGGCGGCGATAGTCCAGCAGCGTCGCTTCCACGACGTCGGCGGCAGTGCCGGCATCGACCAGGGCGAGGATCGCGCCGCCGAAACCGCCCCCCGTCATGCGGGCAGCGATCGCGCCCGCGCCCACGGCGGCGTCCACCAGCGCGTCGAGTTCGGGTACGGACACCTCGAAGTCATCTCGCAGGCTCGCGTGCCCAGCGGCGAACAACCGCCCGAGGGCCGATCGGTCGGGGCCGTCGGTCGCGATGAGCGACTGCTCGACCTGCCGCACCCGCTCGTTCTCGGTCACGACGTGGCGGAGGCGACGAAGGTGGAGGTCGTCGAGGCCGGCGCGCTCGGCCATGGCCGCCACCTCTTCGGGGTCGACGTCCTTCGGATCGACCCCGCCCAGCGCGGCCATCGCGGCCTCGAGCTCGACACGTCGCGTCGCGTAGCCGGAGGTCCCCAGCTCGCGCCGAACGCCCGTGTCGATGATCGCGAGACGGACCCCTCCCGGCAGCGGGACGGCCCGGTGCTCCAGCGAACCGCAGTCCAGGAGCACGGCGTGGTCGACGCGGCCCAGCAGTGATGCTGCCTGGTCCATGATCCCGCACGGGACCCCGACCCCGCGGAACTCGGCTCGCTGCAACGCTGCTGCGAGCTCGAGGGCCCCGAGCTCGAACCCCGCCGCGGCGCACAGCCCCGTTCCGACCGCCACTTCGAGCGCGGCCGACGAGGACAACCCCGAGCCTGTGGGCAGGTCAGACGTCAGACGCCCACGCATCCCGATCGGCGCGCGTCCGAGGTCCGCCAGCTCCGCGGCCACCGCCGCGACGTACCTCCCCCAGCCCGACGGAGGCATGTCGCTGCCGTCAGCCGGGAGATCGACGGTCGCGCCGTCGAGCTCGGATCGGAGGACGATCCGGTCACCCCCGAGCTCGACGTCCATCGTGACACCGCGCGAGATGGCTGCGGGGAGCACGAGCCCACCCGAGTAGTCGGTGTGCTCGCCGATGAGGTTCACGCGCCCGGGCGCGTGGAAACTGCGGTGAGTCATCGCAACCAGCTACTTTCGATCCCGACGGAACAGCGCTGCCAAGCGAAGGCCGCATGGACGGTACAGAACGCTCGCGAGTCGGGCGGGCGGGTGTACCGGCGGGTGTTCGCCGCGAGTGGATGCTCGAGGTCGCCGTGGCGGAAGGCGGCCGGGATGCCTGAGGGCGCTCGCTTCGCCGATGTGGCCGACCTCGCCATCGACGCCGCGCTGGGCGTCGTCTACGAACATGGATGGCAGTCCTGGAGCCCGGCCGGCCTCTACGCCGTCCACGCGACGTCACCGCGCCCGCAACGTGAGATCTGGCAGACCATGGCCTTCCGGCCCGAGGTCCCCGCTCCGCCGACGGGCTTCCAGGCGGAAGGCCTGCTCGCGGTGCAGGCCGAGCCCGACGGGCCGGTCGAGCTCTTCGCCGCGCCAGACCCGACCGTCGCCGTCCCGTCGATCCGCGCGACGCGGCGCGATGGCCGCCTCGTGGTCTCGTCGGACGGTCCCGTGGAGCACACCCGCGATGACGGCCCGCTCCCCGAGGCGTTGGAGCGCTGGGCATCCAGGGTCGCGACGGCCGCCGGCCTGCCGACACCGAGCCCGATCGAGCCCGGTTGGTGTTCGTGGTACTGCTACTGGAACGAGGTGACGCAGGAAGACGTGGTCGCGGAGCTGGCGGCCATCGACGAACTCGAGTTGGCGGTCGCCACCGTCCAGATCGACGACGGGTGGCAGGCCGGCATCGGCGACTGGACGTCGACCTCACCACGGTTCCGCGACATGTCCGAGGTCGCCGACCGCATCCAGCAGGCCGGTCGACGCGCCGGTATCTGGACCGCGCCCTTCCTCGTGGGCGAGGCAAGCGCGACGGCCGCCGCACATCCCGAGTGGCTCGTCGACGGCGCGCTGGCGTGCGAGCGCCACTGGGAACAGCCGATCCGGGTCCTCGACGTCACACACCCCGCGGCCGCCGAGCACCTGCACGACGTGTTCTCGACCCTCCGTGGCTGGGGCTACGCCTACTTCAAGGTCGACTTCCTCTACGCGGGCGCCATGGTCGGTGGGCGACATGGCGACGCCGATCCCATCGCCGCCTACCGCGAAGGCATGCGCATCATCCGCTCCGCGATCGGCCCGGACGCGATCCTGCTCGGGTGCGGGGCACCGCTGCTGCCCTCGATCGGCCTGGTGGACGCCATGCGTGTCTCGCCCGACGTCGACCCGAAGACGCAACCGCCCCAGGACGACATCAGCCAACCGGCACTCCGCTCCGCGTTGTGGTCCGGTCGGGCCCGAGCGTTCCAGCACGACCTGTGGTGGGTCAACGACCCCGACTGTGTGCTCGTGCGGCCCGAGGTGACGGACCGCGAGGCCTGGGCGCGCCACTGCGCGGCTCTCGGAGGCCTGACCGTCAGCAGCGATCCTCTCCGTGCCCTGGATGCGCGCGGGATCGAGCTCACGCGGGCGCTGCTACAACCCTCGCGCCATGGCCGCCCGACGTGGGAACCGCACGCCCCGAGCGACGTCGACGGTCCGTCGCAAGGAAGCCTGCGACCCCGCTGACCGCGGACGGTCCCCGACGGATAGGTATGCGACATGCGACTCGGTGTCTGCTGGTACCCGGAACAGTGGCCGCGCGAGCAGTGGGAGGAGGACGCGGCACTGATGGCCGACATCGGGCTGCGCGTCGTCCGCATCGGCGAGTTCGCGTGGTCGCACATGGAGCCGGAACGCGACCGCTTCGACTGGGAGTGGCTCGATCACGTCATCGGCCTCCTGCACCGCCATGACCTCGAGGTCGTCCTCGGCACACCCACCGCGACCCCACCGGTCTGGCTCATGCGGGAGCGTCCGGACGTGCTGTCGGTCGGACCGGAAGGGCGGAGGCGCGCCTACGGAAGCCGTCGGCAC
>JBFHRB010000123.1:0-9791 GCA_041591915.1 Nitriliruptorales bacterium
GCACCGCGGGACTCCGAGGTCGCCGCACCGGCCACGACGTCCTGCAGGCTCGGGATGACCGTGCCGTCGAAGAGCCCGAACAGCACGGCGCCGATGGCCAGGACGATCACGGTCGGCGCGACGCCGATGACGAGGAACGACGCGACGGCGAGCAGCACGGCGACGGTCATGAGGGGCCCGCGCCCGAAGCGTGTCGTCAGCCGCTCCATGTTCGAGGACGAGGCGACCGACCCGAGCGCCGGGATGCCCAGCAGCACGCCACGCCACGAGGCGCCGAGGCCGAACTCCTCGTCGATGTAGACCGGAAGCACCGTGAGCATCAGCCCGAAGATCAGGACGAAGGACACGAAGAACGCGGCGATCGACCCGTTGACCTCGGGGCGCCGGAAGACGGGGGCGGCGTCCCGCAGCTGGGCCAGGAGCGTCGAGGGGTGCCGCTCTCCCGCCGGCAGCCCGACGTAGCTCGCCAGCGCGACCGGCACGGCGACGCCGTAGAGCGCGAACGGGGCACGCCAGCCGAGGAGGTCGGTGAGCGCCCCGGAGATGACCGGGAACACGGCGAGGCACGCGGTGAGCACGGCCGCGTTGCGGCCGATGAGCCGCACGCGGTCCGTGCCCCTCCAGTGGTCGCCGATCAGCACGACGCCGAGGTTGATGAGCGCAGCCGAGCCGATGCCCTGGAGGAACCTCAGCGCGATGAAGACCCAGAAGTCGTCGACGAGGAGCACGCTGACGCCGGCACCACCGAACAGCAGCAGCGACGGGACGAGCACCTCGCGCCGTCCGATGCGGTCGGCGAGGACGCCCAGGACGGCCGCCATGACGATGCCCGGGAAGGTCGCCGACGCGACGAGGATCCCGGCGAGGCTGCGCGGCTGGCCGAGGCCGTCGAGGATGTCGGGGATCGCCGGCGTCACCAGCGTGTTGGCCATGATGCCCGTGATGGTGATCGCGAGGATGAGCGGGAACGCGGGCGCGCGACCGCCCCCGCCGGATGATCCGTCCGCTGGCTCCGCGGCCGGGGCGTCCGTGACCTCGCTCACGCGTCCAGGGCGGCCCCGACCGCCTCGGTGATGCGCCGGTGCAGCTCGAGGTTGTCGCGACGATCCGTCCGCACGTGCACGAGGTGGAGCCCACCCACGTCGGCGCGTGACGACACCTCGTCACCGAGCCGCGAGGCGACCGCCACCTCCGCGTAGGCCAGGCCGTGCAGTGCGGCCAGCGCCGAGAGGTCGCGGCCGTGGGGGGTGCCGAACAGGCGCTCGAAGCTCGGGTACCCGGCCTGCGGCAGGAAGTGGAAGATGCCGCCGCCGTCGTTGTCGACGACGACGAAGACGGCATCCACGCGTTCGGCGTCCGGGTTGAGCAGGAAGCCGCTGCTGTCGTGCAGCAGCGTGAGGTCGCCGCACAGCGCAACGGTCGGGCGGCCGTCCGCGAGCGCGACACCGAGGGCGGTGGAGACGAACCCGTCGATGCCGCTGGCGCCGCGATTGGCCACCACGTCGAGATCGCGTGGCGCCATGAACAGGTCGAGGTCGCGGACGGGCATGGACGAGCCGACGACGAGACGGCCGTGATCGGGCACCGCGGCAGCGACGTCGCGTGCGGTGCGCGGCTCCGTCGGCTGCTCGGTGGCGTCGAGCACCTCGGCCACGGCCTTGGCGGCGACGAGGTCCGCGTCGCGCCAGCGCTCGAGCCAGTCGGAGGACGTGTCGACCGCGAGGTGGTGGACGAGCGAGGCGCAGAAGCGACCGACGTCGGCGGCCACGATGTCGGCGACGCTGCGCTCGGGGTCGAGCCACGCCCCGTCCGGGTCGACCAGGAGCTGGGGAACGTCAGGGCCGAGCCAGGCCGACAGGCCACGGGACAGACCCGTGCGTCCGACACGGAGCACGAAGGCCGGGCGGTGTGCCTCGGCGAACGGCCGGTGGCGGAGGAGGTGGCTGGCCGTGGCGATCGCGTGCTCGCCGTGGCGGGCCCGGCTCGTCGGCTCGGCGATGACCGGCCACCCGGTCGCGGCGGCGAGTGCGTGGATCGGGCCGGGATCGGCGGTGGTCTGGCCCACCACGATCGCGCCGCGCTCGGTGGAGGCGATGCGACCGGCGAACCCCGCGAGGTCGGCGTCGTCGACGACGCGCGGGGCGCGGTCGACGCTGACCCAGGGGCGTCCTGCGGGACGACCCTCGAGCGGCTGCTCGAACGGCCGCGCCGACGTCCGGCCGTCGTCGCTGGCCGGGACGGTCGGTTCGCGGAAGGCGAGGTTGAGGTGGACGGGACCTGCCGGCGACGAGGTCCCGACGGCCTCGGCGTAGGCGCGTCCGGCCGTCGAGCGCCAGTAGGCGACGGCGCCCGGGACGTCCTCCGGCGTCCCGACCTCGCAGAACCACCGGGCCGCGCGGCCGAAGATGCCGAGCTGGTCGATGGCCTGGTTGGCGGCGGTGTTGCGCAGCTCGGGGGGACGATCGGCGGTGAGGAGCAGGAGGGGCACGCGCCCGGTGTCGGCCTCGACGACCGCCGGGTGGAGGTTGGCGACCGCGCTGCCAGAGGTGGTGATGACCGGGACGGGACGGCCCTGGACCCGTCCGAGACCGAGCGCCAGGAACGCCGCCGAGCGCTCGTCTACCTCGATGTGGAGCCGGATGCGCGGCTCGTCGTGGAAGGCCATCGCCAGGGCGGTCGAGCGCGATCCGGGGGCGAGGACGGCGTCGGTCACGCCGAGGCGGGCCAGCTCGTCGGCGAGGACGAGGGCCAGGGCGTGCGCGGGGTTGGCGGCCGTCACCGGTACCTCCCGGCGGCTGCGGCGGCGCGGTGAACGCGGTCGATCATGGCACGGCAGGTGTTCTCGGGGGGACGCACGCGCGCCAGCGCCTCGATCGTCGGTTCGACCCGACCCACCGCCAGGGATCCGTCGACCGGCCACAGGGGCGGCTCGGCGACGTCCTCGGACAGGAGCGTCGCGGTGCCGAGCCCGCAGGCGTGGGGGAGGTCCGGCAGCGCCGCGGCGGCCGCGGCGCCCAGCGCGAGCCCGACGGAGGTCTCGAGGGCCGACGAGATGACGACGGGCAGCCCGGACCGCTCGGCGATCTCGAGCACACGGCGGACGCCGCCGAGCGGCTGCACCTTGAGGACGAGTACGTCCGCGGCGTCGAGGTCGCGGATGCGGAGGGGGTCCTCCGCGGTCCGGATGGACTCGTCAGCGGCCAGCGGGACGTCGACGCGGCGCCGCAGCTCGGCCATCTCCTCGAGCGTGGGGACGGGCTGCTCGACGTACTCGAGGTCGTGGGCTGCCAGCGCCGTGATCGCGTCCGTGGCCGTGGCGACGTCCCACGCCGCGTTCGCGTCGACGCGCAGGCGTCCGTGCGGACCGAGCGCCTCGCGGACGGCCGCGACCCGTGCGAGGTCGTCCTCTAGCGACTGGCCGGCCTCGGCGACCTTGACCTTCGCCGTACGGCACCCCGATGCGGCGACGAGCTCACGGGCGCGCTCGGGGCCGACGGCGGGGATCGTCGTGTTGACCTCCACCTGGTCGCGCACGGGTGGCGGGAGGGGGTTGCGGGCGGCGTCCACCGCCGCGGCGAGCCAACGTGCCGCGTACTCGTCGTCGTACTCGGGGAAGGGCGAGAACTCGCCCCAGCCCGCGGGGCCGCGGACCAGCACCCCTTCGCGCAGGTCGGTACGCCGGAACCGCACGCGGAGGGGTATCCGGTAGGGGTGCAGCTCGAGGCCGTCGAGGTCGATGGTGCCCACTCAGCTGCCGACGACCAGCCCGAGGGCGAGCAGCGCGCCGTACAACAGGTGCGTGCGCGCCGTCGCCTCGAGCACCTCGATGAGGTCGCTGCCCTCGGCCCCCGCCTGCACGTGGGAGATCCCTGCCCACGCGGGCACCCCGGCCAGCAGGGCGAGCAGGGGCCACGGCGACCCGGCCGCCTGGGCCACGACGGCAGCGTTGAGGACCGACACCACGACGATGCCGCTGTACAGCGTCCGGGTCCGGCGGTCGCCGAGGCGGACCGCGAGCGTGTGCTTGTCGGCCTTCGTGTCCGTCGGGATGTCGCGGAGGTTGTTGACCAGCAGCAGCGCCACCGCCAGGCCACCGACGCCCAGCGAGGCCACCAGCGCGACGGAGGAGAACGCCTCGTCCTGCACGTACTGCGAGCCGACCGTCGCCACGAGCCCGAAGAAGACGAACACGAACACCTCACCGAGGCCCGCCGAGGCATAGGGGCGTGGCCCGCCCGAGTAGCCCAGTGCCGCGAGGCCGCTCACGAGCCCGACGAGGACCAGCCACCAACCGACCGCCGAGGCGAGCCCGAGCCCGATGACGGCGGCGAACCCCAGGGCCACGCCGATGCCGACCTTCATCTGGCCGGGCTCGATCATCCCGCTGGCGACCATCCGGCGCGGACCGACGCGTTCGTCGGTGTCGACGCCGCGCTTGGCGTCCGAGTAGTCGTTGGCGAAGTTGACCGCGATCTGGAGCGCGACGGCGACGAGCATCGCGGCGACGAAGCGCCAGAGGATGAACGCGGAAGCGGCCGCCGTGCCGACGAGGACGGGAGCCACGGCGGCGGGCAGCGTCTTGGGGCGGGTCGCCTCGACCCAGGGGTTCACGGGGTCCTCCGCGACGGGCGCGCGCAGGCTACCGACGACCCGGCTCGCGCCCCGCCGTTACGCTCGCCGTGACCGGCGACGACACGGCGGGTGATGGCCGAACTCATCGCGGTGAGGCTCCGCGACCCGCACGCGGTCGTCAACGCGTGGGACCGGGTCGCGAACTTCCGGGACGCGCTGCTGCCGCTGGACCCGTTCGCGCCGGACGAGCGCATCGACGAGATGCTCGAGCGGTTCCGGCCGAGCGTGCTGCTCGACGAGGCCGGCACGCACAAGCTCCCGGGCGCAGAGGTCCCGGGCGGGACCGCACTCGTGATCGCGACGTCCGGGTCGACCGGACCGCCGAAGGGCGTGATGATCGGGGAGGCGGCCCTGCGCCACTCGACCCGCGCCAGCGTGCAGGCGCTGGGATGCCAGCCCGACGAGCGTTGGCTCGGTGTCCTGCCGATGCACCACATCGCGGGGCTGCAGACGGTGCTGCGATCACGGTCCGTCGGCGTCGAGGCGGACCTTCACGCGAGGTTCGAGCTCGACGCGCTGGCGACGACGGAGGCCCGCCACGTCGCCCTCGTGCCGACGATGCTCCACCGGGCGGTCGAGGCCGGGCTCGACCTGTCGCGGTTCGCGTCCGTCCTCGTCGGTGGCGCGCGACTCGACCCCGAGCTCCGCGCGGCGGCCGAGGACGCGGGCGGACGCCTCGTCGAGTCGTACGGGATGACCGAGACCTGCGGCGGGTGCGTCTACGACGGTCGCCCGCTGCCCGACGTGGAGGTACGGCTCGGGGACGGCGACCGGGTGCTCTTGCGAGGGCCGATGCTCTGCGACGGCTACCGCGCCGGCGAGCAGACCCCGCGCGACGCCGACGGTTGGTGGCACACCGCCGACCGCGGCCGGCTGAGCGAGGACGGGCGCCTCGAACTGCTCGGCCGGCTCGACGACGTCGTCATCTCCGGCGGCGAGAAGATCCCGGCCGCCGAGGTCAGCGCCGTGGTCGCCTCCCACCCGGCGATCGAGGACGCCGCCGTCGTCGGCGTCGCTGACCCCGAGTGGGGCGAGCGCGTGGTCGCCGTCGTGGTGCTCGCGGATGGCGCCGCACCACCGACGCTCGACGAGCTCCGCGACCACGTCGCCCTCTCACTCCCCCGCCGTTCGGCTCCCCACGGGCTCGTCGTCACCGACGCCATCCCGCGCGACGGCCTCGGCAAGCCCGACCGCACCACCCTCCTCGACCTCGCGGCCCGCGCCGACGGCTGACCCCCAGCCCCATCGTTGTGTGGACCCGCATTGCCGTGTGGACAACTGCGCGACAAATGGGCAGCGGAGGTCCACACGGCAACAGATGACCACACAGCGATGGGTTGGCGGGGTTCGGTGACCGCACGCCTGGGGGTGTCAACGGCGGACGGTGTCCGTTCGGACCAAACCGGTTGACACCTCGTTGCGAACGCACAACCGAGACCCCGCAAGAGCGGACGGTCCCACTCCCGCAACCAAGGACATCCCGAGATGCGTTACCTCCGTACCCGCAGCCGTTGGGCCGCGGTCGGCATCGTCGGTGCGATCGCGCTGAGCGCGTGCGCCGGCGGCACCGAGACCGTGACCGACGCCACCGAGACCGCGTCGTCGCAGACCGACGACACCACCGAGGACACCACGACCGAGGACACCACGTCCGACGACGGCATGGGCGACATGGACATGTCCGCCAACGCCGGTGACCCGTTCGAGCAGCTCCGCCTCGCGGCCAACCACGTCGGCAACAACGGCACCGCCAAGGCGCTCGTCGACGGCCTCGACCAGGCGCTCGACCTCGAGGGCTCGACCGACGAGGCTGCCGCGTCCACGTACGCGACCCTCGCCACGCTCCTGCAGGAGCACGTCTACCTCGCCGGTATCGCCGTGGACACGGCGTACAGCTTCGGCCTCGACAGCCCGGAGTTCGGCCTCGCGGCCGGCGCCCTGGACGTCAACTCCGTCGAGCTCGCTGACGTCGTCGGCTCGGTCGCCCCGGACCAGCGTGACGCCTTCCTCGAGCTGTGGCGCCAGCACATCGGCTTCTTCGTGGACTACGCGAAGGGTGCCGCTGCCGGTGACCAGGCCGTGATCGACAAGGCCATCGAGGACCTGCGTGGCTACGGCCAGCAGTCCGGCGCGTTCTTCGAGTCCATCTCCGGTGGCGTCATCCCGGCGTCGGCCGTGGAGGCCTCGCTCGAGATGCACGTGACCACGCTGGGTGCGGCCATCGAGGCGCTCGCCGCTGGTGACGCCGCTGCCGCGTTCGACAACCTGAAGATCGCTGCCAACCACGTCGTCGAGTCGTCCGCCAAGGCGCTCGCCGGTGGGCTCGACGAGGCCCTGGGCCTCGAAGGCTCCATCGACAGCGCAGCCGCGACCACCTACGTCACCGTCTCCACGCTCCTCGAGGAGCACGTCTACCTCGCGGGTATCGCCGTCAAGACCGGCTACGCGGCCGGCCTCGACAGTGACGCGTTCGCCGCTGCCGCTGGTGAGCTCGACGAGAACTCCGTCGCGATCGCCGATGTCATCGGCTCGGTCGCCCCGGACCAGCGTGACGCCTTCCTCGAGCTGTGGCGCCAGCACATCGGCTTCTTCGTGGACTACGCGAAGGGTGCCGCCACTGGTGACCAGGCCGTGATCGACCAGGCCGTCTCCGACCTCGAGGGCTACGGCCAGCAGTCGGGCGCGTTCTTCGAGTCCATCTCCGGTGGCGCGATCCCGGCCTCCGCGGTCTCGGGCAGCCTCGGCGGCCACATCGACACGCTCGGTGGCGCCATCAAGGCGCTCGCCGCAGCCATCGTCGGCTGACGACCCCTCTCCCGTCAGCACCGCGCGGGGCCCGTTCCGGAAAGGGACGGGCCCCGCCGCGTACCCCGAACTCCCCCAGACGACGCGGCCCCTACCAGCCGCCGACCGGGCAGCCGCCCGACAGGAACCTCCATGCAGCCCCTCCGCCTCGCCACCATGCTCGCCGCACTGACGCTCCTCGGCACAGCCTGCGCCGGCACCACCGACACGTCGGCCGATGGCGCGACACCGACCCCATCGCCGACCGCGACCGCGGCCGAGACCGCGGCGACGAACGGCCAGGTCGAGATCGTCGACTTCAAGTTCCAGCCGCCGACGTTGCAGGTGACGGCGGGCACGACCGTCACCTGGACCAACCAGGACATCTTCGGCCACACCGTGACCAGCGGCACCGGCCCCGACACCCGCACCGACGACTTCCACGGAGTCCTCGGCGAGCAGAGCGAGAACATGGGCAAGGGCCTGACCTTCAGCCACACGTTCGACACGCCCGGCACCTACGCCTACTACTGCGTCTACCACCCGAACATGCAGGCGGAGATCGTCGTCAGCTGACAGGCTGACGACCCCGACCCGCCCGCACCCACACCGCGAGGCGCCCCGGCCCCCGGACCGCCACCAGGACCTCCGCGCGCTCACCGGACGCCGACGCGCAGGCCCACCAAACCTCGCGCCACCCGGCACCGAACCTCCCATCAAGACCTGGAGCCCCTGTGGAACCCACCCCCCGCCCTCTTCGGGCCGTCCCCGCTGATCCGGCGGCAACGCCGGACCTCGAGGACCTGTTGCTGCGCACCGCACGCGGAGACCAGGCCGCGTTCAGCGACCTGTACGACGAGATCTCCGGCACCGTCTTCGGCGTCATCCGCCGGGTCCTGCGTGACCCGTCGCACTCCGAGGAGGTCACGCAGGAGGTCCTCGTCGAGGTCTGGCAGCAGGCCCCACGCTTCGACCCGGAGCGCGGCAGCGCCAAGACCTGGATCCTGACGATGGCCCACCGCCGCGCGATCGACCGCGTGCGCTCGGTGCAGGCCTCTCGCGACCGCGACGAGTTCGTGGGGCACCGCGACCGCAGCCGCGAGTTCGACGAGGTCGCCGATCGCGTCGAGACCAACCTCGAGCACGAGCAGGTCCGAAGGTCTCTCGAGGCGCTCACCGACCTGCAACGCGAAGCCGTCGAGCTCGCCTACTACGGCGGCTACACCTACCGCGAGGTCGCCGAACTACTGGACACACCGCTCGGTACCGTGAAGACGCGGATGCGAGACGGCCTCATCCGACTACGAGATGCACTGGGGGTGACAGCATGACTGCTGACATCCACACCATGACCGGCGCCTACGCGCTCGACGCGCTCGACGACCACGAGCGCGCGATGTTCGAGCAGCACCTCGCGGTCTGCGATGCCTGCAAGCGCGAGGTCGACGAGTTCCAGTCGACCGCCGCCCACCTCGGCTCTGCCGCCCACGAGGCAGCCCCCGCCGGGCTCAAGGCGAGCGTCATGGCCGAGATCGACCGGACACGTCAGGCCTCTCCCCTCCGGCCGGAGCGTGTCGAGGTCCAGCCGGACGCGGCGTCCCTCCCCGACAACGTCGTGCCCCTGCGGCGCCCCTGGTTCGAGAAGGTCATCGCTCCGGCGGCCGCGGTCCTCGCCATCGCGGTGGCCGGGCTCAGCGTGACCGTTTCGAACCTGAGCACCCGGCTCGCCGAGGTCGAGTCGGCGTCGGCTGGCATCACGCAGGTCGCGTCGAGCAGCGACGTCGTGACGTTCGCGTTCGACGGCTCGGCCGGCCAGGCCCAGCTGATCTGGTCGCCCACCCGGGGCGAGGGCTACATCGTCGCCTCCGACATGGGCCCGGCCCCTGACGGCCACGTCTACGAGGCCTGGCTCATCACGGCCGACGGCAGGGCCATCCCGGCCGGCTTGTTCGACGCGGCGACGAACGGCACCGCCACCCACCACATGACCGGCGACATGGGCGAGGTCGTCGCCATCGGCATCACGGTCGAGCCGGAGGGCGGCTCCGAGCAGCCGACCTCCGACCCCGTGATGGTGACGCAGGTCGCCTGACCAACACCTGGAGCATGACGGCCCGCCACCTCGGTGGCGGGCCGTCGTGCGTGACCGTCGACGGGGCGACCGTCTTGGAGTGTCGTTCTAGGGGAGTCGTCCGTTGAGGTCGTCAGCCACGGCCTGGGTGATGGCACCGACCCCGCCGAGGAGGGTGACCTGCTCGATCGTGCCGTTCTGGGTCAGCCAGGTCGCGGTGTCCTCCGACGCGCCCGCCACCGTGCCGTGCACCAGCAACAGGATCCCGCCCCCAGCCGCCACCGCCGGGCCGGCCGCGAGCGCA
>JBFHRB010000124.1:0-9778 GCA_041591915.1 Nitriliruptorales bacterium
CGACGACCTGGCCGTCGTCCACGGCGATCCAGGCGCGATCGTCATCGACGTAGGCGAGGAACGCCTCGACCTCGACCGGCCCCCAGTCCTCCCCGAGCGCGGCGGCGAAGGCCGTCCCGAACACGGCCTGTTCGTCCTCGGTCGCGAGGCGGATCTCGGGCATGGGAGTGCTCCCGGCGTGGGCGTGACCCGACGCTAACCCAGCGCCCGCGGACGCGAGCCGAAGGCCGTCCGACGCACGCCCCGGTCGTGGGCGCGCAGGGCGCTGCGCGCGGCGTGGTACCCACTCATCCCGTGGACGCCGGCACCCGGCGGGGTGGAGGCCGAGCAGAGGTAGACGCCGTCGAGCGGGGTCGCATACGGGTCGATCGCGGCGCGCGGCCGCGCCACGGCCTGCAGGCCGGCGGCGACACCCCCGGCGAAGTCGCCGCCGTGGAAGTTCGGGTTGCCGAGCTCGAAGTCCCGGGGCGTGGTGACGATCCGGTGCTCGACCAGGTCACGGAAGCCCGGGGCGAAGCGCTCGACCTGCCGCTCGATCGCGTCCGTCATGTCGACGGTGCTGCCGTTGGGGACGTGCGTGTACGTCCAGAGGACGTGCTTACCGGCCGGCGCCCGGCTCGCGTCGGCGACGCTCGGCTGGGTCGCGAGGACGAAGGGACGCTCCGGATGCACGCCGGCCGCGACCTCGGCCTCCGCCAGGGCGATCTCCTCGAGCGTCCCGCCCAGGTGCACGGTTCCCGCCATCGCGACATCCGGGTTCGCCCACGGCACCGGTCCGGACAGCTCGTAGTCGACCTTGAACGCGGCCGCGCCGTGCTGGAAGCCGAGCATCCTGTCCCGGAAGCCGGCAGGCAGGGCGTCACCCGCGATCTGCACCAGCTGGCGCGGGGTCACGTCCAGCAGCAGGAGGTCAGACGGCGGGATGTCGCCAAGTGCGCGCACGTGCTGGCCGGTCTCGACATGCACCCCCAGCTCACCGAACAGGCCGAGGAAGGCGTCCGCGAGGCGCTGGGATCCACCAGAGATGAACGGGAACCCGACGGCCATCGCACTCGCCGTCAGGACGACGGCGAACGCGCCGGTCGTCGGGAGGTCGAGGTCGGCCACCCCGTGCGCCGCGTTCCCGGCGACCAGCGCCCTGGCCTCCGGCGTCGACAGCCGGTCGGCGACCGACGTGGCCGACCGCAGCGCCAGGAGGCCGAAGCGGGCGAGCAGCACGGGATCCCGCGGGATCCGGGGGATCGGACCCAGCAGGGCGGGGGCGAGCCGATGCCAGTGCGCGACGAACGGGCGGTACAGGTCGAGCCAGGCCTGCTCGTCGACGCCGAGGGAGGCAGCGGTCGCCAGGACGTCCTGCTGGGCGACGGCGGCACGCCCACCGTCGAGCGGGTGCGCCACGGGGAAGGGTGCGTGGACCCATTCCAGCCCGTGGCGGGCGAGCGGCAGGTCGGCGAGGACCGGGGAGGTGACGCCGAGGGGGTGGGACGTCGAGCAGTGGTCGTGGATGAAGCCGTCCGACCCGCCGACCGTCCGCAGGCCTCCACCGACCTCGTCCGCCGCCTCGATGACGAGGACCGACCGCGCGTGGCGCGCAAGGACGGCAGCCGCGGCGAGGCCGTTCGGGCCTGCGCCGACGACGACCGCGTCGTAGCGCTGCGCCACCGGCGACCTCCTCGTTCGCCGGCGAACGTAGCGGTCAGGCTGCGTCGGAGATGCGCTGGGCGATCTGGGTCTGCCAGTCGGGGATGCGGTCGGCGAGCCCGCTGCTCTCGAGGTAGCCGTGGTCGAGGCCGGCGTGTCCGACCTGGCTCTCGCCGGCCTGGCCGCTGACCTGCCAGACGATGTTGTCGGCGATGTGCAGCGCGCCCGCCAGCGTCAGGCGCGTCGGGTCCACCTCGGCGGGGCGATGGTGGTACGCGACCGCCTCGATGACGTCGTACGGCAGGCCCCAGAGCCCGAGGAGCGCCGCCCCGAGCTCGGCGTGGGTCACGCCGAGCGTCAGGAACTCGGCCTGGGCCATCGACTTGTCGTTGTAGGTCGCCTCCTCGACCACCCGCTGCCACTGGTCGGGGCGGCGGGTCGCGAGGGCGAGGCGGCCGATGTCGTGCATGAGACCGGCCGTGAAGGCGTCGTGTTCGAGGCCGGTCCCGGCCATCACGGTCATCGCCGCGCTCCCGACCCGGAGGCCGTTGCGCTGGAACCGCTCGGCCAGCCGCGCATCCGAGCCAGCGAAGCCCGAGGTCGACTCGAACGACAGCACGAGGCTGCGGAGCGGCCGCAGGCCGATGTAGGACAGGGCCTCGTTGAGCTTGGCGGTCGGGCGCGCGAGCCCGAAGTAGGCCGAGTTCACCAGCTGGAGGAGCTTCGCGGCGATCGCTGCGTCCTGCTGGACGATGCGCGCCAGCTCGACGAAGGAGACGTCCGGGTCCTGCATCGCGCGGGTCAGCGCGAGGTAGGTCTTGGGGGCGGACGGCAACCGCCCGATCCCCGTGATGATGTCGCGAACCGCGGGCGACTCGACCTTCTCCTGGATCCGGCACACCCGCTCGACGGTCGAGACGATCTTCGAGGCGTCCCACGGCTTGTGCAGGACCTGGTGCGCGGACTCGACGCCTCGCAGCATCTCGGCCTCGTCCGGCGCGTCGGCGAGGAGGATCCGGATGACGCCCTCGAAGTGGCGCTGCACCTCCTCGAGGATGGCGTGGCCGTCGACGTCGGGCATCCGCGCGTCGACGAGGACGGCGTCGATCTCGCTGTTGCGCAGGCTGGCCATGGCCGCCTCGCTCGACAGCGAGTAGCTCACGTCCCACTCCGCCCGGTAGGGCTCGAGGGCTTCGCGGAGGGCCGCGAGCTCGTGATGGTTGTCGTCGACGATGAGGACTCGTCTCATGTTCTCAACCTCGGGTGGCGGAGGTGGTCGTGTGGTGTTGTCGCGCGCGCCAGTCGTCGAGCAGCGAGGAGACCTGCGTGCGGCGGAGGTAGTCATGGTCGAGGGCCGGGCCGCCTCGACCCGGCGTCTCGCCCCGGGCCTCGTGGGTGAGGGCGTCAGCGACGTGGATCGCCCCCGCCAACGAGAAGTCGGGCCGTGCCGCCTCCGCTGGCGAGTGGTGGAAGGCGACCGCCTCGACGATGTTGAACGGCAGGCCCCACAGTCCGAGGAGCGCGGCACCGATCTCGGCGTGGGTGACGCCGAGGTGCTCGCGCTCGTGTTCGAGGATGTGGGTGTTGCTGACGCGCGCCGCCGCGCGCACCGCGGCCCACTGCTCGAACCGCTCGATCACGAGCACGAGCTTGCCGATGTCGTGCAGGAGCCCGGCGGTGAACGCCTCGCCGCCCGCTGGACCACGGCCGACGATGGCCTCGGCCACCGACGCGACCTCGAACGCGTGCGCGCTGAACTCCTCGATGACCCGGGCCCGCGACGGATCGGCGGCAGCCTGGAAGGCGCGGATCACCTCGACGTGGAGCACGAGCCCACGGAGGGCGTCGATGCCGAGGTACACCGCCGCTCGCTCGAGGCTGGTGATGGGCGAGGCCAGGCCGAAGAAGGCGGAGTTGACGAGCTGCATCACCTTCGCGGCGACGCTCTGGTCCTTGCCGACGATGGCCGCGACGACGTCGAGGCCGACCTCGGGGTCGGACAGCGCCTCGGTGAGCTCCGCGTGGATGACCGGCGCCCCCGGGAGGCTGTCGAGGTCGGTCACGAACGCGCGGGTTGCCGCGCTGTCGATCATGGAACGCAGCCGAAGGGCGCGATCGACGGTCGCGTGGACGGTCTCGGCGTCACAAGGCTTGCTGAAGACCTGGTGCGCGACGCGAGCGGCGCGCATCGCGGTGCCTGCGTCGGATCCACGTCGGAGCAGGACGCGGAGGGTGGCTGGGTCGTGGCGACGGACGGTCTGCAGGAACGTGGTCCCGTCGGTCGCACGCAGGTCGTCATCGCACACGACGACGTCGACACCGCCCTCGTCGACCAGGCCCAGGGCCTGCTCCACGTCCGTGGTGAAGGTCATGTCCCACCGGTCACGCAGCGGCCGGAGCCCTCGCCGAAGCGCGCGGAGCTCCTTGTTGGCGCCATCGACGAACAGCACCCGGTCCATGGGCGACCCCCGTCACCGTCCTGGTGTACTTCGTTCCCCTGTCGGCGTCCGAACGGCGTAGTTGCACGGTCGCCCTGGCAGGCCCCTCACCCGGGGCATCCTTCGCGCGATGTGCGGCCATGTGCGTGCGTTCGCCATCAGACCGCCTCCACGGTCGTGCGGAGCCGTTCGAGCATGTCGGAGTCGTGGCGCTCGACGAGGCGGCCGGCCAGCGGGCCGACGAACCGGGCCATGCCGCCGAACTCCGTGCGGGCCCGCAGGTCCACCTGTGTCGACCCGGCGCCGTCGTCGGTGACGGAGTACGCGTAGGTTGCGCGTATCGGCCCCTGGCGGCTCGACACCGCGATGTGGACACCCTCCTCGAACGCGACGACCTCGAACTCGCCCTCGCCGGTCCGGCCGTACTCCGTGCGGGTCTCGTAGAACCTCGTGCCCAGCTGCACGGGCTTGCTCCCGAGGCGGGTCACGGTCTCGAGTCCTCGCAGCCACGACGGGCCGTACGTCTCGAAGTCGACCAGCACGCCCCAGACGGTGTCGGCCGAGCGATCGATGACGACGCTGCGCTGGAACTCGTGCGTGCTCACGTCAGCCGCACGGTCCGAGCTCGCGTGGACAGGAACCGACACATGAACCGCCCCGAGCGGACACCGGTGATCGGGTCCACCCTAGGGCCGGTCGTTCGACCGCGACAGTGCTCAGCGGCCCTCGATGCGCAGGGACTCATCGGTCGCGTCGACCATGACGGTCTGCCCATCGCTGATCTTGCCGTCGAGCAGCGCCCTGGCGAGCGTGTCCTCGAGGGTCTTGCGGATCACCCGCTTGAGCGGCCGCGCCCCGTAGACCGGGTCGTAGCCGCGGTCCGCGAGCCAGGCGCGGGCGCTGTCGGTCACCTCGAGGCCGAGCTGGCGCGTCGCCAGACGCGCGCGCACCCGCTCCAGCTGGACGTCGACGATCTCCGCGAGGTGCTCCCGCGTGAGCCGCTCGAAGATGACGACCTCGTCGATGCGGTTGATGAACTCGGGCCGGAAGTGCGTGGACACCTCGCCCATCACCCGGTCGCGCAGCGCCTCGTCCGTCAGATCCGTGTCCAGGATGTGCTGCGACCCCAGGTTGCTCGTCATGATGATGACCGCGTTGCGGAAGTCGACCGTCCGGCCCTGGCCGTCCGTGAGGCGCCCGTCGTCGAGCACCTGCAGCAGGACGTTGAACACGTCGGCGTGCGCCTTCTCGACCTCGTCCAGCAGGATGACCGAGTACGGACGGCGCCGGACCGTCTCGGTGAGCTGGCCACCCTCGTCGTAGCCGACGTAGCCCGGCGGTGCGCCGATGAGGCGGGCAACGGTGTGCTTCTCCTGGTACTCGCCCATGTCGATGCGGACCATGGCGCGCTCGTCGTCGAACAGGAACTGGGCGAGCGCACGGGCGAGCTCGGTCTTGCCGACGCCGGTCGGTCCGAGGAACAGGAACGACCCGAGCGGCCGGTCGGGGTCGGCGATCCCGGCGCGACTGCGCCGAACCGCGTTGGCGACCGCCTCGACCGCCTCGTTCTGGCCGATGACCCGTTCGTGGAGGTGCTCCTCGAGCTGGACCAGCTTCGAGGCCTCCGACTCCATCAGCTTGCTGACCGGGACACCGGTCCACTTGCTGACGACCTCGGCGATCTCCTCCGAGGTGACCTCCTCCTCGAGGAGGCTGCCGCCCTCGGCGCGCTGTGCCTCGATGGCGGCCTGGGCCTCACCGAGCTGCTTCTCGAGCTCGACGGAGCGGCCGTAGCGGAGCTCGGCCGCCTTCTCCAGGTCGCCGTCGCGCTCGGCCGCATGGCCCTCCTCGCGCACCTGCTCGAGCTGTTCCTTCACCGACTGCAGGTGCTCGATGGCGCCCTTCTCCTGCTGCCACCGCGCCTGCAGGCCGCCGAGCTCCTCCTTCAGCTCGGCGAGCTCGCGCTCGAGGTCGGCGAGTCTCGACCGACCGGATTCGGTCTCCTCCTTCTGCAGGGCAGCACGCTCGATCTCGAGCTGGCGCACACGCCGATCGACCTCGTCGATCTCCGGGGGCAGCGAATCGATGGCGATGCGCAGGCGCGACGCGGCCTCGTCGAGCAGGTCGATGGCCTTGTCCGGCAGGAAGCGGTCGGTGATGTAGCGATCGGAGAGCGTGGCAGCGCTGACGATGGCGTCGTCGGTGATGCGCACCCCGTGGTGGACCTCGTAGCGCTCCTTGAGGCCACGCAGGATCCCGATCGTGTCGTTCACGCTCGGCTCGTTGACCTTGACGGGCTGGAAGCGCCGCTCGAGCGCCGCGTCCTTCTCGATCTGGCGGTACTCGCTGAGCGTCGTCGCGCCGATCATCCGCAGCGCGCCACGTGCGAGCAGCGGCTTGAGCATGTTGGCCGCGTCCATGGCCCCCTCTGCGGCACCCGCGCCGACGATCGTGTGGAGCTCGTCGATGAAGGTGATGATCTGCCCGTCGGAGCTCTCGATCTCGGTGAGCACCGCCTTCAGGCGCTCCTCGAACTCACCGCGGTACTTCGACCCCGCGACCATCGCGGCCATGTCGAGCGAGACGAGGCGCTTGTCCTTGAGCAGGTTCGGGACGTCGCCCTCGACGATCCGGCGCGCGAGGCCCTCCACGATGGCGGTCTTGCCCGTCCCGGGCTCGCCGATCAGGACGGGGTTGTTCTTCGTCCGGCGGACGAGGACCTGGATGATCCGGCGGATCTCCTCGTCCCTGCCGATCACCGGGTCGAGCTTGCCCTCACGCGCCTCGGCGGTGAGGTCACGGGCGTACTTCTCGAGCGCCTCGTACGTGGACTCAGGGTCCTTCGAGGTCACGCGCTGACTGCCGCGCACGTCCTTCAGCACGCCGAGGATCGCGTCGTGGGTGATGCCACGATCACGCAGGACCTTGCCGACCTGGCCGTCGGAGCCGGCGAGCGAGAGCAGGACGTGCTCGGTCGAGATGTACTCGTCGCCGAGTTGCGTGGCCTCGCGGCCCGCCTGGTCCAGAACGTCGCCGAGGCGCGTCCCGATGCGGACGTCCCCCGTCGCGCCGTACGCCGACGGGATCTTCTCGAGGACCTCGTTGGTGGCGTTCCGCAGCGCCGTCGGCGTCACGCCGAGGCGCTGGGTCAACGGCAGCACCACACCGTCGGCCTGGGACAGCAGGGCGATGAGCATGTGGGCCGGCTGCACCTCGGTGTGGTGCTTCTGCTTGGCCAGCCCGGCCGCGTGCTGCAACGCCTCGGTGGTCTTGGTGGTGAGCTTCTCGAAGTCCATCGCGGTCAACCTCCGATGCGGGGGTGCCGGGCGCGCTCAGCTGCTGCGTCGGCGTCGGGTGGGGTACGCGGGATGCGGCTCGACGTCGCTGCGCTGGCGCGGGACGACGTCGTAGCGGTGGGAGCGGTGTGCGGCCTCGACGTCGTCGCGCAACTGCTCGGCGAGCAGCCGGAGACGCTCCTCGAGCTCCTTGTTGCGGCTGCGGAGGAGGTCGACCTCGGCGAGCAGGCGGATGACCATGCGCACGCCGGCGAGGTTGAGTCCCTCCTCCTGCGTCAGGTGCTGGATGAGCTTGAGGCGCTCGACGTCGTGCTGGCTGTAGCGCCGCGTGTTGCCCTCGGTCCGGTGGGGCTCGATCAGGCCCTTGCGCTCGTAGGCACGCAAGGTCTGGGGATGCATGCCGGCGAGGTCGGCGGCCACCGAGATGACGTACAGCGGTTCGTCACGCGGATCGCGGGCCGGCTCGTCCCCGACCTGCGACGCGTCCTGCCAGTAGTACCGCGTGCTGCTCATCAGCGGGCCTCCAGCATCTGGTCGCGCGCCTCGGTGTCGTCGTGGGCGCCGAGCTCCTCGAGCAGCTTCTTCTGCTGACGCGAGAGCTTGGTGGGCACGTCGATCACGACCTTCACGAGGAGGTCACCACGGCCGCCGCCCTTCGCCCGCGGGGCACCCTTGCCGCGGATCCGGAACGTCTTGCCGCTCGGGGTGCCCGCCGGGATCTTGATCGTCGTGACCTCCCCCTCGGCGTTGGGCACGCGGAGCTTGGTGCCCAGCGCGGCCTCCGAGAACGAGATCGGCAGGTCGATGGTCACGTCGTCCCCGCGCCGGCCGAACACGCGGTGGGGCTCGACCTGCACGGTCACGATGACGTCACCGGCCGGGCCCCCGTTCGCACCGGGCTGGCCCCGCTGGGGGACCCGCACGGTCGCCCCGTCCTTGACGCCGGCCGGGATCCTCACGGTCAGCTCGCGCGGCTCGATGACGCGCCCCGTCCCGTCACACACCGGGTCCGGGTCGTCGACGATGCGCCCGCTCCCGGCGCAGGCACGGCAGGGCTGGGCCATCGAGAAGAGGCCCTGGTTGATGGTCTCCTGCCCGGAGCCCCCACACGTCGAGCAGATCCGCGGGCTGGTGCCCGGCTTCGCGCCGGAGCCGCCGCAGTTCTTGCAGGGACCATCGCCGGTGATGCGCAGCCTCGTCTGCACGCCCCGCAACGCGTCGTCGAAGCTCAGCGTCACGCTCGCGCGGACGTCGGCTCCCTTCCGCGGCCGCGCGGCGCCCTGGTACGCACTGAACCCGCGTCCGCCGGGGCCACCGCCGGCGCCGGCTCCCGCGAAGATCGACCGGAGCAGGTCGCCGAGGTCACCCATGTCCGCGCCGTCACCGAACGTGAACCCGCCGGGCCCGCCGAACCCTCCGAGCCCGCCTGACGCCGCGAGGCGCCGGAACTCGTCGTACTCGCGGCGGCTGTCCTCGGAGCCGACGACGTCGAAGGCCTCGTTGACCTCCTTGAACCGTTCCTCGGCGCCGGGGTCGGGGTTGGTGTCGGGGTGGAGCTGCTGGGCGAGCTTGCGATAGGCCTTCTTGATGTCCGCACTGGAGGCGTCCTCGGGCACGCCGAGGACGGCGTAGTAGTCCTTCTCGAGCCACTCACGGCTGGGTGCCACGGGTCACCTCCTCTCGTTCGTCGCTGCTAGCCCTGCACCTTGACCATCGCTGCGCGCAGGGTGCGGCCGGCCATCGTGTAGCCGGGCCGGAAGACCTCGGCGACGACCTGCTCGCCGTCGCCGGGTTCGTGCTGGACCGCCTCGTGCTTCTCGGGGTCGAACGGGACGCCCGTCTCGTCGATCTTCTCGACGCCTGCACCCTTGAGGACGTCGCGGAACTTGGCGTAGACGAGCTCGAGCCCCTTGTGCAGGGAGGCAACGTCCTCGGTCTTGTCGACCGACAGCACCGCCATGTCGAAGTCGTCGAGGACGTCGAGCAGGCGCGTCACGAGCTCGGCCTTGCCGGCATCGCGCTGCGCCGCACCCTCGCGCATCGACCGCTTGCGGAAGTTCTCGAACTCGGCCTGCACGCGCTGGAGGTGTCCGAGGAAGTCGTCGCGTTGGCGCTGCGCCTCCTCCCACGCGGCGAACAGCTCCTCCCGCGTGCGCGGGTCCTCGGCCGCACGGGCCGCGAGCTCGGCAGCCTCGTCGACCTCGTCCTCGACCGGACCGGCGGCACCGTGGCTGTCCTCCGCGTCCGGGGCGGTGGGCTGCTCGGCCCCGCCGCTCTCGGCGTATGCGGCGTGGGCCTGGTCGGCGCGGTGCTGCTCCTGCACGGCGGCGGCCCCCCGACCCTCGTCGGGGTCGAGCTGGCTCGCGCCCGGGTGCTCGGTCTTGTCGCTCATGTGGTCGTCCG
>JBFHRB010000125.1:0-9655 GCA_041591915.1 Nitriliruptorales bacterium
CACGCAGGGCGGTCCCGGCACCGGGCAGCGCGTCGAGCGTCCCGTCCCCCGAGCTCACCCAGTGCCAGACCCCGCGACCATCCGCGCGCACGCGTGCGACCTCGAGCCGGTCGTCGCCGATCCAGAGCTCACCGACGTCGTTGGGCTGGCCTCCCCCGCCGGGATAGAACACGGTGCGGTCGAGCAGGATCGCGCCCTCGTCGGGGTCGACGTCGACGACCGCGGCCTCCATGTCGCGTGCGTACGCGTCGTAGGCGTAGATGCTGTCGGTCATTTCCGCCTCCTCGAGCGTCGCACGGTACTCGGCGCCGACGCCCGGTTCGTCAGGTTCCCAGGACGGCTTCCAGCCGTTCGACGAACGCGACCTGCGCGGGATTGAGCCGCTCGGCCGCCTCGGCCGGCGTCGACCAGGCCGCACGATCGACCTCGGGGAAGCTCGCCGTCCGGCCGGAGCGTGGCGGCCACTCCATCTCGAACGTCCCCGGCACGATCGCGTCCGTGTCGATGTCGCCCGCCACGGCGAAGCCCACCACCCGCTTCCGACTCCTCAGCACGACCTCGCCGAGCTCCGCGACCGGCCCCTCCGGTGCCGGCAGGCCCAGTTCCTCCTCGAACTCGCGGCGAGCCGCGGCGAGCGGGTCCTCGCCCTCCTCGACGAGCCCCTTGGGGATCGACCAGGCGCCCGCGTCGCGCGAGGCCCAGAAGGGTCCGCCCGGATGCACCAGGAGGACCTCGAGGCCCCGTTCACGGCGGCGGTGGAGGAGGAGGCCGGCGCTCGTCTGCATGGACGGGGAGCGTAGGGCCACTCGCGTAGCCTGCGACCATGCGCTGCCCGTCGTGCGGTGACGAGTTCGAGGACCACGTCACACGCTGCCCCGACTGCCTCGTCGACCTGCAACGGTCGTCCGAGGTCGAGGTGCGCCCGCCGACGGCCGACGCGCTCCTGGGCCGGTTCCACCCCCACATGGCGACGCGCATCGTCCAGCTCCTGCAGCACCGGCGGGTCCTGCACGACCCGATCGACCTCGGTGACGTCGTCGAGATCCTCGTCAGCCGAGAGTTCCGCGACGACCTCCGGTCGGAGCTCGTCGTCAACTGGTCCGAGTTCATCCACCGCCTGCCGACGGACGAGAAGTTCGAGGTCCTGGAGGGCGGAGGGGACCTGCCGGGCTGGATGGACGCGCCATCCGGTGTCTGGATCGACCGGGAGGGGCGCCTGCAGGTCGCGGACTCGGCCGAGGCCGAGCTCGAGGCCGACGCCCGGCGCACGATCGGGCCCGGCCTCGCGGTCGCCGGCCTGATCGCGCTGCTCCTCGGGTGGTACATCCAGGGCGGGATCGACGACCTGCTGATCGTGGGCGGCATCGCTGCCGTCATCGTCGGCGTCCTCCTCCCACGATGAGCCAGGAGGGCGACCCGCAGCGGCCGGTCCCGTCGACCGCCGTCGACCGGCGGCCGCTGTTGATCGTCGGCCTCACCGCCGTGGCGATGGCCGTCGCGTTCGCGATCAAGGCGCGGTGTGGGTTCCCGCCCGCACCGGTCGAGCAGTACCTGGGCCTGTGCTACTCCGACATCCCACCGCTGTTCTACGCCGAGCGCCTCCACGAGGGCGCTCTGCCCTACCTCGACCACCCCGTCGAGTACCCGGTGCTGATCGGCGCGGTGATGTGGCTCGCGGCGGCCCTGCCGGGTGACGCCGTCGCGTTCTTCCTCTGGACGGTCCTGCTGCTGGCTGGAGCCGGCCTCGCCACGGCCTACCTCCTCGAGGTCGAGGTCGGCTGGCGGCGGGCCCTCGCCTTCGCCGTCGCACCCACGTTGTTGCTCAGTGGCGTCGTGAACTGGGACCTGCTCGCCATGCTGCTGGCGACGGCAGGCCTCGTCGCGCACCGGCGGGGGCGCGATGCGGCGAGCGGCCTGTGGATCGGGCTCGGCACGGCCGCCAAGCTCTACCCGGTGCTGTTCCTGCCCGGGATCGTCGCCGCCGCGTGGCGCCTGCGTGGACGCGCCGCGGGGCTCACCACAGCGCTGGTCGCGGCGGTGACCTGGTGGGCGGTGAACCTGCCGGTCGCGCTGGCCGCACCGGATGGGTGGCTCGAGTTCCTGCGGAACAACCGGGAGCGCGCCGCGGACTGGGACTCGCTCTGGCGGATCGTTCCGGGCTGGTTCGGCTCGCCGATCGACACCGGGCTCGTGAACGCGGCGAGCCTCCTGGTCTTCGCGGCCGGCGCCGTCACGCTGTTCGCCGTGGTGCTGCGCCGGTGGGAGCCGCACCAGTGGCATCTCCTCGCCCTGCCGGTCCTCGCGTGGTTCCTGCTGGCGAACAAGGTCTACTCGCCGCAGTTCAGCCTCTGGCTGCTGCCCCTCCTCGCCCTCGCCTTCCCGGGCTGGTGGTGGTGGCTGGCCTTCGCCGCGGCGGACGTGATGGTGACCGTCACCCGGTTCCCGTACCTGGCCAACTTCGTGCCCGAGGCCGAGTCGTCGGCCTGGCCCGCCTGGCCGTTCGAGCTCGCCGTGTCCATCCGCGCGGCGCTGCTGGTCGCGCTCATCGTGGTCGTGCTCCGTGGCCGGGAGCGGCTCGATGAGCCCTCCGACCACGCGGCCGCCTCGGTGGCATCGACATGACCGCGGAGCCGGACACGACGACCCGCGCGGCTGCGCGCGGCGCGATCGGGCGGTGGCGTGCGCTCCCCGACGGCTGGCGACTGGCCATCACGGCCGCGGCGGCGTTGCGGGCGGCGATCGCGGTCCTCAGCGTCGCCGGTGCGGGGCTCCTTCCAGGACTCGAGCCCGTCAGCGTCGTGGCACTCCCCGAGCTCGGCTTCGGCGGCTGGCCGGCGCGGACCGCGGCGGACCAGGGCGTCGGCCTCGTCGGCGGCTCGCTCGAACGCTTCGATGCGCTCTGGTACCTGGCCATCGCGCGCGACGGCTACCCCGCCGCGCACCCGGACGGCGGCATCCCCGGTGCCGTCGCGTTCTTCCCCGGCTACCCGTTGCTCGTGGGACTCCTGGGGCGACTGCTCGCGGGGAGCTACCTCCTCGCCGCGTCGCTCATCTCCTTCGCTGCGGCGGTCGTCGCGTTCGCCGGCATCCACCGGCTGGTCGAGCTCGAGACCCGCGACCCCGATCTCGCTCGTCGGGCGGTCGTGCTGCTCGCGCTGTTCCCGACGTCGTTCTTCCTCTTCGCGCCCTACTCCGAGGCGGTGTTCCTGGCCGCGTCCGCCTGGGGGCTCGTGCTCCTGCGAGAGCGCCGGTGGCTGCTGGCGGCATGGCCGATCGCCGGCGCGGCACTGACCCGCAACGTCGGGCTCCTGCTGGTCGTCCCGGTGGTGCTCGAAGCATGGCGCCAGCGTCGCGAGGGCTCCGGCCCCCGGCCCTGGACCGTGGCCGTCCCGCTCGGGGCCGCCGCGCTCGGGCTGCTCACGATGGCGAGCCTCGGCGCGGCGCGCTACGGCTCCGTGCTGGCCGCGTTCGACGTCCAGTCCGGGTGGCAGCGGGAGCTCACGTGGCCCTGGGTGTCCCTGCTGGACGCCGTTCGGTTCGGGATCGGCGACCTCGGCCGGTACGCCACCGGCTACCACTCGCTCGATGTCCTGGTGTTCGTCCCGGTTCTGGCGGCGGTGCTCTGGCTCGTGCGCCGAGCCCCGGCGACCTACGGCTACCACGCACTCGCGCACGTTCTCGTCTGGCTCGTCTACCCGTTCGCCCAGCGGCCGCTGATGTCGACGCCCCGCTTCGCGCTGGCCGTCGCCCCGCTCACGTGGGCCTTCGCCGCGTGGACCCGTGGGCGGGCCTCGGAGTCGGCGTGGGCCGCCGCGTCCGGTGCGCTGCTCGGCCTGCACCTGCTGCTGTTCGTCGGCTGGTACTACGTCTTCTGATCAGCCGGCGGCCCGGACCGCGACCCAGTACGCCTCGAGGAGGTGGTTCCAGTGGCAGGACGGGCAGACCTCGACGGTGTAGACGTTGACGCGCCCGTAGCGCTGCACCAGCCGCATGAGGGAGTCCCGCTGGATGACCCGGCCGCTCGTGCGCTCCCGCCCGCGGCCGTAGAACCCGTACGTCACCCCGCGGAGCCGGCCCTCGTCGCAGATGGGGCAGTCGTCGTCGAGGTCCTCCCCGATGTTCTGCCCGGCGCGCACGAGGTCGGGGTGGGCGTCACAGACCTCGTCGACCGGCCGCGTGCCCTCGCGCACGTCGGCCAGGACGGCCCGACGGGCCATCCGGTAGTCGATCCTGCCGCCGCGCTTCACGCGGTCCTCCGGTCGGTGCGCCCCGAACTGCGCTCGAGGTGCACCGAGGGTACGACGACACCCCAGTGCCGGGAAGCGTTGCCTCGAAGTCGCAGAACGACCGGCTGCACGCCTGTCAAGCACCTGGGCAGGACTCCGCGCCCGACCGATCGGAGTCGACGTGGCTGAGTACACCGTCACGCTGCGCCGGTCGGTTCGATCGGTCGTCCCGCCGCTCGAGGTGGCGATGCCCGACGGCGCCCCGGTCGGCACCCTCACGCTCGAGCGGGGAGGCGGCGTCCGCGCGGCTCGCTGGGCTTTCGCGCCCACCGCTGGCGGCGGTGCCGTCGAGGCGTTCGAGCTCTCCGAGCACCGGCGCCTGAGTCGCAGCTAGAGCTACGAGGTCCGCGCACGCGACGTCACCGTCGCGACCATCCGCAAGGTCCGAGGCCTGCGGCTACGACTGCTCGTGGAACGGGAGGGCCACGCGGAGGTCCTCCTCGTCAGCTCCGGCGCACGCACCCTCGAGGCCGAGGGCGGGCAGTGGCACGTCGAACGCCGGAGGCGCCCGCTCCGTGAGGCGCGATCACGCACGACGACCTACGACCTCCTGGTCCCCGATGGCACGGGAAACGCAGAGGTCGCGATCAGCGTGCTGGCGGTCCGCCAGCTCGAGCTCCAGCGCGCCGCGCTCACGTAGGCGCCCGGACCGAGCGAGCGCGGGGCGCGGCGGCGCCCAGCGAACAGCCTCATCCGCCCTGTCCCCGTACACGCAGGAGCCCCGCCGTGCGGCGGGGCTCCCGGTGGGTCGCTGTCGACTCAGGCCGTCGGGTCGTTCGTGAGCCAGTCGGCCTTGCCGCCCTTGGTCTTCCAGAAGATGACGGCGATCTCGTCGATGGCGTCGAGCAGGTCCTGGCCGACCTGCGGGTCCATCGACTTCTTGGCGTCGCCGGCCAGCTTCGTGGCCTTCCAGAACATCTCGTGGAGTTCCGGGTACTCCTCGAGGTGCGGTGGCTTGAAGTAGTCCGTCCAGAGCACCCAGAGGTGGTGCTTGGTGAGCTCGGCGCGCTCCTCCTTGATGGAGATGCAGCGGGCGCGGAACACCTCGTCGTCTGAGGCGTGGTACTTCTCGGAGCAGGCCTTGACGGATTCGGCTTCGATGCGCGCCTGCTCGGGGTAGTAGACCCCGCAGAACAGGTCGCAGTGGGCCGACACCGTCTCGATCGGACGGAACGGGTTCAGCTCGGTCAGGACGTCGCGGAGGCGCATGCGTCTGGGTCCTTGGTCGCGGTCGGTGATGGACGATCGGGCGCGAGCCTAGACCGGGACACGAACGACCTCACGAGCCGGAGGGGCACGTTGGTACAGGCGGTGGCGGTGGCGCTCCTCGTCCTCAGCGCGTGGGGCCTCGCCTGGCTGGTCAACCGGTCGCTGCGCGAGGTCAACGGCGCGTCGATGGTCCCCACGCTGATGCCCGGCGAGCGCCTCCTGATCAGTCCCATCCCCCAGTCGGGGCCGCGGCGTGGCGACGTCGTGGTCGTTCGTGACCCGACCCAGCCCGCCCGCGCGGCCGTCAAGCGCATCATCGGGCTCCCCGGTGAGCAGGTCGCCGTCCACGACGGTGCGCTGCTCGTCGGCGCGGCCCGGTACTACGAGCCGTACGCGCTGGGCGCGGGCCCGGACGCGTCCTGGACCGTGCCGGACGGGTCCGTCGTCGTGCTCGGGGACAACCGGGAGGCCTCGACCGACAGCCGTGCCTGGGGTCCCGTACCGCTCGGCCTGTGCGAGGGACGGATGCTCCTTCGGTGGCGACCCTTCTCCCCCAGGTCCGCGAACGAGGCGCCCAGGCCCGCCTGAGACGCCTCGTCGCTCAGCCGGTCGAGGTGATGCGCGGCGGGTCGTCCCCGGTGCCTGCCGTGCCTGCGAGCGGGCGCGGCCCGAGGCCCTCGGCGAGCGGGATCAGGAGCCCACCCGCGCGAGACATGCGCTGGTCGCGCTCGGTCTCGACCTCCGCGGACAGCCGGACGAACTCCTCCTGGTCGATCTGCAGGAAGGCCTCGACCATCTCCGGGTCGAACTGGCGTCCCTGGTTCCTGACGACCTCCTCGATCGCCTGCTCGACCGACATGGCCTTGCGGTACGGCCGCGTCGAGGTCATCGCGTCGAAGGCGTCGATGATCGTGAAGGCCCGGGCCGAGAACGGGATCCCGTTGCCCTGCAGGCCGAAGGGGTAGCCGCGGCCGTCCCAGCGTTCGTGGTGGTGGAGGACGACGTCGCGGGCCCCCTGCAGGAACGGCGCGGCGGCGATGATCTGTGCGCCGATCTCGGGGTGGCGCTTCATGATGTCCCACTCGTCGTCGTCGAGTGGGCCCTCCTTCAGCAGCACACGGTCGGGGATGCCGATCTTGCCGACGTCGTGCAGCCGGAAGCCCCAGAGCAGGGCCTCGTCCTCGGCCAGGTCCGGGTCGAGGATCTCGATGAGGGCGCGCGCGTACGCCTCGACGCGATCGATGTGCGAGCCGGTGTACAGGTCCTTCGCATCGACCGCCGCCGCCAGGGACTCGACCGTCACGAGGTAGCCCTGGTTGACCTGTTCGAGCGCCTCCGACAGCCGGTCGTTGACCCTGACGATGCGCGTGTTGGCGTGCTGGAGGTCCTCGTTGAGGGCGCGCAGCCGCCCGACGTGATCGCGGGTGCGGGTCAGGAACTGCCGCTGGGCCTGGTGCAGCAGGGCCCCCGGCACGGCGAGCAGGCCGACGCCGAGTGTCCCGAAGCCCGGGGTGACGGCAGCGAACGCCATCCCCCCGCCAACGGCCGCCATCGCGGCGTGGTGCGGAGCGAGCCAGGCGAAGTCATCGCGGTAGACCTGGGCGGCGCGGAGGCCGGTCGACAGCGTGACGGCGAGCACGACGAGCCAGGTGTTGACGGTGAAGAAGGCGGCGCCGGCGACGCCGCCTCCGAGGATGGCCGCGGCGAGCCCGCTCGCCTCGACGACCCCACGGAACGCCGAGACCGCGAGGGCCGCGATCAGGGTCGAGAGCACGAGGGCACCGGCGTTGAAGGTGAGTTGTCGGCCGCGGACCTTGCGGGCTGTGCCACCGATGACGGACACGAGGACGGCGGCGAGCGAGGCCTCGAGGGGTCCCACCTCGAGCACGGCGAGGGCGATGAGCGGCACAGCCGCCCACGAGACGGCTGCGCGGCGGTAGACGGATTCGCTCAGCCACTCCGCAGCGATGCCGAGCAGCGCGAAGAGCAGGAGCCGGCCGACGTCGGGACCACGTGGGTCCAGCACGGCTCCCACGACGGTTGCCACCGCGGCGAGCCCGACCACGCCGTACAGGAGGCGGTCGGTCCGTGTGCGGGCGCCGGTCAGGGGCTCGGGGATGGCGCGTACGAGCTGGTCGTGGTCGTCGGGACGGATGCGTGCACCGCGTGCGCCGAGGAGCTCGACCGAGGTGTCGCCGTGCGACGCGGCGGGCCGCCGTGCGAAGCCGGCGCCGGTCGTCCCGCGGAAGCTCGGTGGGAGCTTCGAGGCCTCGATGGCACGGTTGCCGCCGTCGACCCGCGCGTAGGCGCTGGCCAACTCCGCCTCGGTGAGCAGCTCTTCGCGGGCACTCGCGTCCCCGGGGAAGGCGGCAACCCCGACCGACACCGTGACGGCGATGTCGATGTCGTTCGAGGTGGCGACCGGCGTGGCGGCGACCATCCCGACGACCCGCTCCGCGACGCGCAGCGCCGCGGCCGGGCTGATCTCGGGGAGCAGCGCCGCGAACGAGTCGCCCCCGATGCGCGCGACGACGTCGTACTCCCGGCCGACGTCGCGCAGTCGCTCACCGATCGCGCGCACGACCTCGTCGCCCGTGTCGAACCCGTACGTCGTGTTCACGTGGCTCATCCGGTCGATGTCGACCACGAGGACCGCCAGGGGGCGGTCGAACTGCTCCGAGCGCGCGAGTTCCTCCGCGAGTGCCACGCGCATCATCCCGGCGTTGCCGAGGCCGGTCAGCTCGTCCGTCGCTCGGGTGAGCCCGGTGAGCACCCCCTCGTTCGCCGTGCGGGTCACGAGCACCACGGGCACGAGCGCGACCAGCAGCATGGGCGGGTACACGAGCCAGAGGACGCCGAGGATGACGGCGACGGCGGCGAACGCCACGTCCTGCAGGACCCGCGCCTGGCGGTGCGCCCGGAACGAGGCGAGGCGGGCGCGACGATCGAGCCAGGCCATGAACCACCGGAACAGGTACGAGGTGGCCGCGAGTACCACGGCGACCAGCAGCACGGTCGGGAGCCCGACCGCGCCGTCGCCCACCGTCGGTCCCTCGATGGTGGCGTCCGCCCAGCGCTTGGTGGCCGCGCCGGCGCCGGCCGTCAGGACGAGGGTGAGCGTCCGGTCCAGCGTCGTACGCGCGGGTGCCCCGCGCAGGCTCGCACCCGCACCGATGACGAGCGCGGTGATGAGCGCGAACGCCGGGGACAGGGCGATGACCGAGGCCCCGACGAAGACGGCCGCCAGGGACACGGCCCCCCCGGGGCGCCGTGTCCGTTGGATGAACCGCAGGGCGATCCCGAGGCCGGAGAAGATCAGGAGTCCGAGGAGGTCGGAGCCGCCGTCGGGCGCGACGCCCGCCGCGAGGGCGAACGCGGCGAGCGCGGAGGCGAACAGCACGCCACGCGCCAACAGCGCGAGCGCGCCACGTCGCGCAACCGGGGGCGCCGGCCGGGTCTGCTCGTCCACGGATGCTCCTGCGAGACCCCGAGACCCTACGCCACCACCCACATGCGTGGCCGGGAACGAGCCTCAGCGCTTGCGGGCGACGACCAGCATCTCGGGGTCGTCGAGGCCGAGCGGGCCGCCGTCGTAGGCGCCCGGCTGGACACCGCGGACGTGGGTGACGTCGAGTCCGCAGTCCTCGGCCAGGGAGACGGCCTCCCTGGCCGTGTACGCGGCGGTCCAGAGCGAGAAGCGGCGACGCGCCCCCTCGGGCCCGTGCACCTCGGCCTCGTGGTGGTGCACCAGGTGCATGGCATCGAAGGCGTCACCTGGCGCGAGGTGGCGCGCGGCGAACAGGGCGTGGAACGCCGTGAAGGCGACGCGGCCCCCGGGACGGACATGGGCTGCCAGTCGGGCGACGACCTCACCATCGGTGTCGGGACTCGTCCCGAACCCTCCGTGGCACAGGCTCATGGCCGCGTCGAACGGCGGGGCGTCGAGCGCGAGGTGGCGCGCGTCCGCCACGACGAAGCTCACGCCAGCCAGGGTCTGCTCGGCGGCGGCCGCGCGGGCGGCGGCGACGAGGGCCGGCGAGATGTCCACCCCGACACCGCCGATCCCACGGCGATCCATCGCGCGGAGGTGGCGGCCGTCGCCGCAGCCCACGTCGAGCACGCGTGCCCCGGGTGCCAGGCCGAGCAGCTCCACGAGGACC
>JBFHRB010000126.1:0-9573 GCA_041591915.1 Nitriliruptorales bacterium
ACGTGGACCTTCCTCTTCGGCGACTTCGCGCTCGAGCGTGGCTGGCAGGTCGGCGCGGGGGAGACCACCTTCCAGGAGCTGTACCCCCAACGCGACGTGCGCCTGTCCGTGGACGTGGCCGCCATCCGTGCCGAGATCACCCGTGTCCTCGGCACGCTGCGGCTCGACCTCGGCGACCCGACGCTCTGACGGCCGGGGAGGTTCCACGGGGCCCCGGGGTCAGTACCCTCGGCACCACCGACCGGGGAGCCCGCGAACGGGCTGAGAGGCTGGCACAGGGCCGGCGACCCGACGCACCTGATCTGGTTCATGCCAGCGGAGGGAGTTCGGCCGGTCGGTCGGGTAGAGCCGAGGAGCCGCCGTGTCCGACCCGCTCGTCGTCGCCGACCGGACGTTCGCGTCGCGGCTGTTCGTGGGGACCGGGAAGTTCCCGTCGCACGCCGTGATGCGCGACGCGCTCGACGCCTCGGGCTCCGAGGTCGTCACCGTGGCGCTGCGCCGCGTCGACCTCGACGCCCTGACCGAGCAGGACGACGTCCTGCGCTACATCGACACCGACCGCTACCTCCTGCTGCCGAACACGTCCGGCGCGATGGACGCCGACGAGGTGCTGCGCCTCGCCCGCCTCGCCCGCGCCGCGGGCATGCCGCCATGGGTCAAGGTCGAGGTGACCCCGGACCCGCGGTACCTCCTGCCGGACCCGATCGAGACGCTGCGCGCCTGCGAGCGCCTCGTCGCCGACGGGTTCACGGTCCTGCCGTACTGCTCGGCCGACCCCGTGCTGTGCCGACACCTCGAGGAGGCCGGCTGCGCGACCGTGATGCCCCTCGGGTCCTGGATCGGCAGCAACCGCGGTCTGCGGACGCGCGACGCCCTCGAGATCATCATCGAGCAGGCCAACGTGCCCGTCGTCGTCGACGCCGGGCTCGGCGCGCCGTCGCACGCTGCGGAGTGCATGGAGATGGGTGCCGACGCGGTCCTCGTGAACACGGCGATCGCGGTCGCTCGCGACCCCGCCGCCATGGCCCGCGCCTTCGCGCAGGGCGTGGAGGCGGGCCGTGCGGCCCACCTGGCCGGCCTCGGCGCCCAGCGCCACGAGGCCGAGGCGTCCTCGCCGATGACCGGGTTCCTGTCGGAGAGTGCGGCATCGTGAGCCTGCGATCCACCTTCGCCGAGGAGCTGGCCGCGACACCGGTCGCGGAGCTCGCAGACGCCGCGCGCGCCGCCACACCGGGCGACGTCGACCGCGCCCTGTCGCGCGGGGCCTCGGGCACGGCGGACCTCTGGGACCTCGCCGCGCTGCTGTCGCCAGCTGCCCGGGAGCGGCTCGAAGACCTCGGCCAGGCCGCTCGACGCGTCCGCGAGCAGCGTTTCGGGCGCACCGTGAAGCTGTTCGCGCCGCTGTACCTGTCCAACGAGTGCCTGTCGACCTGCACGTACTGCGGCTTCTCCAAGCACCTCGACGTCCGTCGGCGCACGCTGACGATGCCCGAGGTCGAGCGCGAGGCCAAGCACCTGCTCGGCGACGGCTTCAAGCACATCCTGCTGGTCTCGGCGGAGCACCAGAAGCACGTCAGCCCCGAGTACCTCGAGATGATCTGCGAGCGGCTCCACCCCGAGGTGCCGAGCCTGACGGTCGAGACCCAGGTCTGGGGCCAGGACGTGTACGAGCGCCTGCACGCCGCCGGCTGCGAGGGCGCGGTCATCTACCAGGAGACCTACCACCCGCGCCGGTACGCCGAGGTGCACGTCGCCGGCAAGAAGCGCGACTACGACTTCCGCCTCGCCGGACCCGAGCGTGTCGCCGATGCGGGCATGCGGCGCATCGGCGTCGGGGCGCTGTTCGGCCTGCACGACGACTGGCGCTACGACGCCATCGCCCTCGGTGCCCACGCCTCGTGGCTCACCCGCCGGCACTGGCGCATGGAGATCACGGCGGCGTTCCCGCGCATCGAGCCGAGCGCGTCCGGCTTCCAGCCCCTCGACCTCGTGGACCATCGGGAGTACGTCCAGCTCACGGCCGCGTTCCGGCTGTTCCTCCACGACGTGGGGATCGTGCTCTCCACGCGCGAGCCCGCGTGGTTGCGGGATGGCATCCTGCCGTTCGGCATCACCCATATGTCGGCCGGCTCGCACACCGAACCGGGCGGCTACGAGGAGCCGGGCCAGGCCGAGGAGCAGTTCGCCATCTCCGACGAGCGGTCGCCCGCCGAGGTCGCGAGCATGCTGCGCTCACAGGGCTACGACCCGGTGTGGAAGGACTGGAGCCCGGCGATGGCCGGCGATCGGTTGGAGCGGCTGTGACGGACGCGCAGGAGCCCGAGCACCACACGACGCATGCGGACGAGGTGCACCTCGTCGACTGGCACCGCGTCGGCCGCCGCGTCCGCGCCTCGGCGCTGGTGCTGGGCGGCCTCGCGGTGCTCGCGTGGGTCGTGACGGGCGCGGTCGGCGACGGGATCGTCCTGAGCGACCTCTGGAACTGGATCGGGCTCGGCCTGCTGGCCATGTTCGTCGCGGAGGTCATCTTCGTCGGCGGTTCGGCCCTGCGCGGGATGCTGCGCGCCGGCGAGGAGGGCGAGCGGCTCGCCGGCGGTGACGTCGGGATCCTGCCGCCCCAGGTGACGCGCCGGATCCGGAGGCGCGAGTGAGGATCACGGCGAACGACAAGCCCTACGACGTCGACGAGGGCGCGACGATCGGTGACTTCGTCCGTACGCGCGGCCTCGACCCCCGCTACGTGGTCGTCGAGCACAACGGCGAGATCGTCAAGCGGGTGGAGGCGGACACCACGCCGTTGGCGGACGGCGACGAGCTCGTGGTCGTCCGTGCGGTCGCCGGTGGCTCCGACCCGTTCCCCTCGCTGTCAGCGGCGGGGGAGCGGCGCATGGCCCGCCTGCGCGACGCCCGCATCTACGTCTGCACCGACGCGCGCCGCGAGCGCGGTGACCTCGAGGCCTTCCTCACCACGATCTGCGAGGCGTCGGTCGACGTCATCCAGCTGCGCGACAAGACGGCGACCGAGGACGAGCTCCGCCAGGCGTCCGACGTGTTCCGCCGCGTCGCCGACCGCACGGGGTCGCTGTTCGTCCTCAACGACCTCCCCGGCCTCGCGGTCCAGGTCGGTGCCGACGGCGTCCACCTCGGCCAGGACGACGTCCACCCCGACCACGCCCGTCGGATCGTCGGCCCCGACGTCATCATCGGGCGGTCGACCCACGCACCCGCGCAGGTCGACCAGGCCGCCGACGAGGACATCGACTACTTCGCGGTCGGTCCGATCCACCCCACGCCGACGAAGGAAGGGCGCGCGGCCGTCGGCCTCGACCCGATCCGCTACGCGGCTCGGCACGCGAGCCACCCCTGGTTCGCGATCGGCGGCATCGACCCGAGCAACGTCGACGACGTCTGCGAGGCCGGCGCTCGCCGCGTCGTCGTGGTCCGGGCCGTCACCCAGGCCACCGATCCGGCCGAGGCCGCCTGGGCGCTCCGCCGAAGCCTCGCCCGACACACCAAGGACTGACTACCCATGAGCGGTGACCTGCACACCCTCCGCATGATCCTCGTCGGCACTGCCGTCATCGCGGCGATCACCGCGGCCATCCTCGGCTACTGGCTCGCCGCCGGCGTCCTCACCATCGGCGTCTTCGTGCACGGCTTCGCGACCGTGTACCTGCGCAAGGTCGCGGGCGAGCGGGACGCGGGTGCAGAGGCGGAGGCAGATCAGGTCTGAGCGGGCCTGCGTCGGCAGGAAGCCGACCTGCGCACGTCGAATCCCTCGGGGAACGACCCACCCCCGGAGGACCCACGTGCGACGCCTTGTCCGCCTCACGACCGCTGCAGCCATCGCCCTCGCCGCCGTCGGCTCGGTCGCGGCGACCGACGGAGACTGCCACCTCGTCCGTGGAGGCGAGACCACGGAGACGAGTGACGACGTCGAGGTCTGCCGCCAGACGCAGTGGCTGCACCGTGCCGAGACCCCGGCCGGCAACGCGTCGACCCACGACAGCCAGTCGCTGCCGACGTTCGACACGACGGCCCCCGACGCGTCCGTCACCACGGGCGCGGGTGGTGGCTGGCTCGGTATGAGCGCCTACCAGAACACGGGCGAGTTCGACCCGGCCTACACGCCGACCTTCGTCGGCAGCTTCGACGGGGACATCGACAACGTCCTCGTCGAGCTCTACCACTTCCCGCTCTTCATGATGGCCATGGACCCGACCGACAACCCCGCTGGCAGCCCCTTCGAGGTGGACGCGTGGCTGTACGTGGACGGCGAGCTGGTGGGCAGCCACTCGGCGCTGGTGGTGCCGCGCGAGGACGCCGGCAACGCGGTGCAGAAGAGCACGTTCGTCTTCCCCGACGTCTACGACGCCATCGAGAACGCCGGCCTTGCCGGCAAGGACGGTGCCTACGACGTCGAGCTCCGGGTGGTCGGCAAGGGCCTCGCTGGCGACGTCGCCATCTGGGTCTACGACACCACCGAGGTGCCCTCGAACCTCGTCTTCAACGCCACCCCGGCCGAGCTCGACGGCGTTGCCGGCATGCCCTGGGAGTTCCCGGGCGCCTGAGCCATCCCCGCATCGCGAACGCCCGCCGGATCGGCGGGCGTTCGTCGTGCTGGTTGGTCGCGTCGGGGCGTCAGCGGCTCCGGCTGGCGTTGCGGCTGCGGTTGCCGTTGCGGCTGCGGTTGCCGTTGCCGTTGTTCGAGCCGCTCCCGCCGTGCCGACGTCCCTGGCCGTTGCGGCGCTGGGCGTTGCGCCCGTTGCGCTTGCCCTGGGGGCGCTGCTTCTCGGGCCGGGCGATCGAGATCGTCGGGTGGGGGTCCATCGCCGCCTCGAGCTGGTCGAGGTCGAGTGCGTGGAGGCCGCGGGGCAGCTCCAGCGAGCGCTGGATCCCGTCGACCGCGTCGTGGTCCTCGTGGGTGACGAGCGTCACGACCGAGCCCGTCGCACCCGCCCGGCCAGTACGGCCGGAGCGGTGGACGTAGTCCTTGTCCGTCGCCGGGATGTCGTAGTGCACGACGAGCGCGATGTTGTCGACGTGGATGCCGCGGGCGGCGACGTCGGTCGCGACGAGCGTGGTGCACTTGCCCTCGCCGAGGTTGGCGAGGGCGCGCTCGCGCTGCCGCTGGCTGCGGTCACCGTGGATCGCGTCAGCTCGGATGCCGTCGGCACGCAGCTGCTTCGCGAGGCGGTCCGCGCCGTGCTTGGTCCGGGTGAAGACGATCGCTGGCTCGGTGCCCCGCAGCAGCTCGGCGGTGAGGCTGCGACGGTCCTCGCGGGCGATGGGCCAGAAGAGGTGGCGGACGTCCCCGACCTCCTCGGCGGGCGTCTCGACCTCGTGGCGGGCCGGGTCCTGCTGGTAGCGCTTGATCAGCACGTCCACGTCGCCATCGAGCGTCGCGGAGAAGAGCAGCGTCTGGCGCCCGTCCGGCGTGAGGTCGAGCAGCCGCTTGACCTCGGGCAGGAAGCCCATGTCGGCCATGCGGTCGGCCTCGTCGATGACGACGGTGCGCACGGCGTCGAGGTGGATCTCGCCGCGCTTGACGAGGTCGGCGAGGCGGCCCGGCGTGGCGACTGCGATGTCGACGCCCTTGCGGAGCCGGGCGACGTCCTTGCCGACGCTGGTGCCGCCGTAGAACGTGACGACCCACCGACGGCGGGCGCGGGCGAGCGGGACGATCGTGTCGCGGACCTGAGCGGCGAGCTCACGGGTCGGGACGAGGATCAGCGCCTTGGGACGCCCCGGCTTGCTGCGGCCCGTGCGCGCCACCACCGGGATGGAGAAGGCCAGCGTCTTGCCGGAGCCGGTCGGGGCGCGGCCGCAGATGTCGCGGCCGGCAAGTGCATCGGGGAGTGTGGCGCCCTGGATGGGGAACGCGTCGGAGATGCCGGCGTCGTCGAGGACGCGGACGAGGTCGGCGGGCACGCCGAGGGCGGCGAAGGATGAGGTCATGAGGACGTTGTCGATCTGCCCGGCATTCGCGGGCGTGGGGAACGTGCGGGGTGAACACGCACGTGTGGGAGAGGCGGCCCGGTCGCTCGTCGCGAGGCGAGAGCTCTTCGGTTGGGCCTGTCCGCGCCCGGCGGATCGCAGTCTCTCGGTCCCGGGGAAGGGGGAGGATCGCGGCCGGCGCTCGTGTTCGCGCACACAGCCGGGAGCCGGTGCGCGGGGTCACCGTACCGGGTCGGCGCGCACGGTGTGTGGACCGTGCGCTCGCGCGGGCACGTCGATGAGGGCAACCGGGGCACGGCGTGGCACCATCGGTCCGGCGCCGCCGTCCGCGTGCCGGCTGCCGCACCCCTCCCTCGCTCCACCCCTCCCCGCCAGAACGGCCCTCCCGTGCCGCACGAGATCGCTGACGTGGCTCGCTTCACCGCGTCCTTCATCGAGCAGTCCTCACGCTGGACGCAGCAGAGCCACCGCGCCATCGCCGGCCGCGTCTTCCGCCACGTCCCCTTCTCGACGCCGGTCCGCGTCGTCCACAACGCGATCGCGGACACCGTCTACGGCACCGTGCAGGTCTCCAGCCGGCTCGGGGGCCGCGCGGCAGGCGCCGTGCTCGAGGTGGCCGCCCCGGAGGGCCGCCAGGTGACCGACGTGCCGAACGCGGCGATGGCGATCGGCTTCATGAACGGCATCTTCGGCGATCGCCTCGTCGACGAGGACAACGACCTCGCGTTCCCGATGACCCTGCGCCACGGCGGCAGCATCCTGCCGCTGGGTGACGGCTCGGACGCGCCGCTGTCCATCGGTGGGGCATCCGACCACGTCGTCGTCTTCGTGCACGGACTCGCCGCCACCGAGCACAGCTGGTGGACCTGGGGTTCGCGGGACGCCGAGGGTCGCGTGCTGCCGTCCTACGCCGACCGGCTCGCCGCCGAGCTCGGCGCGACGCCCGTGTTCGTCCGCTACAACACCGGGCTCCGCATCGAGGGCAACGGCCGTGAGCTCGACGCGTTCATCGACGAGTTGACCTCACGCTGGCCGGTCCCCGTGCGGCGCGTCAGCCTCGTGGGGCACTCCATGGGCGGACTCGTCGCGCGTGCTGCCGTGCTCGCTGCGGAGGCGCGCGGAGCCGGCTGGCCGCACGTCGACTGCCGGCTCGTCGCCATCGCCGCGCCCCATCGGGGCTCGCCCCTGGCCAAGGCCGTGCACCACGGCGCCGCGCTGCTGTGGAAGGCGGCCGAGACCGGGTTCGTCGCGGACGTCCTCGACACCCGCAGCGCGGGGGTGAAGGACCTGACCGACGGCGCGGTCGCGGGCGACCTGCCCGACCACGTGCAGGCGTTCGCGATCTCGGCGACGCTGACGCGCGAGCGCCGGCACCCGATCGGTCGGGCCCTCGGCGACATCCTCGTGCGCGAGGACAGCGCGCTGGGTCGGGGGCCGGGGCTGCGCCTGCGGTTCCGAGACCACGCCCACGTCGGCCGGGCCCACCACCTCGCCGTCGCGAACCACCAGCACGTGGCGGATCGCGTCGTCACCTGGCTGGCCTGAACGCGACGCAGGCCCCACGGCGACCGGAGCTCGGCCACCCGGAGGGTGCGGGTCAGCCCTGGTGGCCCGGGCCGCCCTCGGCGTACGTCTCGACGAAGCCCAGGATGGCGGCCTCGTCCACGCGGTCGCAGCCCTGCTGCGTCCCCCAGGCGTTGAGGGTCAGCGCCGTCGCCATCGGGCGCTCGGTGAACGGCGTGACGGTCAGCTTCCCGGCGACGTCCGGGCGCGCCGCGATCTCCGCGAGCAGGGCGACGTCGGCGTCGCTCACCCGCGTCGGGTCGTAGGCGGCGACGACCTGCCCCACCTCGAGCGCCAGCACGAGCTGCGTCTCCGTCAGCGCGTCCTCGGTCCCGAAGACCCCGGTCCTCGGCGCCCCGCCCGCGTGCCAGCCCGAGGTGCCGGGTGTCGACGAGTAGGGGACGGGTGGTTCGGCGTCCCCGATGAGGTGGCTGCCCTCCTGGCGCGGCGGCAACTGCACCTCGCCGCACGCTGCGGCGGCCGCGGGCGTGGTGGCGGTCGGAGCCGGTGCGGGTGCGGGGGTGTCATCCGGCGCCTCGGTGGCCGCCGGGGTCGGCGAGACGTCGGCGACCGTGCCGGTCGCGCCGCCGCAGCCGCTCAGGAGGGCCATCGCGACGACGACGGCCAGGAAGACGCCCCGCGCGGACGCGCAGCCGACCATCGTCAGATCTTCCCCAGCGAGTCCCGCAGGAGGTCGGCCGTCATCGGCCCGTCGAACTTGTCGGCGAGGTTGCCGTCGGCGTCGATGAGGTAGACCCAGGGCTCCGACGGCAGCCCGAGCTCGGTCACCAGCTCGACCGGCGTGTTGCCTGCGTCCTTGAAGACCTCGACGTGGATCCACTCGATGTCGTCACGTCCGGACTCGAGCCGGACGCCCTCGACGATGCTCACGACCGGCCCGCAGATCTGGGACACGCAGTACTTGGGCGTGGCGATCGTCAGCACGGTCGGCTTGCCCGCCCCGAGCGCGGTGTCGAGTGACGAGCCGTGCATGCCGCAGTCGGGCTCGAGGGTGCAGAGCTCCTCCAGGTCGCCCGGAGCCTCGGAGGTGGGCGTGGCCGACGCCGGGAACGCCGCTCCGACCTGCACGATCGGGCTGACGTCCGGCGTGATGATGTTCAGCGCCGCCGCACCCCCTGCCGAGCCGTCGCCCGTCGCGACGACGAGGTTGTGGATGCCGGGAGCGGGGATCTCGGACTCGAAGACGTAGATGCCGCGGTTGCCGAGGCCCTCGTCGTGGAAGGTCGGCACGACGGGCCCCTGCACGATCTCCTTGTCGCCCTCGCGGACCAGCCAGACACGCAGGTCCTGGTCGATCATCGGCACGCGGGTGGCATCGAGCAGGCCGAACTGCATCCGCCGCCCGGGGCCGGTCAGCATCTCGAAGCTCGCGACGAGAACGGACAGCTCGGGCTCGGCCGGCACGCCGACGAGGTCGAGCAGGTTGCGGATCGGGTCCTCGGCCGGCACCGGGCTCGGCCCGTCGCCGGCACTGCCCTCGCCATCGGCACCGTCGCCACCGCCGCAGGCGGCCAGGGCCACCGCGGCACCCGTGCCGACGAGCAGCTGGCGTCGCGAGAGCGACCTGCCGGCGCGGGTGGCGGGCTCGCTCGGACGTGCGTGGGACACGGGGACCTCGAGTGCTCGGGGCGCTGCAACTGACGGCGGCGCGGAGGGTAACCGTCAACGGTCGACATCTCGGAGCCGTTCCCGTGCGTGGTGGCGGTGCCGTGGGGTTCGCGGGGCATGTGGCACCCTGCCCGGCGTGCGTCGTGTCCTCGGTCTGCTCGCCCTCGCCGCCCTCGCGACGGCGTGCCCAGCCACGGGCCCGGGTGTCGACCCGACGCCGTCGCCCACCGTCACGCTGCAGGGCCCCACGGTCCGGGTCGGCGCCTCGCCAGAGGCCGAGTCGCGCCTCGTCGCCGCCACGGTCGTCGAGCTCCTGGCCCGTTCCGGACTCGATGCCCGCGTCGTCACGTTCGAGGACTCGCGTGACGCCCGACAGGCCCTGGAGCTCGGCGACGTCGACCTGCTGCCCGGCTACACCGGCGC
>JBFHRB010000127.1:0-9480 GCA_041591915.1 Nitriliruptorales bacterium
TCAGTACCCGAAGCGGCTCAGCAGCTTGGGGTTTCGTTGCCAGTTGGGCGCGACCTTGACCCGGACGTCGAGGAACACCTTCGACCCGAAGATCGCCTCGAGCTCCTGGCGCGCGAGGGTGTTGCCCTCCTTGATGACGCTGCCGCCCTTGCCGATGACGATGCCCTTCTGGCTGTCGCGCTCGACGTAGATGTTGGCGTACACGTCGACGACGCCGTCCTCGTCCTCGTCCTCCGGTTCCTCGATCGCGTCCACCACGACGGCGATCGAGTGCGGGACCTCGTCGAACACCCGGGTCAGGAACTTCTCGCGGATGATCTCGGCCGCGAGTCGCTCGATCGACTGGTCGGACACCATGTCGACCGGGAACAGCCGCGGCGCCTCGGGCAGCAGGCCGACGAGCACGTCGAGCAGGAGGTCGACGTTGAAGCCCTCGGTCGCCGACGTGGGGACGATCTCGGTGAAGTCCCCGAGGCTGGCGGCGTCGGTGAGGACCGGCGCCATTCCGCTGCCGCGCTTGCGGTCCTCCTTGTTGACCACGAGCACCACGGGGGTCTCGACCTCGGCCAGCTGCTGGGCGAGGAAGCGGTCGCCGGGCCCGATCCCGCCGTTGGCGTCGATGACGAAGCAGATCGCGTCGACGCCCTGCCACGTGTCGTAGACGAGGTCGTTCAGCCGCTCGTTCATCAACGTCCTGGGCTTGGCGACCCCGGGCGTGTCGACGAACACGACCTGCGCGTCGTCGCGGGTCAGGATCCCGCGGATCGCGTTCCGGGTCGTGCCCGGGACGTCGGTGACGATCGAGACCTTCTCGCCGACCATCGCGTTGACGATGGTGGACTTCCCGACGTTGGGTCGGCCGACGACGCAGACGATGCCGGCGCGGTGGCCTTCGGGGACGGGGTCGCCGGCGCCGCTGAGGATGGCCTCGAGGTCGAGTTCGCTCATGCCTCGGCGTGGCCCTGTGACAGGCGCCGGGGACCGAACGCGTGCGGGAGGAGCTCCGTGATGTGGGCGACCAGCGGCCGACCACCGCTCCCGGATGCGTACACGGTCGCGTTCGGGCCGAACTCGAAGATCACCTGTCGGCACCCGCCACACGGTGTGCACGCGTCCTCCCCGTCGCCGACGACGGCGACGGCCACCAGCTCGATGCGGCCGGCGCTCGTCATCGCGGCGGCTCGGATCGCGTTCTGCTCGGCACAGCCGGAGAGCGGGTACGCAGCGTTCTCGACGTTGGCGCCCTCGACGATCCGGCCGTCGGACAGCAGGATCGCCGCGCCCACGTGGAAGCCGGAGTAGGGGGCGTAGGCCCGCTCCCGTGCCGCGCGTGCACGCCGCAGGAGATCGGCTTCGTCGTAGGTGGGCGCCTCTCGCGAGGTCGTCGGCTTCACGCTTGCCCCTCCGGCTGCTCGTCGTTCGTGCGCCGCACCAGCACCTTGCTGATCCGGCGCCCCTGCACGCGCTCGGCGACGAGCGTCAGCCCGTCGATCTGGACCTGCTCACCGGGCCGCGGCACCCGTCCCAGGGTCCCGAACAGCAGGCCCCCCACGGAGTCCCACGGATCGTCGGGGAGCTCGGTGGACAGCAGGTCGTTGAGGTCGTCGACCGGCAGGCGAGCGTCGATGCGGAACGCGTCGTCGTCCAGGGACTCGACCAGTGGTTCCTCGTGGTCGTGCTCGTCGACGATCTCACCGACGATCTCCTCGAGGACGTCCTCGATCGTGACCAGGCCGGCGATCGCGCCGTACTCGTCGACCACCACGGCCAGGTGGACCGCCTGTGACTGCAGCTCGCGCAGGAGGTCGTCGACGCGCTTGTTCTCGGGCACGAAGGTGGCGTCGCGGATCAGCTGCATCCACTCGGTCCGGTTGGGACGCGTGGCCAGCGACTCGAGCACGTCCTTGGCGTAGATGATGCCGACGATGTCGTCCGGGCTCTCGTGCTGGACGGGCAGGCGCGAGTAGCCGTGCTCGATGAAGGTGTCGAGGACCGTCCGGAGGTCGGTCGTGTCGTCGACGAGGACCATGTCGGGCCGCGGGACCATGATCTCGCGCACGACCGTCTCGCCCAGCTCGAAGATCGACGCGATCATCGCGCGCTCCTCGGGCTCGATCTCGTCGTCCTCGTCCTCGGATGCCAGCTGTTGCAGCTCGTCGTCGGAGGCGTAGGGACCGGTGATGTCCTCGCGCGTGCGCACGATCGACCGACCGACCGCTCCGAGTCCACGGGCGATGGGGTCCAGGACCTTGACCAGTGCCGTGAACGCGGGCGCGACCCGCAGCCCCGTCTGCTCGAGGTGGCGCAGCGCCAGCGTCCGCGGCGCGACCTCGGCCAGCACGTAGTTGAGCACCGCGAGCGCGAGCAGGGCGCCGGCCAGCGCGAGCATGCCGGCTCGCGCCTCGACCAGCACGAGCCAGGCAACCCCACCCGCGGCGGCGATCCGCAACGTCAGCGTGACCAGGAGCACGACGGCGAGGGAGGACGACCGGTGCTCGAGGAACCAGACGAGGGCGGGCGCGCGCTCGTGGCCCTCCTCCTCGAGTCGGAGTGCCCGGACGACGTTGAGCCGCAGGAGCACGGTCTCGGCCGATCCGACGACCGCCGCCAGCAGCACGGCGAGCGCGACGACCACGGCGACGACGGTGGTTGCCGTCACGTCGCCGCACCCGACGCGAACGAGGCCAAGAGCTCGTCGGTCCGGCCGAACATCGCCCGCTCGCCCTCGGGGTCGGCATGGTCCATGCCGACGAGGTGGAGGATGCCGTGCACCGTCAGCAGCTCGACCTCCTGCTCAGCCGTGCGGCCGAACTCGGACGCCTGCGCGTGTGCCACGGCCGGGCACAGCACGACGTCCCCGAGCACGCTGGGTCCCTCCATGGGGGATTCGCCGGGCTCGTCGATCGGGAAGGCCAGGACGTCGGTCGGTCCCTCCTTGCCCATGTGCTGCTGGTTGTAGGACGCGATCGTCGCCTCGTCGACGAGGATGATCGCGAGCTCCATCTCCTCGGGGACGCGCTCCTCGGAGACCACGTGGCGGGCCAGCGCGACGAGCCGTGGCTCGTCGACCGGCACCGACTGCTCGTTGGTCAGGTAGACGGCCATCAGCCGTCGCCGCCCGTTCGCTCACGGTCGTCCCAGCGCTCGTACGCCTCGACGATCCGCTGGACGATCTGGTGCCGTACGACGTCACCGGCGGTCAGCCGGGAGAACGCGACGCCCTCGATGTCGGCGAGGATCTCGCGCACGACGCGCAGGCCGGACTGGCGGCCGGACGGCAGGTCGACCTGGCTCACGTCGCCGGTCACGACGGCCTTCGAGCCGAACCCGATGCGGGTGAGGAACATCTTCATCTGCTCGGCCGTGGTGTTCTGGGCCTCGTCGAGCACGATGAAGGCGTCGTTGAGCGTCCGGCCACGCATGTACGCCAGCGGCGCGACCTCGATGACGCCGCGGTCGACGGCGGTGATGAGCTCCTGCGCGTCCATCATGTCGTGCAGGGCGTCCCACAGCGGTTTGAGGTAGGGGTCGATCTTCTCGTGGAGCGTGCCGGGCAGGAACCCGAGCCGCTCCCCCGCCTCGACGGCCGGTCGGGTCAGGATCAGGCGGTTCACGTCCTTGCGACGCAGCGCCTGCACCGCGGCGGCCATGGCGAGGTAGGTCTTGCCCGTGCCGGCGGGGCCGATCCCGAAGGTCACGGTGTGCGCCCGGATGTCGTCGAGGTAGCGCTTCTGGCCGATGGTCTTCGGTCGTATCGACTTGCCGCGGTGGGTCAGGAGCGTGTCGCGGAAGACCTCCGACGGCCGCTCCTCGGCGTCGGACTGGACCATGCGGATGGTCTGGCGAACCGTGCCGTGGTCGATGTGCTGGCCGTCCTCGAGCAGCTCGACGAGCTCGGAGAACAGGCGCGAGACACGGTCGACGCTCGGGCCGGACCCGCTGATGCTGATCTCGTTGCCGCGGACGCTGATGCGCGTGGGGAAGGCCTCCTCCACGATGCGCAGGAGCTCGTCACGAGCGCCGAGCAGCGCGACCATCGAGTGCTCACCCGGCACGAGGATCTTGACGGAGGTGGAACCCTGCGACCCGCCGTCCTCGCTCGGGTGGAGCTCGGCGTCACGAGCAGCAGATGCTGACGTCGACGATGGGGCCAAAGTGGGGGCAGTTCCTCCAGCGGGTGTGGGTCAGAGTGTAGGTCAGCCCGGGGGCCACAGCATCGGCCGGCCGCCCAGCACGTGGAGGTGCAGGTGATACACGGTCTGGCCCGCCTTGCTGCCCGTGTTGGCGACGACGCGGTACTGGTCGATGTCCGACACGGACGCGGCCTGGCGCACACCCTCGAACAGGTGCTCGGCGAGGTGCGACGCGGTCTCCGCGAGATCGCTCCAGTCGCGGACGTGGTGGCGAGGCACGACGAGGACGTGCACGGGCGCCTTGGGCTGGATGTCCTTGAACGCGACGACCACGTCGTCCTGGTAGACGACCTCGGCGTTCTTGATCTCGCCGGCGACGATGCGGCAGAAGAGGCAGTCGGGGTCGCGTACCGCGCCGGCGGAGGGCGCGTCCTCGTCAGAGCCGGGATCCGCCCCGCCGACGGGGAGATCGATGGACAGCTCGACGTCGTCGCTCATGAACCGGACCCCTCTTGCTGGGTCCGCGAGCGTACTCAGGAGCACGCGCCCGGGTCGCGCCTACCGGCTGGCAGCGATGCCTGCACTGACGAGCCGGTCGCACAGGTCCTCCGCCGCGACGTCGAGCATCGCGGCGATCGCCTGCACGTCGGCGGCCCGTAGCGTCAGGACCCGCCCGTTGAAGTCCCCGCGCCGTGACTGGATCGTCGCGGCGAAGCGACCGATCAGGGTCGACTCCGGCAGCGGCGTGGCCGACAGCCTCGTCAGGTCGATCCGGATGCGAGACTCGGCCTGGCCGCTCGGCGTCTGCCGCCCCGGCAGGAGCTCGGCGATCGGCACGCCGTAGAACTCGGCCAGGGCACGCAGCCGTGAGACGGACACGGCGCGCTCGCCACGCTCGTAGGCGCCGACGACGCTCGCCTTCAGGTCGCCTTCGCTTGCGCGCTCGACGTCGTGCAGTGACAGTCCCTGCTGCTGGCGGACGTTGCGGAGTCGCTCACCCAGGGCCCGCGCGTACTCGCTGATGTCGGAACCGCTGTTGCCGGGATCCGGCGCCTCCTGGCGGGTCGTCTCCATGGTTCCTCTCCCGTCGGTCGAGCCCCACGGCTCGCCGCGGCTCAGGTTGGCCGCCCCGACCAGCCATCGATCGACTGGTGTCGGGGTCGCCCGCCTCTCCCGCCGCTGGCGGACAACGCTCACCGTGATGGTGTCACCTCGGAGCGTAACAGTGCGTGACCGGACGGGGACAGACTGTCAACGTGTTTCTGACACCCCCCGGCCCCCCAAGATGGCCCGAGCCATGGGACGCCGCGAAGATGACCCGTGGGCCGAAGGGACTAGCCCCCTCAGAACGCCCCGGTCGCGTACGACGCGGCCGCCGCGAGCACGACGGCCGCATGCTCGGTCCGCAGCACCGTCGCGCCGAGGTTGACGGCCGTCCATCCTGCGGCCTCGAAGCGCTCGATCTCCTCCCGGGACCACCCGCCCTCGGGCCCGATCGCCAGGACGAGTGGGTCGGTCACGCCGCTGGCGATGGCCGCGCCGAGGCCGACATCGGCCCCGACGTGGGCCACGAGTCCGGGCGGCCCGTCGGCGAGCACCTCGTCGAGGGAGGAGACGTGCGCGATCTCCGGGAGGTCGGCACGCCGGCTCTGGGCAGCGGCCGAGCGCGCGATGCCCTCCCAGCGCGCGAGCTGCTTCGCGGCCCGGTCGCCCTCGAGGACCCTCACGCTGCGATCGGCGACGATCGGGACGATCCGTCGGACGCCGAGTTCGGTCAGGGTGCGGATGACCTCGTCGAGCTTCGACCCCTTGGGAAGGGCGTGGACGACCTCGATGGCTGGTCCCGGCCGCGGCGCGGCGCGTTCTCCCGGCGCCGTCAGCTCGACGTCCGCACCGCGCAGCACCCCTGGCGCGAGCTGGCCGCCGCCGTCGGAGACCACGACGGCCGCCCCGTCGTCGAGGCGCAGCACGCGCCGGAGGTGCCGGGCATCATCGTCGGAGAGCGGGTGGACGGCGCCCGGGACGCCGAGCGGCCCGTCGACGAACACGAGGGGGTCGGGCACTACCGGAACGCCTCGCGGATGCGGTCGAAGAGGCCGCGGCCGTCCTCGCCGCCGACCTCGTCCCCGCGCGCGTCCGCGAGCTGCTCGAGCAGCGATCGTTGCTCAGCCGTGAGCTCGCGCGGGATCTCCACGTTGACGCGGACCAGCAGGTCCCCGCGGCTGCCGCCGCCGCGCCCCGGAAGCCCCGAGCGCTTGATCCTCAGCACGTCGCCGGGCTGCGTGCCCGGCGGGATTCGCACCTCGACCTCGTCACCGCCGAGGCCGGGGACACCGAACTCGGCGCCGAGCGCGGCCTGGGTCATCGGGACCCGGACGTCACACCAGAGGTCGCGGCCGTCACGGTCGAAGATCTCGTGTCGGGCGACGCGCACCTCGAGGTAGAGGTCCCCGGCCGCAGCGCCGTGGCGGCCGGCCTCACCCGCGCCGCTGACCCGAAGTCGATCGCCGTCGCTCACACCAGGCGGGATGTCGACCGTCACCGTTCGGCGCCGTGCGTGGCGCCCCTCGCCCGCGCAGGTCCCACACGGGTCGGCGACCGAGCGTCCGGTCCCCTCGCACGCCGGGCAGGTGGTCGCCGTCGCCAGCTGCCCGAACGCCGTGCGGACCACGCGCTGGACCCGCCCCTGCCCGTTGCAGCTCCCACAGGCGACCGGTCCACCCCCCGAGCTCGAGCCGCTGCCGCCACAGTCCTCGCAGACACCCGCGACGTCGACCGAGACCGGCCGCTTCACGCCGGTCGCGACCTCCTCGAGGGTGACCTCGACCCGGACGATGACGTCACGGCCCTGCTGCTGTCGCGGCGGCGCCGTCGTCGTGCCGCCGAACCCGCCGCCACCGAAGAAGGCGTCGATGACGTCGCCGAGGCCGCCGAACCCGCCGGTGCCGAACCCGAACGGATCGCCGGTCACACCGGCCGACCCGCTGCCGTCGTCGCCGAAGCGGTCGTAGCGGCGGCGGCGCTCCGGGTCGCCGAGCACGTGCCAGGCGTGCTGGACCTCCTTGAACTGCTCCTCGTCGCCTCCCGCGTCGGGGTGGCACTCCCGTGCCTTGCGACGGTAGGCCCGCTTGATCTCGTCCTGGCTCGCGCCCGGGTCGACGCCGAGGACGGCGTAGAGGTCGCTGGCCACGTCAGTCCCCGCTGCTCAGGCGTCGGAGCGTCCGCTGGAGCTGCTCGGCCACGACCTGCACGCTCGACAGGACGTTCGCGTAGTCCATGCGCGTGGGTCCGAGGACCCCGAGCGAGCCGGTCGTCGCGAGCTGGTAGCGCTGGGCGACCAGCGCCGTGCCCTGCAGGTCCACGAGGTCGTGCTCCTCGCCGATGCGGATGAGCGGCTCGTCGGTGACGGCCGACTCGGCCAGGATCCGGGCGAGGGTGACGCGTTCCTCGAGGAGCTCGAGGATGCGCGAGAGGTCCCGACGTTCGAGACCGCCGGGGCCAGCCAGCGCGGCACGGCCACCGACGTAGACGCGATCCGGACCCGCCTCCTCGAGGCGGGCAACGGCGAGGGCGAGCTCGCGGAGCAGCTCGCGCAGCTCGGGCGGGGCCTCGTCGGCCATACGGTCGACGAGGGCCTCGATCTCGCCGACCCGGCGGCCGTTGACCGAATCGGCGACCGCCGAACGGACGCGATCGACGTCGGCCTCCGTCAGCGGCGTCAGCAGCTCGATCAGCTGCTTGCGGACGCGGCCCGTGTCCGTGACGAGCAGCACCAGGACGACCTGCGGCGACAGGTTGACGAGCTCGATCAGCTTCAGCCGGGCGGTGTCGACGGCTGGCGCGACGACCAGCGACACGAGGTGGGTCAGGTGGCTCAGCACCTGGGTGGTCTGTCGAAGGACGTCCTCGACGTCGGTGGCCGTGCCCATGAGCTGGGCGACCGCCTCACTCTGGCGGCCGTCGTCGACGAGGCGGTGGCGGTTGCGCAGCTCGTCGACGAAGTAGCGGTAGCCCTTGTCGGTCGGCACGCGGCCGGCCGAGGTGTGGGGCTGGGAGATGTAGCCGAGCTCCTCGAGCGCCTGCATCTCGTTGCGCACCGTGGCGGCGGAGACGTCCAGCTGCGCGACCTCGACGACGCGCTTGGACCCGATCGGCTCCCCGCTCGTGACGTACTCGGCGACGATCGCGCGCAGGATCGCGGCCTTGCGTTCGTCGAGCACGTCGTCCGGGTCGGTCACGAGGCGGCTGGGGTCGGTCATGTGCCAACTCCTCCCTTCTCGACGCGGACGACGGGACGCCGCGGATGGTACCGGTCTGGCACTTGACCCCGGCGAGTGCCAGAGCGCTGGGCGTGCGGCCACGGATACGCTCGATCGACGCGCCCCCGGACCGACGGCGAAACGGGGCCGCGAACGGCCATCCGGGGGCGAGCCGAGGGGATCCGTCGTGACGGAGCCACGCGTTGGGCCGCGCCGGGCCCGCGAGCCCGCGGGCATCGGCGGGTTCGTCCTCGTCGTGGTCACGCTCGCGCTCGTGGCCGTCGTGGCCGCGTGGGTCGCCGATCCCGTGACGACGGTGGACCTTCCCGCCGCACTGCTGTTCGGGCTCGCCGTCGTCACCGCGTGGCTCCCGATCCAGTTCCGCTTCCGGGGCACGGTCCACGGCTCGCACCTCGGCGAGGCAGCGCTGGTCCCCATGCTGTTCCTCGTCCCCCTCGGCGGCATCGCGATCTCGTTCGCGCTCGCCATGGGCGCCGTCATGCTCGTGCAGCGGCGACAGCCCTGGCAGATCGCGCTGGGCGCGGCCCAGCTCGGGGCGGCCGGTGCGGCCGGTGGCGCCGTCTTCCGGCTCATCGCCGGTCGGCCGGAGGCCGTGCTCGGCACCCGCGCGGTCATCGGGCTCGTGCTGGCGGCACTGGCCTTCAACGCCATCGGCGTCGCCGTGTTCCACGAGGGTCGTCGGCGGCTGACAGGGTCGCCGTACGGTGAGACCTGGCGTGCGATGCGCGCGATCAACGCCGTCACCTGGGGCATCGGCACCATCGTGGGGGTCGTGACCGCGACCGTCGCGGTCCAGGAGCCCGCCATCGTCGCCCTGATCGGCGCGCTGCTGGCAGCGATCTCCTTCGCGTTGCGGGACTGGGCAGGTGCCGAGGAGCAGCGGCACCGCATCGGCGACCTCTACAAGGCCACACGTGCACTGGCCCGCGGTGACGACCCGGCGGACGCCACCACCTACCTGCGCAACCTGACGAGCGCGTTCGGCGCCTCGTCCGCGGCCCTGACGATCGTGACCAGCGAGGGCGTCGAGCAGACCACGGTCGATGCCGAGTCGTCGGACCGCCGGA